>JAZQNB010000050.1:0-2507 GCA_045627085.1 Lachnospiraceae bacterium | reverse complement strand
TAAGTGACAATAGCGATACTGTGGATGGAGAATCCGTCCCGTTCCCAAATACCGGAATAAACAACAGTAGTCCAACAAATACATCTAAAAGACTGCAAATAAGTGCAATGAGTTTATGTAAGGAGCTTTCTTTATCATCTTCTGCTGCCGCCATGATTTCCTCGGAGCATATCAGTTCATCAATTGTCACAGAGAAAAAACTTGATATTTCTTTCAGGGAATCAATGCTTGGATATCCTCTTCCGGACTCCCATTTTGAAACAGCTGTTCTGGACACATAAAGAGCCTGTGCAAGCTCCTCCTGCGTAATTCCCTTTATTTTTCTCAGTTCCTGTAGTTTTTCATTAAACTCCATTCTACACCTCCGGACTCTGCTCGGATTTTCTTTGCTCCACAAATCCGACTGAGAACTGATATAGCTTAAACAGGCCAGTGCTAAGCAGTACCGAAGCAATGATATCCGTACACCAGTGAACCCCGGAAAGCAATCTGCCGATAACCATAAACACCGAAAATGCTGTTGCAAGCACATTGACTGTGTTCCGAAGTGCAGCATTTCTGCTTCTTCGTACCATTTGGAATTTCAAACTTGGCATTACACTTAATACCAGAAGTGTTGTTGAGGATGGATATGATGCTTCCATAATCCCGTCAATAAGTATCGGACGATAGTTTATCGGAATCATTTCAAAGATTAAATACGCGAATATGACAACTACATAATATATTCCGAGCAAAATGATATCCGCATCCACCTTGAATAAGCTTTTGCGTTTTACAAGCTGCCTCAAACCGACAACGCCAAAGAATCCGCATATACATATAGGAACAAGTCCGAGCCAATCCGTGACGGTATAGACGGTCAAATGCACCCCGGTCAATTTGTGAAACCATGTGTTTATGGCTGCAAAGCCGATCTTTGTTCCATTAACGCCCACAGCCTGCACATCGATGAACTGAATGAGAATTGTCCATACTGTAAAGGCAATAAGCAGCGCAGTTCCTGTGAATAACATCTTCTTGTTTTTCATATTTCATTTATCCTTTCGTTTTCCGAAGATTAAAACGAAAGTAACAAATGAATATGGTCAAAACAAGAAACGCTCTGTCACATGAGTGATACGAATAGTGTCATCCGATTAATTCATGTCATTCTGCTGTTTTACACACTCCATAAATAATATTTATTCTTGTCGTTAAACCCGATTTAGCAATTATCGTTTCAGCTTATTCAAATACTGTTTCTGTTCATCGGAAATTCTATTACTTTCACGAGCCTTCTGAATCGTCTTGTTGTGAACCCATTCACCAAGCTTATTATTTTCAATATATCCAATCGTGCTATCCCACTGCTTTGCTAATGCCGTAGCAAAGAACCAAGCTATCATCATATTCACATAATACTTATCTGAACGGACGGAAGCTGCTATCGCAAGATGTTCCGGTTTGAAATCATCATCCAGAAAATGTGACATCAACATTTCCAGTCCGAAGCGTATCGTGTATTCTTCCGGAGATTCTGTCCATGCTTCAATATGCGGCAGCAATTCTGTCTTGTGTTTTTTAAAGCATTTTGGCGACATTATATCGCAGACAGCCCAATTGTCTACAAACGGAAGAAATGCTTCAAGCTTTGAAATACATAAATCAAAATCCTTTATTTCAGAAATAAGCAGACCATGCAGCATGTTTTCATCGTAGTACTTATGCGGAAGCTTTGACAAAAATCTTTTTACTTCTTCCGTGTCATTTTTATAAAGATCCTTTGCAAGGGCTCTGCAAGCAGGAACTCTTACTCCGATAAATAGTTCCGGATTAATCGTAGGTGTCAGTTTAGCCTGAAACAGAGCATACTCTTTATCTTGTAATTCAAAAAGCATCTTTTGTATTGCAGTCATTTATTCACCACCAAATACTATTTTCTTTTAATCCTCTGACACCTATTCCACTAACTGACATACCCTTTTAGGTTGGGTGTGCTGAACTGCTGTCAGGTCAAAACATCTAATCCACTAACTCAATTTTTCAAAGCCTGTTTACGACCTCTCACAGACCTTATAGATATGTTCCCGTGTACTCTTTCGGAGCTTCTGACGATGAAAACGGTTCCCGGTCAGGCCTCAAAAAAGTGCCGTAAATAAGCACTTTGCAGCCGCTTATTCCTTCACCCTTGACATCAATACTACGCACTCCACATGTACGGAGTTCTTTTCTAATCAGTCAATCAATGCCTGACAGAGCCACCCATCATTCTACTGTTTTGTTTAATTTCTGCACTAACATTTTACTCCTGCGGTAATTATAGTAGTAGGAGTTTTATCACGTACCACTCGGAGTTTTGTCTTTATCGATTTTCTCCGCAAACTGTAATTTGCAGTTATCTATACTCATTTGGAATTTCGATATGAAGTGTCTCACACAATAACTTCACATCATGTGCATCATTTTCATCAAACTCGTATCCCAGATGGAACATTACTTGACTATATGGTTCAATGCAGGAAACC
>JAZQNB010000049.1:0-7487 GCA_045627085.1 Lachnospiraceae bacterium | reverse complement strand
AGCCATGCGCTCTCATTGCTGGAATCATACTCCTACAACCAGGTCTCAAACATGACCGGAATATCAGTCAGCACACTGTATCGTGCTAAGCTACGAAATAAGAGGTAAAAAAGAACTTACACACTTTACTTGACAAACCCTAACGCTATTCTTCTTCGTCATCCTTTTTCTTTTTGGTCTTGATAATTAACAGAATCAGGACTAAAAGCATCAGGAGTATTCCTATTATAGTGAAATAATAAGTTCCGACACCACCTGTGTCAGGAAGCTCTGCTCCCTCATAATCCAGCCATAATGTATCACACAGATAATTTCCTTCCATAATCGCACTGTTCTCCCAATCGTCATAGTCGATGATAAAAGACTCTCTCGAAAGCATATAGCCTTCCGGAAATTGTATCTCTCTTAAAAGATAATCCGCTCTGGGAAGTCCTCCATAGGATGCTTCACCGTTATCATCAGTTGTTAATGTTCCTATTTGTCCATATAAATATGCTTCAGTTCCTTCGTTATTGTAGGTCACATAATATGTGCCAAGCTCCAGATTTGATAAAGCCTGATTGAGTCTGTAATCACTCGAGGATATATCATATACATCAATCAGTCTGCACAATTGAATTATTGCACCGGGCAGTCTGTCCGCTTCAGCCATGAGAGTTGAAATATCATATGAGTTAAATCCGTCTCCGGCCAAAACCGTAACCTTCACTCCCAGTGAAGCTATTTCAAAAAGGTTGTAGCTCCCGGCCCTTTCGTTGGGATCAATGGCCGAAGTGGAATACATATATCCGACATTAACCTCATACATGCAATCGTCATTTGCCGTATCATCCTTTGTAACACACAAAGAGATTTGCAGCTCATCATATTCTATATCTGTATCAACAGACAAAACCAACAGATGAATGTCCGAGTGTACTTCAAAATTTTCTTCCGTATAAGAAACATCATTTAAATCATTGACTGTGGCAACCGCATCCGTAACCGTTCCGTTAATTAACATTCCTCCATCCGGCTCATAAAACCAGCTGTTATCGGTTCCATAGAAATATGGTGCATCCGCAGTCAGGTAATACGCATTTGTATGCTGGATATTTTGAATGGAATAATCACTTCCCAGCGTAAGGGTATCTGTCACCCCTCCAAGCACTCCCTTTAACACCAGACTCGAATCCGTTAATATCAGTCCGCTTGGCACCTGAACGGATATCGCGCTTATCAGCTTTCCATTCGTATAATAAGCCGGATAATCCGGTATACCTATAGTCAGACTGATTTGAGTCTCGTCATCGGCGGCCATCCACAGCCTTCCGTCTTCATCAATTCCTCTGTCTGTCGTTTTATTCTCGATGGTATATTCAAACTCCGGGAGGCTGTAATCCTCAGCTCCGTATATTACATTTAATGTTGCATTTTTTAAGGCAACCCATTTCAGGCTGTACACCCTCTTGTCACCTTTGGGAAGTATAATATAAAATCCCTGTTCCAAGTCCTCCTCATAATAGGTTTGACCCGTGAGCTTTATCTTAGGCAGGTTTACGGTTCCGGTCGTCTCATTTCTCAGTCCCATAAGGAGCAGCTCACAAAATTCCTGACTTCTTTCGGCTACCATTGTATTGGCCAATCCTACGGGTGTCAGATTCTCATAATTTGTGCCGTCCGTCTCCAGCCAATCGACGACCTGACTTTCCCAAAGATAATCACCGCTTTCGCTTCTGTAAGCAATCCTGTAGACATATACCTCGTCTGAAGGAATAAAGCCTCTTATATACATTGTTTTTGTCTCTGCACTCGCAGATATACTCGGGAGCATGCACAAAGCGAAGAAAATCCCGAGAAAATGTAAAAACCTTTTCACTTTATACTCCTCCGAAGGCTCCGTTTGTAAATTCGCTCCAGCTGTACTGGCTCATATATTCACCATGATATGCATTAAGGGCAGAAGGTGTCCCTTTCTCCCATTCATAGTAATCGCATTCTATCATATCCGGCACAATCGATATTCCACCCCACTGTTGTGATATCACTTCCTCACAATTAAGGTCCTTGAATACCTTCGTTATATCGGCATGAAGCTTTTGAAGATAGGACTTGTGCAGGTCATCTTCAAATAAAATTGCCATCTGCTCGTTGTTATTGCATACTGCTCCTTTTCTGTCAACCAGATAAGCTATAAGCTCTTTTGATTTTGTATATTTGAAGGAAACAGGTTTACCGTCCACGAATATTTCAAAATTGCCAAAGGTCTGCACCTTTATTCGCTTGGTTCCGTCCTTTTTGACCTCAATCGGGTTTCTTAAATTGTCCAGCTCTTTTTTGACTCTGTCCTTTGTAATAGGCTTGGTAAGATAACCGCTTGCCCTAAGGTCAAACGCCATCTCCATATATGAATCAAACCCCGTCGCAAAGATGATATTTATCCCCGGAGCTATGATTTTCATCTTTTTGGCCAGCTCTATTCCGTTTAATCCACGCATTTCAATATCGCAGAATGCAACATCAGCCGTGTTTTTCTCCAGATATTTAAGCACCTCATCTCCGCTTCTGAAGGAGACTATTTCCGCCTCGGGAGCTACCTGAGAAATAGTGTCGCATATATTCTCCAATGCTATTTTTTCATCATCTACTGCTATTATCCTCATGCATTTTACCTCATAAATCGTAATTTTTTAAGTCGTCATTTAGGTATGGTAATCAGTATTTTGGTACCCTTACCGATTTTCGTCCAGATTTCCAATGTGCCCCCACACATGGTCTCCAGTCTCTTCTTTACATTGGCAATTCCCACATGAAGATTGCCATCCGTTTCAGATCTGGCCGGGTCAAAGCCTACGCCGTCATCCTTTATCAATATTTCATAAGCATTTTCACTTTCTTTTGAAGCTATGTATAACGTGCCCCCGTTCGGAGCTTTTCCAATCCCGTGCTTTACCGCATTTTCAACCAAAGGCTGCAATGACAGAGCAGGTACTTTAAAATCCAACACCTCTATATCGTATTCGATTCGTAAATCGTCATCGAAACGAAGCTTTTCCAGTTTGAGATAGTTATCCACGTGCTGAAGCTCTTTTTCAAATTCAACCGGTTCGTCCTTCGCGAGCGAATTCATATTTCCTCTCAGGAAATCCGAGAACTGTGCAATCGCTTCCTGTGCCTTCTTCGGATTCTTTTCACACAGATAATAGATTGAATTTAATGTGTTATACAAGAAATGAGGTTGAATCTGGGAAAGCATTATCTTTATGTTAAGCTTGCTAAGCTCCTTTTCATGTTCGAGCGAATCCTGGCTTTGGTCTATCAGAGAAAGAACAATTATCAAAAATATCGTCAGTGTATTCATCATATTAAGCAATGCTTCTTCATAAATCCAATACTGAAGCAGCATTGCCAAAATCGGGGAAGTCATGAACAATATAATCGAAAGCAATTGTTTTCCCCCGACTCTGTTTTTGCTTCGAATTATCACAAACAAAAGCAGCAAAAATATCATTATTGCGAAATCCTGTGATATCCAGTAACCGCCTGCCCTGATATATTCGTTCTCGTCATTGATGTAATAATAATAACCTGAAAACTGTGAAACAATGACTGAGAGAGTAGCCAATCCGCAAAGAGAATACGCTATGATATGCCAGGCTCTGGGCTTGTGTCCGTCCTCCCCCAACGATACGATGCAAAATCTGACTAAAATAAACAAAAGGAAATAATTCAATTCATAAATCAGGAAATTAAGCACAGGAACTAAAAACCTGCCGGCAACAGTATTTGAACCGTCACAAATTTTAGCCATACTGTTGGCGAACAGATTAACGGCATTTATTATAGCCATGTAAGAAATACAGAAATTTATTCGACGTTTTATAATCGGACTGGTTCTGATAAAGAATGCCATTATCAGATTTAACAGACAGCCCCACAATCCCAAAGCAATAAATACACCACTACTCCCAGTCATATTTGTTACCCCTACCCGTAGAATTTTGCATACTTATTCGAAATTATGGTATCAAAAAAAGGCCTTTCCGACAATCAGATGCGTCAGAAAAGGCCATTTTTGCGTAAATTTTTATCTGTTTATTTACTTGATTACATGAATCCATCCCTTAGGAGCCTCAAGGCGTCCCATCTGGATTCCGGTAAGTGTTTCATACAATTTTCGGGTAACAGGTCCCATTTCATTCATTCCGCTCGGGAAGCAGATTTCCTTACCGTGGTCAACAATCTTACCTACGGGTGAAATTACAGCGGCTGTACCGCAAAGACCACACTCTGCGAAATCGGTAAGCTCATCAAAATAAACATCTCTTTCTTCTGCTTCCAAACCAAGATATTCCTTAGCAACATAGATAAGGCTTCTTCTGGTAATGGAAGGAAGAATTGAACTTGACTTGGGTGTTACTACTTTTCCGTCCTTAGTTACGAAAATGAAGTTTGCTCCACCTGTTTCCTCAACCTTTGTTCTGGTCTTAGGGTCAAGGTACATATTCTCATCAAAGCCGTTCTTGTGCGCAGTAACAATAGCATGAAGGCTCATTGCATAGTTAAGTCCTGCTTTGATATGACCTGTTCCGTTCGGTGCGGCACGGTCAAAGTCGCTTACACAGATAGTAAGGGGTTTTGCACCACCTTTAAAATACGGTCCGACAGGTGTAACAAGAATTCTGAACTGATATTCCTCTGCAGGTTTTACGCCGATAACAGGATTAGCTCCGAACATGTAAGGTCTGATATATAATGTTGCACCGCTTCCATAAGGAGGAACCCATGCCTCGTTTGCCTCAACTACGCGGTGAACGGCATCGATAAATCTGTCCTCGGGGAATACGGGCATCTCAAGTCTGCTTGCAGAATCCTTCATTCTGGCTGCGTTTAAGTCGGGTCTGAAGGTAACAATATGTCCGTCCTCTGTAGTATATGCTTTCAGTCCTTCAAAACAGGTCTGTGCATACTGTAAAATTCCGGCGCATTCGTTTAACACTACATTAGGGTCAGCTGTAATAGTACCCTCATCCCATGCTCCGTTCTTATAATTGGAAACATATCTGAAATCTGTCTGAACATAACCGAATCCTAAATTGGACCAGTCCAAATTTTTCTTTTCCATAGTACACCCTTCTTTCATAAACTTTTGCTAATAATTATTGAGCTTTTTATTGAAAAAGTCAATACATGAAAGGTTCAAAAAGCGTAGTGAAATTAACCACTTTATTGATATTTGTTAACCACTTTACTTTTTCTTTCATATGTTACGAAAGTATAGGTTATATCGAAACATGTCATCTCATCTGATTCGTCCGTAATTTCCCACTCAGGATCCTTATCTAGATTAGGAAAATACGCGTCTGCCTGATAGACATAATCTATCTTTGTAACTATAGCTTTATTACAGTAGGGAAGGAGCTGTTTGTATATGCTGTCTCCCCCTATAACATAAATATCATCGTCATTATATTGTCTGCATTCTTCAAGCAGTTCATCTATGGAATGAACCACCACGGCATCGTTAACCTTGAAATTTTGATTGGTTGAAAGGATAATGTTATCCCGATTTTTCAGGGGAAGACCCTGCGGGAAGGTTGCAAGTGTCTTTCTTCCGAGAACAACAGCCTTTCCGGTTGTCAGCATACGGAAATTCTTATGGTCATTTGGAATACTCACTAAAAGGCCACCCTTGTTACCGATGGCCCAATTGGAATCTACTGCTACAATTAAATTCATATATACACCGCCTGTCGTTTATATTGCTATGGGAATATCTTTTATCTGCTCTCCGAAGCTGTATCCCTCCAGCTTTACATCATCTCTGGTAAACTTATAGAAGTCATGAATGTCCGGGTTAAGCCAGAATTTCGGGGCCGGCAATGGCTCCCTTGTAATCAGTTCCTTTACAAGCGGAACATGTCGGTCGTAAATATGTGCATCGGCTATAACATGCACCAGTTCTCCCACCTTCATATCGCAAACCTGTGCGAGCATGTGTACCAAAACGGCGTATTGAACCACATTCCAGTTATTGGCTGCAAGCACATCCTGGGAACGCTGATTTAAAATAGCGTTAAGCGTAAGCTTATCATCTCCGGGCTTTTGCGTTACATTAAATGTCATGGAATACGCACATGGATACAGTCTCATCTCGTGTAAATCCTGATGAACATAAATATTGGTCATAATGCGTCGGCTGAAAGGATTGTTTTTAAGGTCATATATCACTCTGTCAACCTGGTCCATCATTCCCTCTTTATATTCGTGCTTTACACCCAACTGATATCCGTAAGCCTTTCCGATTGAACCGTTCTCGTCAGCCCACTCATCCCAGATATGGCTGTGAAGGTCATTTATGTTATTGGACTTTTGCTGCCATATCCATAACATTTCATCCGTTGCGGACTTAAGCGCCGTCTTTCTGAGTGTAAGGATGGGAAATTCCTTTGACAAATCGTAACGGTTTACCACTCCGAATTTTTTGATAGTATAAGCACTGGTACCGTCAGGCCAATGCGGTCTGACTTTTTCTCCTTCGGTGCTGGTTCCGTTTTCCAAAATGTCCTTGCACATATCTATAAATACTTTATCAGCATAACTCATAATTCTTTATTCCTTTATCACATAATTTATCTTTCCATATGGTCACAGATTGAATTAATCTGATCTGCCAATTTAGCCATTTCCTTATTGGGCAATCCGTCGCTTTTCGAAATGACGGCAACCAAACGCTGTCCGGCAGCAATAAGTCTTGCATAAACGCCGCTTGCAATTTTGGTTTTCTTCTTGACGGGAATCGGAATGCCTTCATATTCAAGCTTGTTCGTCAGCAGATTGAATTCCGTTCCGCTGTATGGAGCATAAGCGCGTTGTCCGTGCTCTATCTTAAGGCATTCGGTAAATGCCGAACATACACTGTCCTCGCCATGAACCACGAATACCTTCTTAGGCTTTTCATCAAATGCTTCGAGCCATTCTATAAGTCCGTCCTTATCGGCATGTCCGCTCATTCCGTGCAGCTGTAATATCTCTGCTTTAACACTGATTGGCTCGCCGAACAGATGCACTTCATCGGTTCCTTCCACGAGAGCGCGTCCCAAAGTGCCCACAGCCTGATAACCTACGAAAAGAATAGTACATTCCGGTCTCCACAAATTATGCTTCAAATGATGCCTTATACGTCCGGCCTCACACATGCCGGATGCGGATAAGATAACCTTGGGTTTATCGTCAAAATTAATATCCTTTGATTCCTCTGAGGTAATTGCAAGCTTCAGGCCTGCAAAAGCTATGGGGTTAATTCCCTCATTAACCAATTCCATTGCTTCCTCATCAAAGCAATCCAACCTATTCTCGTTAAATATTCCTGTCGCTTCAACGGCAAGCGGGCTGTCCACATAGACCTGAAAATCTTCATGTCCTTCAACCATTTTGTCGACTTTTATTTTTCTTAAGAAATACAGTATCTCCTGAGTACGACCCACTGCGAAGGACGGAATTACGAC
>JAZQNB010000048.1:0-50749 GCA_045627085.1 Lachnospiraceae bacterium | reverse complement strand
TTCTTTTTCTTTTTCTTCATAAATGCCTCATTTATGCTTTAACTAATACTTTTCTTTTGTCCTTTTTTAAATAAAGAACCATGGAAACTGCAAATAATCCAATTGCCAAAAACCACTTGGGATGAATACCATCAGCAGTCTTAGGAGTTGAATCGGCAGTTCCTCCACCGCTCGCACCACCTGAAGCAGACAGATTTGCAGTGTCTACATAAATTACATAAGGTGAAAAATGCTGCGCTACAAACGTTATGCAGGGAACATTTGATATTGTCGTAAACTTAGGCGTAAGTTTATCCAATTTATCATTTACAACTCCGGCGATTTTATTATTTCCTGCATATTCGATTAATGAATCCGGCAAAGGAAGCGTAATGCTGATAGACAAACCTGTTGTATCAGTTATAGCTTTTGTTCCGGTTGAATCATACAAGGTAATATCCATAGGAAAATACTTGATGCCGGATAAATCATCGCCATACTCATTCTTTAAGGCCTTGAGTACTGCTTCTGAGGCCGAACTGCTCTCATTAATCTTAATTGTAAAGTTATCCGAAGAACCGTTTACAGTTGCAGAAACCACACCTGTGTTGGACAAGCCGTTCTTATCAATTACTACAGTAGTTCCAAGGCTGGTAACCTTTCCGGAGCCCGTATTGATTTTTCCGGAGAAATTGCCACCTGAAACAGAACCTGATCCCGAGGATTTTGTCTTTGCCTTATAATGCGCTGTAACAGTTACATTTGAAGCCGGCATGGTAATCAAAGTCACATTCATAACCTTGGTGGCAATCTCTACCGTTGCAGGTTCAACCGTCCACTTATCAAATTCAAGGCCGCTTGCAGGATCGTTGGCAATTAAAACAGGCTGGCTGCCTGCAACATAGCTGCCGGAACCATTTCCGTTGACTACTGTAAGCGTATACGTTGTCATCTTACCATCGCCGGTACCATTACCCGAGCCACCCGTACCATTACCCGAACCATTACCCGAGCCGTTACCAGATGTATATTGAGCATAAGTATCAATATTCTTTGAAACTGCAGTAATGGCAGGCTTCCATCCGGCAAATACCATACCATCCACAACGGGGCCGGAAATATTAGGTGCATCCTCGCCGGGATTTACAGTCGCTGAATAGAATAAGTTTTCATCCTTATCATAATAATTAACAACAAATCTGTTATCGACTGCCTCATATTGAGCCATAGTCGTAATATCACCTGTGACATTAGTAAGGATTCTGTCCCATCCGATAAATCTGTAGCCCTCTCTTGCAGGGACATTGGGAGCTGCCAAAGAAGCATCTTCTCCATCATTTATATAAGCAGTCTTTAATGCACTTCCATCATAGTTTTGGAAAATAACCGTATGCTTATTGTAGCTTTCAGAGGGTGTTACATATTGAGCGAAGCACCAAATATCTGAGGTTATTTCTGTATATGAAGGTGACCAACTATCAAATACATAGCCTTCCTTTCCGGCAGGTGTAGGCGGTATGGCATCTGTTCCTTCGCGAACAGATTGCGATGACACCTGAACATTAGTGCCAACACTGTCATCCCAATCCCAGAATACAACTGTATAATAATTAACCGGAACGGTAGCCTCAACACTGTATCCATACAGATTTCCGTAATCTGCAAGATAAGAGCCGACAGGACAACAGAAGGTAACATCTGAATTGTTGGGAGCCAACATATCAGTGAAAGCATTCTGTCCTATCAAATTCAAATAATTGGTTGCTTCCAAGGTGTCAACAGAACTGTTTTTGAAAGCATAATCCTGTATGGTTGTACAAGCGCTGGGCAGTTTAACCGTACGCAGCTTGTTCGTATAAGCAAATGAATATGAAGGAATAGCGTTAATTGAAGAATTGGAAAGATCAACTTCTACAATTTCCGTATCTCTAAAAGCTTCCGGTCCGATAGATTTAACCGTTGCGGCCTCATCAGCTCTGAAATATTTACTCGTTCTTCCCTTTAAGCATTCTATAAGCTTATCCTTTTGTCCGCCATTAAGCGAATAAATAATAGAATTATCCGTTGTGAAATATGTTCCGCCGCTAAAATCAACGTTTTCAAGGTCTTCACAGGAAAGGAACGGTACAGTTCCAAGTGTATTAACTGTTGTAGGCAGTGTTACATCATTAAGAGCTGTATCACCCTCAAAAGCATAATTTCCAATGCTGGTCATATTACCTGTAAAGCTTACTTTTTCAAGGTCCGCACAATCCCAAAATGAATGCTCTCCAATCAAAGGTGTGTTGCCGGCAATTCTGGCTGTAAGCAACCGTGAACAATCATTAAAGGCATATGCAGGCACTTCGGAATTACCGTAAATATTAATCTCTCGAAGTGTAGATGAGCCCTGGAAATCAGAATTCTGATATACAGTCGAAAGGTCAGCATACTTATTACCTGTTGAAGGGTCAACCGGATCCGCAGCATCCACGCAATCTACACCAAATAAATTAAAGGTTCTGTCAACTCTGTAGGTAACGCCATCATTTGTTTCTTTTTCCAGCAGCAATCCATTCTTAATACCATCGACACCTGCAGGAACATCTATTTCAAGAATAGCCTTTAGCAAATCAACCTGATTATCCGTCAATCCGGTATAATCATCAATTGAAATAGCTGTCTTTATAGCTGTAAGAGAAGCTGCAGACAAAGTATCAAGATAATCCTTTAAATATCCTCTTCTGCCGCTTGAACCATCGCCGTACTCTGTCAAGAGAGTACCTGAAGGTCCTAAATCAGAAAGAGCAGGGAAATCAACCAGTTCACTCTTTCCGGTATTTGTCATAGAATTATAATTGTATTGAATAGTTAAATTTGAAGGCCAGCCGCTATAATAAAGCGCAAAGCTTGCATTTTGAGCCGAATTATTATATCTGCCTTCATAACTCATGGCATATTCAAAAGGTCCGGAGGTAACTGTATTGGTCGTAATAGGACCTGAAAAATGTAACTGCTTCTTAGGATTTCCGGATACATCTGTCATATCATCCGCATTAGTACATCCTACTTCATGGTTTTGTACATTCTGAGTCTGGAAAGCATATTCTCCTATTTCAACTGCAGCCGACTCAAAAATTACGTTTGTCAGATTATGGCATCCAGCGAATGCATAAGGAGCAATTCTGGAAATATTTGCAGGAATTGTGACAGCTTTAATAAAGCAATGATCTCTAAAGGTTGTCGAATCAATTTCCTGAATCGAAATAGGTCCGATTTGTCCAGGAATAGTTAAGCCTGTTACATTAGAGCCGGTTGTACAGCGAATAAGCTTATGCGATGAATCCGTCTGATAGGTTGCCCTTCCGTTTGCATCGCTGCCGTTTTCCTGTACGGTAAGTTCGTAAACATCAAGAGGCTGATAATTATTATCAAGGAATCTGAATGCAAAACACTTTTCAAGAGTCATCTTATGAAGAGCAGAATCAGTCACACCGCCCGGATTTGAAACATCCGAATAACCCTCAAAGTAGAAGGTGGAAGGAACTGTGCTCTTAAAATTATCAATTGTAAATACTCCCTCTTCAGAAAGGAATGAAACCTGAGCGTTTCTGGATGATATATAATCCAAGGAAGTACAGTTTTCATAGGATGAAAGGTAAATTGAATCCGTAACAAGTGCCGGATAAACCAAACTTTTAAGGGAAGTACAGCCTTTGAACATATCACGTCCAAGTGTTCTGAGCGCATTGTTCGAGCCTGCCGAACACAAATCACAGCTCACCATTCTCTCGCAGCCTTCAAATGCGGAATCACCGATTGACTGAACATTAAGAGGTAATACAAAGTCGGTAAGCGCACGACAGTTGTAAAACGCCTTCTGTCCTATTTCCTTTAGGTTTGACTCAACATTTATGCTGATACTGGTCATGTTAAAACAGCCTTCAAATGCGCCTGCACCCAGTATTCTCAAACCATTACTTGCATATATGTCAAGAGTTCGAAGTGAACCACAGTTATAGAATGCATAATCGCCGATTCCAACCAAAGAATCTGACATAATTAATGTTGAAATATTACCGTTGTTAGCAAATACACCTTTATCTTTATTGGATTCTGTTACATTTCCTTTATATTTCCATTGTGTTCCGTCTTTTTCAACGTACTGATTGCTGATATAAGCTACTGTTGCATTTCTGATAATCTGATAACCGGTATCTGTACAGGGTTCATAATCATAGCTTCCCGAATCATTATATGCCTTAGGTGAATTAGCATCATAATAAAGCTGCTCGGGATGATTTGTAGCGGTTGAATCCCACTTATCAAGGTCATCATAGAAGCAGGGATAATAATCATATAATGTAGTCTCATAATCATCGGACTCATCATTTGAATCATCCTCATCTGCATTTACTATTCTGTCATCCGCACCAACAATATTGTATACTACGGTAGTAATACAGTAATAGAGGAAGTTACCGTTTTTACCGACTGCACAGTAACCTGTAGTAGTACCAAGGTTGTTACGATACTGTGAATATGCATCAACGGTTGTAGGAACAACAAGAGTATTATTTTCAAGCTTTAAGGTACCATAACCGACTATGACCGCAACAGGAATATTGTTGCTGTCCTCAATATAAGCGAACTGAAGGGACTGGTCACCGGTAGTGTATATGGGAGTCGATGCATCAATCTGAGGAATGACATCCGTACTCGTTATCGTAACCGACTTAGCACTTCTAGGAGTAGATGCAGGTGTAACTGTAGTCAAAGCCTGTAAGCCCTCCGCAGGAATTGCTGCAACAACAATTGCAGATATCAAAAACAAGGTAGCAATTGTTTTCCTGAGTGTTTTCTTCATCTTTCTTTTCTTTTTCATTTCACTCTTAGTCATATTCTACTCCTTTGTTGTAATCTTTTTAGCTACAACAACAAATCTCCCGTTTTTTTCCTGATAATCACAGGTAGATAAAGTTAACAAATGGTCTCCGAAGGATGCCGTAACACCGGTATCGATAATAGACATATCATTCATATCATTCATATATGAATCAAATTCGGTTTCCGAACCGGCATCGATAAACTGATAATACTTAAATGCAATCTCTTCTTCACTAAAAACATGAGATCTGAAAACATACATAACCTCATATTCAGCCTTTTCATAAATAGTATCAAACTCAATTATTTTATGGTTTTCATAAAAAGCTTCTTTTTCATATTTATCAAGCCTGCCAAACATATTACCACTCTTCATGTGATGACCATATAAAATATAATTTGTGCTCTGCCTGATAACATCGCAATCCTTATCCATAAAAATGGAACCGTTTTTGTCATATTCCTGGTCCAAATTGTGATCCAGATAATATTCATTATCCGTTGTCTGCATGACAGGATAATCTAAAAACACTTCACCATTACTTGTATCGGCTATTCGTATCCATCCTATTAGCTTTTTATTCCTATTTAATAAATTTTTATATTCCGGCAGAACATCCGGTACTGACACATCATCATCCGTGTAATGTATTACCACCGGTTCATCCTCTAAAGGCTCACCCTTGTCTTTTTGAATGCTGTTCTCTTTGATGGTTTTTAATTCTTCATAGGTATCTGAAGTCCTCTTTGAAAAGAAATAATATATTGAAAGATAAGCAAAGCTTATAAAAGCGACCGTAACCAGCATAAATATAAACAAATGCCTTTTCTTCTCCATCCTTTTCATTTCTTCTTTTACAAATTCATCAGATATCTCAACTTTGCGGGCAGTGCTTTTATCCTTAGCTTTAAAATTCCCCTGCTTCCCGACGTTGCCATGAGCTTCAGTACAAAGGATATTTCCACTTTTAAGATCATCGAGGAAATCTTCGCCAAGCAAAGTGTTAAACTTATAGGTTCCATTTTCAATGAGCATAATGGCACGACTATGCTCAAGTGAACCGGATGTGATTTTCTCTTTTATATTATTAATGGTTTCAGCGTCCTTAAGAGCCAGTCTGTAATCGCTTAAATTGCGAAATTTCCTCCCCAAAACACTGTATTCCTGCTGTTCCATATACATTCCTTACAAGAGATATATTTATGACATAATACACTAATGCTATCATAAATACTATTTTACTATATGTTGAAATTTATGCAAGAGTTTTATCTAGATATGGTATAAAAAATGCTCCGAAATCTTTAATTTCGGAGCATTTTAATTATTTAACTATAAGATTAAGAATTTTACCCGGTCTGTATATAACTTTAACAACTTCTCCGGTTAATTTGCTGCCAAGAGCATCCTTTGCAATGCTAACGGCATTGTCTTCCGATTCTTCCTTGGAAATATCAATTGTGCATTTTACTTTGCCGTTAACCTGAACAGCCATCTCAACAGTAGTTTCAACTGTCTTGCTTTCATCAAACTCAGGCCAGCTTTCATATGCTATTGTATTATCGTGGCCAAGCAACTGCCATATTTCTTCACCGACATGAGGGCAAATACAGGAGAACATCTTGATAAAGCCTTCAGCATATTCCCTCTTGCAGCTCTTTTCTTTATAAACCGCATTTACAAAGATCATCATTTGAGCAATAGCTGTATTAAATGCCAGCTTCTCAAAGTCATCAGAAACCTTCTTGACAGTCTGATGATATATCTTTGTCAATTCAGCACTTTCATTTTCTTTAATGTTTTCCTGTTCGGAGAAGAAATTCCAAACACGATTTATAAATCTTCTGGCTCCGTCTACACCCTGAGGGCTCCAAGGCTTAGATACCTCCAAAGGTCCCATAAACATTTCATAAAGTCTCAAGGTATCAGCACCGTATTCTCTTACAATATCGGAAGGATTTACAACAAATTCAGGAAAACGTTTACCCATCTTAATTCCATTTTCTCCCAGAATCATTCCCTGATGAACCAGCTTCTTAAAAGGTTCTTTTACAGGAGAAAGGCCTTTATCGTAAAGGAATCTGTTCCAAATACGTGAATAAATCAAATGACCAACCGCATGCTCCGGACCGCCTACATAAAGGTCAACAGGAAGCCAGTGCTTTAATAATTCCTGATTTGCAAACTCCTTGTCATTGTCAGGATCAATGTATCTCATATAGTACCAACTGGAGCCTGCAGAACCGGGCATGGTTGATGTCTCTCTGATACCCTTTATTCCATTATGATCGTATTTCTTCCACTCTGTTGCATTTTCAAGGGGTGCTTTTCCGTTTTTGCCTTTATAATCTTCAAGCTCAGGTAAAACCAAAGGCAATTCATCATCGTCAAGTACATGAATTTCATCATTTTCGGTATATACTACAGGAACAGGCTCGCCCCAATAACGCTGACGGGCAAAAATCCACTCACGGAAGTGATAATTAACAGTAGTCTTTGCAACTCCCATGTCAACGAGCTTCTTTGTAATTGCCTTTTTAGCCTCTTCAACAGTTAAGCCTGTAAACTCTTCGGAATTGATAAGTTTGCAGCCTTTTCCAAGATAATCATGCTTTTCAAAGGCACATTCAGAAACATCTCTGCCTTCAATAACCTGAATCATGTCAATATTATGTGCAATTGCATATTCGAAGTCACGCTGATCATGAGAAGGAACAGCCATAACTGCACCTGTACCATAGCTGGCCAGGACAAAATCACCGATGAACATGCGGACTTCCTTGCCGTTAACGGGGTTAATACAGGTTACGCCCTTAAGCTCGCAGCCTGTCTTACCTTTGTTAAGTTCAGTTCTGTCCATGTCGGATTTGGAAACTGTTTCTTTAATGTAAGCTTCAACTTCCTCTTTATTGGTAATTCTGGCCATAAGATCCTTTACAATCTGTCCGTCGGGAGCTAAAACCATAAAGGTTATACCATAAATAGTCTCAATACAGGTTGTGAAAATGGAGAACTCGCCACCGCCTACAATGTTAAACTTAACTTCAACACCTTCAGATTTTCCAATCCAATGACGTTGAATATCTTTGGTTGATTCAGGCCAGTCGATTTCTTCAAGCCCCTCGAGAAGCTTCTCGGCAAATGCAGGCTGATTGATAACCCACTGTTTCATATTCTTACGCACAACGGGGAAACCGCCTCGCTCACTCTTTCCGTCAATTACTTCATCATTTGATAAAACAGTGCCCAGCTCTTCGCACCAGTTAACAGGCATATCTATATACTTGGCATAACCATCCTTATAAAGTTCACGGAAAATCCACTGTGTCCATTTATAATATGAAGGGTCTGATGTTGCTATCATTTTAGACCAGTCATAATCAAATCCCAATTCTTTTAACTGTTTGGAAAAGGTCTTAATGTTCTCTTGCGTAAATCCATTCGGATGATTTCCGGTATTTACTGCATACTGTTCTGCCGGAAGTCCAAATGAATCATAGCCCATGGGATGAAGTACATTATAGCCTTTCATTCTCTTCATACGTGACATTATATCTGTAGCTGTATATCCTTCAGGATGGCCAGCGTGAAGACCTACTCCGGAAGGGTATGGAAACATATCAAGACAATAGTATTTCGGTTTTGAGAAATCCCAAACATCAGTCTTAAAGGTTTGATTTTCCTCCCAGTATTTCTGCCATTTATTTTCTACCTCATGATGATTATAAGGTGTTGCCATTTTAATTTCCTCCTAAATGCCATTACTAAATAGTCATTTTATCCTTTTTTGTATACAGTGTCAACAAAAACGGAGCCTGATATATATCAGACTCCGTTCAAATAATGCATTTCTATTTAAGTTTTCCCTCGATAACATCAACAAGCGGGTCAACCTGTTCAAGCATATTGGAAATGTCCTCATACATGAAGCTTTTCTTCGTAAGCATCTGTTTTGTATCTTCAACATGCTGAAGAACAAATTCATACTGCTTCTGATAATCATTCATCTGATCTTTAATACGTTTGATATGATTATCACACTCTGTAACAGAGTTTCTAATACGGTCCTCCGCATTGCTTACACCGGATACGGAATTCTTAATTTCTCCCAGAATACCGCTGGTATTCTCAATCTGAGCCTTTGAATTATTAAGCGATTCACTGGCATTTCCAAGTGATATTGCAAGTCTTGCAGAGTCGTTTTGTAAGGTATCCATGGAAGTGTTAACTTCGCCGACCAGCTCCTTGATATTAACGGAAAGCTTTGTAACCTCATCGGCAACAACCGCAAATCCCTTGCCCTGTTCGCCTGCTCTTGCTGCCTCGATAGAAGCATTTAGAGCTAACAGATTTGTCTGATTGGCAATAACTACAATACTTTCCATTACGGCTCGAATATCATCAAAGCTCTGAGAAAAGCGGCTGTAAACTTCCTTTATCTGTTCGAATTGTTCTTCTAGTTCAAGAGAACTTGTTTTCAATTCTTCCGCACCTGTCTTGGCATTTTCAGAGACCTCGATAACATCAGCCATAATATGTGAGAAATCATCAGCAACTGTTTCAACAGCTTTGAACTGCTCACTTACTTCGTGAATTTCCATATTAATACTGTTAGCCTTGGCAACAGATATATCATAGCTGTTTGAAACCTTATCCATCTCTGAAACAGTAATCACTTCCTCATTAAGAAGCTCATCCTTTCTTTCGGAAATATAATTGTTCAAATGTCTGATGGCATAAAGCTCATCAGTAACATCTGCTTTTACCTCCGATACAGTATCAATCTTTTCTACGGATTTCATTTTTCCAAACATATACATCCCTCCTACTCAAATACAACACATGACATCGTCTGATTTACATGCTGATTGTTAAATTGTTCACCGCCGCCGACAATGCCAAAGTGATTACCAAGCGATGCCATATCACGGACGTATGTATCCATATAGTTGACATTACTGTAGAATATGTATCTGTATACGCAATCGACAGAAAATACAAAGGAAACAGATTTATTCTCACCTGTAATTTTGTTTCTGGTATCTCCTTCAACCTTTTTGTAATCATCCTGTTCAAGGAAATAGATACAGTCATTCGTATTAACACGTTTAAATAATTCTATGGAGCCATCGGGCATAAGACTCTTCATTGAAGCAATATAGGTTTCGTCTCCAACCACTCTGCCCATAGGATTTTGCATAACATTTTCGATGATTTTATCCCTAGAAACTCCTACTTCATCGCTGTAAACATCTGCAACAGGTTTGCCGTCCAATTCAATAATGGTTCTGTTAACGGTATCGACCTTGGTAGCATAATGAGCCGGCCAATTTCCGCGTTTAAAAATATTTACCTTATAGGTTCTGACCTTGCCGGTAGTATTCTTTACAATTGCATAAGCACAGGCGTTATAATATACCTTTCCGTTATATGCAATATATGCCTCTTTGCCGTCCGGTACGCCAAATGTGGTTCCACCGCAAAGGGAGACACCCTTGGGTGCAAGGCAGGATGTAAATACACTGGTTAAAACCTCTTCATATCCGGTACAAACTTCAATACAGGTTGTATCCAGATTGCCGGGTGCAATATCCTTGAGCTGTCTTTCGATTTTGGCAACAGCTGCAACCGGGCATTTATCGGAGTTTTCAATCAAACCGCATTTAACTTTTGCATCATCAAAAAAAGCAAAGACTGAAACAGAAGTATCATCATACTTTCCGTTATATAATTTAGTTCCGATTGAACCGAACGAATCGATTGTAGGGAACTTTTCATAAATAAGTGAAGCAACTTCCGGAAGAGCTTCATAGGGTGCAACATAAAATACCATTGTAGGATTAGATAATCCTGAAATTGCCGATGCTACGGCGTCTTTAACACTACCTGTACCACTGCCAATAAATGATTTCATTTCTCCACCTCCGTTTTATTTTGAAAAGGAGTAGCAAGCTACTCCTTTCAAATCACATAATTTCGCAATTACTCCTCAACATTGCCTTCAGCAACTTTAGCAGCTCTTGCAGCAACCTCCTTCTCCTGAACATCACTGGGAGTCTGCTCATAGCGCACGAATTCATATTTATAGTCACCGCGTCCACCGGTCATACTTCTCAAATCCGTACAATATCCAAAAAGACCACTCATAGGAATCTCTGCTTCAATAGTCTGCTTGCCGCCTGCAACAGGATTCATTCCAAGGACACGTCCACGACGTTTATTCAAATCACCCATAACATCACCGGTATATGAATCGGGAACGAGAACGGATAATTTCATAATAGGCTCAAGCAAAATAGGACCGGCTTCCATAAATCCTTTTCTAAAGGCCTGAATAGCCGCGGTTTTAAATGCCATTTCAGATGAATCAACAGGATGATATGATCCATCATACAAAACAGCCTTAACACCGACTACGGGATATGCAGCCAAAGGTCCTCTTCCAACTGATTCCTGAACGCCCTTCTCTACTGCAGGGAAATAGTTCTTGGGTACTGCACCGCCAACAACCTCCTGTTCAAACACATAAGCGCTCTCCATGTCATTGGAAGGAGAAAATCTCATCTTAACATGACCATACTGACCATGTCCTCCGGACTGCTTTTTATACTTATACTCAACATCGGATGTTTTTCTGATAGTTTCTCTGTAAGCAATCTTGGGTGTCTCCAAGTCAACATCAACCTTATATTCGTTGAGCAGTCTGCTAACTATAACATCAAGATGCTGATCGCCCATTCCGTAAAGGAGCATCTGATGATTTTCTGCATCATTAACTGCTTTCATGGTAAGGTCTTCATGTGAAATTTTCTGAAGCGCCTGTGAAAGCTTATCTACATCACCTTTATTCTTGGGTTTATATCTCTTGTAGGTATAAGGAATCGGAAGCTCCCACTTGCCATACTTAATTGTGGTTGCTTTTGTGGAAAGAGAATCGCCCGTTCTTGCTCCGGAAAGCTTAGCAAGTGCACCGATGTCACCTGCGTGAAGCTCGGGAACTTCAATAGGCTTATTTCCCTGAAGTACGTAAAGCTTTCCAATCTTTTCCTCAATGTCCTTATCATAATTGAACATATTGTCATCGGTTTTCAACACTCCCGAATTCACCTTTATCAATGAATACTTGCCGATAAAGGGATCAACAATAGTTTTCCAAACATAGACTGATTTAGCCTTAGAGAAATCATAGTCAGCATCGTAGATTTCATTTGTTTTCATATTGATGCCCTTAACCTGTCTGTTCTCGGGTGAAGGGAAATACTTAATAATATCATCAATAAGTGTATATATACCCTGGCAAAGAATATTGGAACCCATTGTCATGGGAACTATACTGCAATCGCATACATTAGTACGCAACGCAGCCCTGATTTCAGCTTCTGTAAAGGTTTCACCGTTAAAGTATCTTTCCATCATATCTTCAGATGTCTCTGCAACGGATTCCATAAGAACATCTCTGTATGCGGAAAGATTATCTTTACTGTAATCAGGGACATCACAGGTTACGACATCCTTACCCTGCCATTTATTACCTGTTTCAGAAATAACATTGACATATCCGATAAATTTCTCATTTTCTCTGATAGGGAAATGAAAGGGAGCCATTTTTTTGCCAAACATTTCCGTCATCTGTTCAACAACATTCTTGAACGAAGCATTGTCAACATCCATATTGGATACATAGATAATTCTGGGAAGATGATATTTTTCACACAGTTCCCAAGCCTTGATGGTGCCGACCTCTATTCCGGCCTTACCGTTGACAACAATAACGGCTGCGCCTGCAGCACTGATAGCTTCCTCAACTTCACCTACAAAATCAAAATATCCGGGAGTATCAAAAACATTAATTTTATAACCTTCCCATTCGATTGGTACTACTGAAGTATTAATTGAAAACTTGCGCTTCTGCTCCTCTTTTCCAAAATCGCTGATGGTATTTCCATCATCGATTTTTCCTAAACGTGAAGTAATACCGGAGAGGTAAGCAAAGCTTTCAACGAGACTGGTCTTTCCGCATCCGCCGTGGCCCAGTAATACTACATTACGAATCTTGTCAGTTGTGTAAACATTCATAAGTCTTCCTCCGAATAAATTGATTATGTAACGAAAAATCATATTACATATAGTCATTTTACTAAAAGAAAGATGTTTTAGCAAGAAAAAATGAGTAATTTTGCCCAAAAAAATATACAAAATTGTAGCTATTTGTAGAAACTTCGAACAATTCGAACTTTTTAAGCTCACTTAAGCTTTTTTTCGCAAAATATCGCCATGCGGTGGAAAAAGGAATTTATAATTAACAGCGCACAAATACAACCAAATGTGTCCAATAATAAATCTGCAATGCTTGCAAAACGACCGGGAATAAAGAATTGATGCAATTCATCAAAAAAAGCTGATAAAAATACTAAAATTGTAATTAAAGCATTCATTTTAAAACTGCGTTTAAAAAAAGCCTTAAGTTCAAAGAACCAGACAGTGCCAAGTATAAAATACTCCGCAAAATGAGCAAATTTTCTTAATGGATGTTCAAAATATTCCGCTACCGAATGTTTAAAAGCAACGGACCAGTTTTTGTGAAATACTCTGTCGGCGAAATTGATTATTCTTTCCGTCAGCGAAAGGCTGAGGGTTCCACTATCTTCTGAATTCTGGTTCGAAAATATAAATATTAAGCAATACAGAAAAATAAGAAGGATTCCGGCCGCAACTGCAACCGAAATCCGTAATTTCTTATTAACACTGTTGTCAATAGGTGTTAAAAATGATTTCATTATACCAATCCTTAGTTAAATTTCTGATAAATGTCAATTCTGGAAGCTTCAAGCTCAGGCATTCCGACAAAGCTTGCGCCATAGAGATATGTATCTTCATCTTCCTTCATTTCAATTCGAACTACCTGAATAAAAGCATGAATAACCTCTTTGGTCCAAATTGTAAGGAAAGATTCATAAACTGTACCGATATTTAGTGCTTCCTTGCATTCAAAGCCGATTCCGCTCTTCGATAAGTCTATGATCTCAATATCGTATTCGGTATTTGTCGAATCATCAAGTCTCTTCAAAACATTCTTTGTTTCAAGATTGGATCTTTTATCTCTTCTTCTCTCTTCCATAATCAAACCTGCTCCCTAAAATAATAAATTTTATATAGCTTGCGTAGATAAGTATATCATTATATCATTTATAAAATCAAGATATAAACATAGCATCTCCGAAGGAGAAGAAACGATACCTTTCCTTAATAGCTTCCTCGTATGCATTTAATACATTCTCTCTGCCCGCCAAAGCGCTGACAAGCATAACCAAAGTCGATTCCGGAAGGTGAAAATTAGTAATAAGCGCATCCAAAACCTTAAATTTATAGCCGGGATAAATGAAAATTTCGGTGTTTCCACTACCCGGATGTAATATACCGGAATCATCGGAAGCAGACTCTACCGTTCTGCAGCTGGTGGTTCCGACACAAATGATTCTGCCACCGTTCTTCCTGGTTTCATTAACAATATCTGCGGTTTCTTTTGTTACTTCATAATATTCAGAATGCATGTGATGATTAAGTACATTGTCTTCCTTGACCGGTCTGAAGGTGCCCAGACCGACATGTAATGTTACATAAGCGATATTAATGCCCTTTTCCTCAATCTGTTTAAGAAGTTCTTTTGTAAAATGAAGACCGGCGGTAGGTGCTGCGGCAGAGCCTTCATATTTAGCATATACAGTCTGATATCTGTCTTTATCCTGAAGCTTATGTGTAATATAAGGTGGAAGGGGCATTTCTCCAAGCTTGTCTAATACTTCTTCAAATATTCCGTCATACTCAAATTTAACAAGTCTGTTTCCTTCATCAACCACTTCAATTACTTCGGCTCTTAAAAGTCCGTCGCCGAAAACAAATCTGGCACCGGGTCTGCATTTTTTGCCGGGTCGCACCAGGGTTTCCCACACATCGTTTTCACGTCTTTTTAAAAGAAGTAATTCTATTGATGCTCCCGTATCTTCCTTAACACCGAGAAGTCTGGCCGGTATTACCTTTGTATTATTAAGAACAAGGCAATCACCGGGATTTAAATAATCAACGATATCTCTGAATACATGATGTGAAGTTTGACCTGTATTTTTGTCAAGCATCAATAATCTCGATGCAGACCTGTCCTCAATCGGATCCTGTGCAATAAGCTCCTGGGGTAAATCAAAATAAAAATCTGATTTTAAAAGTTCCATTTTTGCTCCTAATTAAGAACGGATTTCAATATCCAACTGATTCTTAAGGTTCTTAAGAATCTTTTTAACAAATCCGTCAACTGTTTCAGCAGAAAACTCTTCATCCTTGGGTCTGAATAAAAGAGAGAAGGCCATACTCTTTTTGTTTTCACCGATTTGTCCGCTTTCATATACATCAAAGAGCTCTATGTTCCTGATATACTGGCAGGACTTTCTGATTACATTTTCAACCTGACCACAGGTAATATCTTTACCCATAACAAGTGCAAGGTCTCTCTTCTCTTCGGCATATTTGGGAAGGGGCTCAAACATGGGAGCTTTTCCGTAATATTTATACAGAGAAGCAAGGTCAATCTCGCACACATATGCAGGATATCTCATATCCTCATCATTCATCACTTCATAATTAACTCTTCCCAAATATCCGACTTCTTCATTATCACACAAAATCTTAGCTGACTGATAAGGATGAAGATAAGGCTTTGTGGTTACTTCATAGTCAAAGCTGATATTAAGAATGTCAGCAACCGTTTCACACATTCCCTTTAATGTGAAAAAGCTTTCATCCTTGCCGAATACGCCAATGCATAAAGTTTCCCTCTCGTCAGGATACTCAGTCAAAGGAAGACTCTTGGGGATAAATTTATTGCCAATCTCGAAAATTCTGCCTGAAAGTGTGCCTCTCTTCTGGTTTCTGCCCATAGCATGAATCATTTGAGGAGCAAGCGTGGTTCTCATTAATGATAAATCCTCATTTATGGGATTCATGATACGGATAGCCTTTCTTTCGGGCGCATCAGCCTCAAAGCCCATCTTATCAAGGTCTGAAGGCGAGAAGAATGAATAATGCATTCCTTCAAATCCGCCTGCGGAAACTAAAGCTCGCTTAATCTTAAGTGTAGTCTTTTGTCTTAAATTGGTTCCTCCGATTGTAACCTTCGCTGTCGGAAGGAAGGTAGGGATAATATGGTCATAGCCGTACATTCTGATTACTTCTTCTGAAATATCCGGATAGTCTTCCATATCTTCACGATATGCAGGAACCATAATAGTGAATTCGTTTCCATTAATTTCAGGCTTGAAATCCAAATTCGTCAAAATTCTCTTTATCTCATCCTCGGGAACTTTGATGCCCAATACTTTATTGATTTTAGATATTTCGGCTTTTATCGGGCGAGGTTCAATTGAATTTCCTGTATTGATATCAAAATGCATCTTTGATACTTTGCCGGCGCCAAGCTCTTCTATCAAATGAAGCACTCTATTCATTGCCATAACAGTTGAATATTCATCAACTCCCTTAGAAAATCTTTGGCTCGAATCAGAAACCTGTCCGAGAGCTCGTGAACTTTTTCTGATATTGTCCCTTGCAAATTTTGCAGACTCAAACATAACCTCTTTGGTATTATCACGGATTCCCGAATTAAGGCCGCCCATAATACCGGCCAAAGCGACAGGCTTTTCTCCGTCACAAATAACAAGATTATTACTGTTAAGAGTAAATTCCTTTTCATCAAGTGTAATAATCCTTTCGCCATCGTTTGCACGTCTTACGTTTATGGCATTTCCTTTTAAGAAATCACAATCAAAAGCATGAAGAGGCTGACCAAGTTCACGCATAATATAATTGGTTATATCCACAATATTATTTATTGAATTATTGCCTACCAACGCAAGTCTTCTTCTCATCCAGAAGGGTGAAGGGGCAATATTTACATCATGCACATAATGCGCGGTATATCTTGGGCATATGTCAGATGCCGAAACCGAAACCGTAAAGCCCTCTTTTACGCAATCATCCTCTGTATAGTCAAGGGAAGGCATTTTAAGAGGCTTTTCAAGCACGGCAGCGACTTCTCTTGCCAAACCGAATATAGACTGGCAATCAGGACGGTTAGCTGTAATGGAGACATCAAAGATATAATCATCCAAGCCTGTAATGCACTTAACATCCGTTCCGGGTTTTGTATCCGAGGGTAAAACCAGCAGGCCGTTATATCCTGCGCCGGGATATAAATCCTCATTTAATCCGATTTCAACACCCGAGCAAAGCATTCCGTAGGAATCATATCCTCGAAGCTTGCCCTTTGAAATCTTCATGGTTCCCTCAACAGTCACATGATCCTTGGCTGTAGCATATACAATGGCGCCGGGTAAAGCGACAGGGAAAATGCCTCCGACACACACATTATCTGCTCCACAGCAAATCTGTAAAGCCTCTCCTGTTCCTGCATCAACCGTACATACGTGAAGATGAGTATCAGGAATAGGTTCGCAGGTCAAAACCTTTCCTGCGACAACTCCGCTAATATCTTTTCCGACTTCATATTTTTCCTCTACTTCAAATCCGCAGGAAAATAATTTACTCTCAAGTTCATCGGGAGTAACATCAATATCAACATATTCTTTTAACCAACTCAAAGGTACTAACATGCGTTTTCCTCCCTTTCCTAATCATCAATTTGGTCTAAGACTCTAAGGTCTGACTCAAACAGCATTTTAATATTATTAATTCCGTATTTTAACATTGCAACTCTTTCAAGTCCGATACCGAAAGCAAATCCCGAATATTTATCTGAATCGATACCACAATTCTCCAATACTTTTTTATTAACCACACCGGCTCCGAGGATTTCAATCCAACCGGTCTGTTTACAAAGTTTACAGCCTTTTCCTCCACATTCAAAGCAGGAAACATCAACTTCTACTGAAGGCTCGGTAAACGGAAAATATGAAGGACGAAGTCTCGTAACGGCGCCCTCTCCGAAAAACTTTGCAACAAACATATCAAGACTACCCTTCAAATCGCAAAGGCTGATACCCTCATCTACAACAAGTCCTTCCATCTGGCTGAACATGGGTGAATGAGTAGCATCGTCATCGGACCTAAAAACCTTGCCCGGAGATATTATCTTAATGGGCGGTTTGGTTGATTCCATTACATGCACCTGACCTGCTGAAGTCTGTGTTCTAAGCAGAAATTCCGGAGTGAGATAAAATGTATCCTGCATATCGCGGGCAGGATGGTCATCGGGTGTATTAAGAGCGGTAAAATTATAGAAATCCGTCTCAATTTCAGTGCCCTCATATACTTCAAAGCCCATTGTTGCGAAAAGGTCTGTCAATTGATTTCTAACAGTTGTAATAGGATGAAGTTTACCATATTTTACCTGTTTGGCAGGCATGGAAATATCAATTTTTTCGCTCTCATATTTAAGCTTTAACTCTTTTTCCTTTAATTTGGTATCAAGCTCCTCAAAAAAATCCAATGCCCACTGCTTAGCTGCGTTTACTGTTTTACCGAATTCAGCTTTGTTCTCATTAGGCACGTTTCTCATCTCCTGCATAAGTGCAGAAAGTTTTCCCTGTTTGGAATCCAACATGGTTTTTTTGAATTCATAAACAGCTTTAGAATCAGCAAGTTCTTTTGCTTTTGCAGAAATTTCTTCTTTTAAAGAAGCAATTTTGTCATTAAGTTCATTTAAACTCTGCATAATAATTCTCCTTTCAGAATATAAAAAGAAATCCCATATCGAATTTCTCCGATATGGGACGAGTTTACAAAATAACCCGCGGTACCACCCACGTTCAAACAATAAATGTTTACACTTATATTCACCTTAATGCGGTGACAACATCGACTTAACGAATCAATCTTTTCGTCGAAGCCTCCGGACGCTGAAATTCATGGCATTAAACCCCCTCGGACTCTCACCTTTCATCCGATTCTCTGTAAGATAAATTGTAACGCACTACTTACACGCCTTCACAAGCTAAAGTTATTTTATACAAGTAAATGATAAAAGTCAATCTTTTGTATTTTTATTCTTCTTTTTCTTATCATGATGAGCAAAATACTTGTTACAGAAAGCAGAAAACAGCAGAATACACATGCATATATAAAGCCAGAACATAACGATAATAATTATTGCTATGCTGCCATAAATATTAAATGAACTGCTCTTGTTAATGTATAAAGAAAAAGCATATGAAAATCCGGTAAGCAAAATTGCAGCCATTGCCGCACCGGGCATTTGTTTGAAGAAATTCAGTCTGGTTTCCGGAATCAAGGTAAATATAACGGTAATAAGCAAAAACAGAATTCCGAAAGAGAAAAGGAATCTGAAATATCCTATAAAGGTAAAAATATCTCTGGCATAAGGAATATTCTCAGAAAGAAGGTGAACTATCTGATTGCCGAAAACCATCAACACCATGAATAAAACAACCGAAATCAGCATTATGATGGTTGAAATACTGGCAATGATTCTAACGATGAAGAAATTTCTGTGTTCAATCACATCGTTAACCGCATTTAATCCTTTTCAAAGTGCCATTGCACCTCTGCCCGCAGACCAGATGGTAATTAAAATAGCAATGGACAGAGCACCCACCGATTCCTGATATACATAATCCACCATTGCCTCAAACATCAAAGACATGGAGCTGGGAAATACCATTGCAAAAAAATCAAATAAATCCTTTTCCGTCAAACCCGTATAAGGCAAAACAGAGCAAACTATCATAAGCATCGGAACAAATGACATAAAAATAAAAAAAGCCATGCTCGATGCATAAGACGAAATATTTTTAGTTCTGGATACAATCGAAAAATCATTAATCTTTTCAATCAATTTTTTCATAACTGCCTCTTCCATAACAAACTATTTTTATTATAATGTAAAACAGATAATAATCAATGCATAAAAAAAGAATAACCACATAAGCTTCACGCTTCGGTTACTCTTTTTTTATTATCCCCAAGAAGTCGCCTCTTGCTTTTTGACTCCTAGCTTTAGCTAGGTGGATGACCGCAACCGTATTTTTGCCTTCCCTTCCAATCCGTCCCTAGACGTGAGGGCTTGACAGCCACACGGCGATGTAGGAATTCCTTTTAATAAGTGTAGGTTCAAAAACTAACAAGAGTTTTCGAACATCTCAGGTTTAATTATATTATAGCATGCTTTTTGATTTTTTCAAGCTAAACATATGATTATATTCAGATATTTCCCATTAGAAATATATTGTTTTTTCACAACAATTGCTATTGTATGATTATTTTGTTCAATTAAAAAACTCCCGCACCAAAAGCGCGGGAGTCCATCTGATTAAAGAGTAGCAGCCTCAGCAACAACCTTCTTAAGAGCCTCTAAAGCTTCATCAGGAAGTTTGTCATAGCCGTCCATCTTTGTAGCAAAGCCTTCAACAGCATCTACACGATTCTGCATAGCATTCTGAAGAGCCTTTACATAGTCAGCATCCTTCATGTTAGGAGTAAAGTCTGCTGTCTTTCCTGACCAATCGTACATGATTTCGATATCTGAGAAGTTGCCCCATTTCTCGAATTTAGCTTTGCCTTCAACGATAGTTTCAAGAATTCCGAGTGTATCGGCAGGTTTACATTTTGTACCCATGAAATCACCGGTGTTAACAATGTAGCAATCTACATTCTTCTCTTCTACGAGCTTTTTGAATTTCTCATAGTCGTTAATAAGAGGATATGTTCTGAAAGGATTTGCGTAAGGAACGATACGAAGAGCATTCATATCTGTACCTGCAGCAACACGCTCAGCTGTAGATGTCTTAGTAGCAAGTGTAGCACCCATAACTGATGCAAGTGCAGCACCTTTAAGTTTAACTACAGGAGGGATTGTAGGATCCTTCATAATCCAGAAGATTGCATTAACAGGGCTGTCAATCTTATCTACACGGTTAGGGCTCCAAAGCTTGGACTTGATGGCACGTCCGTTACCGTTTCTGATATCCTCTGTTACGATCTGAACCTTACCGTTCTCATCAAGAGTAGCGGAAACGTTCTGAACTGTAAGAAGGAATTTATTATCAGGACATCCTGTAGGATAATCTGCTGTTTTATCAAAATATGTAGGCTCCAAAGCTACAGATGCACAGGTATCTGTATTGATGATAAATGCATCATCATGAAGAACCTTGATACCGCCAAAGGCATCATATTTGCCGTTGTGCTTAGCGTGTGTAAGTGATGACTTACCTGATCCTGAAAGACCGTAAACTGAAGCAACGAATTTCTTACCGCCGTCAAGAGAGTACTCCTTCTGACCGCCGTGGCATGAAGCATAACCGTTTCTGTTAGCGATAGCCCAAGCAATTGTAAGAGTTCCTTTTTTGTGCTCACCAAAGTATTTCATACCAAGGATAGCTGCACAGTTCTGCTCTGTATCAAAGTAGCAAAGAGTTAAAGGATCGCTTAAGCAGCTGTAATCAACATCAGGTGCCTCTTCGGGAGTCCACTGAGGATTAGAGAAGATATAGATATCAGGCTCTTTTCCTTCTCCGACAGGTTTAGAATTCTTGTACATCTGAACATATTTGTCAGACATATACTGGAAGTTGAGCATCCAGTTGTAAAGGATATTCTGTTCTCGTTCATTTATAAGAAGATGTGCCTTAACCATAAATTCAGGATCAAGACCAATGTAGCACTCTGCATGATAAAGAGTAGTCCAACGTGTTCTGTAAACAGCATCCATAACTACCTTATCAAGTTTTGTAGCATCACCACCGGGCTGACCTTTAATTCTTCTTGCTGCTGCGTAACGTCCTGTTACTGCACCATCATTGAAAAGAAGAACCTTAGCATCAGGCTCAAGGCCCTGCTCTTCTGCTCTGTAAACGGGCATGTCGGTAACAACTGTTCCGGGTGAATTCTTTGCGAGTTCATATGCCTCTCTTACAGTATTAATCTTTACTACGTTATTACCATAGAAAGCTGCTTCTATAATAGAACGTGTTTTGCTGAAACCGACTTTGCCTGCGCCGATCTCACTAATCGGGTAATACGCTTTAGTTGCCATAGTATTACGACCTCCTTATAAATTGTATAATAAATTAAGCATTTAATTTTTTGCCTATTTGTGGTTTATTATCGCAAATCTGAAGTTAAAAGTCAATAAATTAACTTAAGATTTTGTCAAAAAAATGTCAATCACATGCACATAGTTTCACTATATAGCCACTCACGTTCTTCGGATGATAAAAACGGAGAAATTTCTGAGTATACCCGTGTCTGATAAGCATTTAGCATAGAAGCTTCTTCCGGCGTCAAAAGCGAATAATCTATAGCGTCTTTGTCCATCGGTACAAGAGTCAGATTATCAAATCTCATAAACTGACCATACTCATTTTTCTCTGCGTTTTGTGCCAACAAAACATTTTCAATTCGAATACCGTATTTACCTTCGATGTAAAGCCCCGGTTCATCCGTTATGGTCATACCGGCCTCAAAGGGGACATCATTTAAGGGATTTGTATATTTCCATCTCAAATTTTGCAGGCCTTCATGAACATTCAGTATATACCCCACTCCGTGACCGGTACCGTGTTTATAGTCCAATCCGTATTTCCATAAAGCTTCACGGGCTAAAATATCAAGATTTTTACCTGTACAGCCATACAGAAAACGCGCATTTGCTATCTGTAAATGTCCCTTGAGCACCAAAGTATAATCACGCTTCATTTCATCACTTATTTCTCCAAGTGAAACAGTTCTGGTTACATCTGTAGTTCCGCCCATATACTGTCCGCCGGAATCTACCAAAAGGAAATTACAGTTTTTTAGCTCCTTATTGGTTTCGGAAGTTGCCTCATAATGAACTATTGCACCGTTTGATGCATAACCCGAGATGGTATCAAAGGATAAATCCAAAAACTCGGGAATAGATTTTCTCAGATCATCCAGATATCGGGTAGCACTCATCTCCGTTATCGTTTCTTTCCCGATATTAGTCTTTAACCAATATATGAATTTGGTAACAGCAACCGAATCCTTCAGATAGATTCTTTTCATATTCTCCTGTTCAACAGTATTCTTAATCGCTTTATATTTTTCTGTAGGATTTACAATATTATGAACCTCGGCCTTTTGTTTTATCAATCTGTACAGTTCATAGCTTACATTGTCAAAATCAAGGAATATTTTCTTATTTTCCGTCAGTTTGCTTAGGCTTGCGTAAACCTCAAAATAATCAAGGCATTCTATGTTACAAGCCTTCAAATAATCACTTACCTCGGGAGAAATGCATGAAAGATTAACAAACAGATATACCTTTTCTTCAAATATTAAAATGTGGGAATGAAATACAGGATTACACTTTGTATCGTTGGCCCGAAGATTTAAAAGCCAGGCTATATCATCCAGTTTACTGATAAACAGACCGTCAGCGTTAAGGGAATTCAACTCCTTCCTGATTTTCCGAATCTTGCACTCAAAAGCTTCTCCATGAATATATTCCGGCAATAAATAGATATCCGTTGCAGGAAAAGAAGGTCTGTCCGTCCAAATATCATCACACAAATCATATTCGGTAACAACATTACCATATTTACCCTTCAGTATATTACTAAGCTCTATGCCTTCATTAGCAGGTACTACTCTTCCGTCAAAGCATAAGCTTTCTCCATTTCTAAGGCGCTCTTCAAGAAATTCTTCAATGGTCGGAACACCCTCCTCATACATTCTGAACAAGGTTATTCCTGTGCCTTCCAGCTCTTCCTTAGCCTGTACAAAATATCTGCCGTCAGTCCATAGGCCTGCTCCTTCCGACCAAACCAAAAGTGTACCGTTAGAACCGGTAAAGCCTGATAAAAATTCACGGCATTTAAAATAATCACTCACATATTCGGAATTATGAAAATCACAGGTCGGAACCAGATAATAGTCCGCATTAATGTTTTTCATACTCTGTCTTAATGCATTAAGTCTGTTTTGAATATCATAACTGCTCATAACAATCACCTTTCAAAAAAAGCCGAAGGACTTATCCTTCGGCCTGCAATCTAAAGTTTATAATTCTTCATCATCAGGTAAATCCCATAAAATACGAACCGCTTTGCTAGTTCCAAGTCTGTCTGCGCCCGCTGCAACAAACGATTTAAGTTCGTCTAGGCTCGAAATGCCGCCGGCTGCCTTTACTCCTATTCCATATTTGGAAAGTCTTGATTTAAACATTGAAACATCTGCAATTGTAGCTCCTTCCGGGCCAAATCCTGTTGATGTCTTAATAAAATCAGCCTTTGCATTTGCTACAATATTACACATTCTGATTTTTTCCAAATCGGTAAGATAACAGGTTTCAACTATAACCTTCAAAACCTTGTTGCCACATACAGCCTTTATCGATTTAATCTCGCTTTCTACCTTTGCGAAATTACCATTCTTAATATCTATCAGGTTTATAACCATATCAATTTCATCAGCTCCGTCCGCTATGGCATACATTGCCTCATTAAGCTTGCTGGCCGTGGAATTGTAGCCCAAAGGAAAACCTATTACGGTACATATCGTAATCTTGTCTCCATAAAACTCTCTTACTCTGCTAACATAGGTCTGTGGAATGCAGACACTTGCGACCTGATACTTTATTGCATCGTCACATAATTTTTTGATTTCTTCCCATTTTGCAGTCGGTGTAAGAAGTGTATGATCGACTTTACTTAAGATGTCAGCTTTTTTCATAGGCAGTCCCTCACATGTTGTTCTAATATAATTATAATTATAAATATATCAGTATAAAAGTAAATGATTTACACAAAAAAACATTATTTTTACACAAAAAAGTCGTGTTCTTAAAGCACACCTTTTTAAGATTAAATATTTAAGAAATTCATAACTGTTTTTTTCATATCGCACACATCACATTCGTTATTATGAAGAACGGGTGCGGTTCTGATTATTTCGATTGCTGCAGGAATTTTGACATTTGCCACATTACTAAGTTCATCCACAAGTTCAAAATCAGAGAGCTTGTCATAATCTGTATCAATAGCCTTCATTACACTTCTCGTAAATTTATACGGAGAAGCCGTGGAAGCTATAACTGTTTTGGTCGTATCCTTTGTAGCTTCAACATATTTTGCATAAACGACGCTTGCAACGGCGGTATGCGTATCAAGCACATATCCGCAGGAATCATATATACGCTTAATCTCGGAAGCTGTTTCTGATTCCGATGCAAAATTTCCATAAAAGCTGTCAAGATTCTTTTTCATTGCATCTGTAATTTCATATTCGCCCTCACGGTTCAATTTACCCATAAGTTCAGCATTTTTATCCGAATCATTGTCGGCTATATTGTAGATAAGCCTCTCCAAATTACTGGAAATAAGAATATCCATTGAAGGTGAAGATGTAAGCTTGAATTCACGGTTTTTGTCATATTTGCCGGTAGTAAAGAAATCAAACAGCACTTTATTCTCATTGGATGCACATATAAGCTTATTGATAGGCAGTCCCATGCACTTTGCATAATAAGCAGCAAGGATATTTCCAAAATTTCCTGTCGGAACAACCACATTGATTTTCTCACCCTCTGTGATTCTCTCTTCTTTTAACAGCTTTGCATAGGAATAAACATAATAGCAAATCTGAGGTACAAGACGTCCGATATTAATGGAATTTGCAGAAGAAAACTGATAACCGTTATCATTCATCAGCTTTGCAAGCTCCTTATCTCCGAAAATCTTTTTGACACCCGTCTGTGCGTCATCAAAATTACCATGTATACCAACTACAAATGTATTATCGCCCTCCTGTGTTACCATCTGTTTTTCCTGTATGGGGCTGACTCCTCCCTTGGGATAAAAGACAATAATTTTAGTTCCTTTTACTTTTGCAAAGCCGGCAAGAGCTGCTTTTCCGGTATCACCGCTCGTAGCCGTAAGAATTACAATCTCATTCTTAATATTATTTTTCTTTGCGGAGGTAATCATCAAATGTGGAAGTATGGACAGTGCCATATCTTTGAATGCAATAGTCTGTCCATGAAACAGTTCCAAATAATATGCTCCCTGTGCTTCAACAAGCGGAGCAATAACATCTGTATCAAACTTCTCATCATAAGCATTGTTAATACAGCTTCTAAGTTCCTCCTCGGTAAAGTCAGAGAGATAAAGCTTCATAACATTGTATGCCACTTCTCTATAATCCATTTCCGAAAGCTCTTTTAATGACTTATCAAGCGCAGGAATGTGGTCGGGTACAAACAGACCGCCCTCCTCGGAAAGACCTTTTAAAATCGCGTATGAAGCCTTAACGCTTATATCTTTATTACGTGTACTATTATATAAAACTTCCATTTTTGTATCCTTTCAATAAATATATCCAAGATTTTACGATTATAGCATACTTTATTTTACTGTGCAATTGTCCTTTTATATATGCAGTGATATAATCTACTCATGAGTGCAAATAAACCTTTTTTAAAAAATCAAAATCTGCCCGGGGTTTATGAAAGTACCAAAAAAGACGGAACCCTGTACTATAGAGCATCCCTGACTTATAAAAGAAAGCACATAAGTCTTGGGAGTTTTTCCAGTGCCAAAAAAGCAAACAGGGCCTACCTTGAAGGTCTTAAAATATTAGAAAGCAATCGAAAGTCTCTACTGTCCTACCGTGAAACATCTCCCTTATCCTATGAGAAATGGGTAAGTCTGATCAATTTCAGAGACAACGACATCTATTTTGGCAATCCCATATATGTAAAGCAAAGATATTTTGAATATCATCTGGACAGAGATTTAGTTTTAAAATTTGATATGGATGATCTGTTCTATTACTCATCGCACAAAATCATGAAACGTGGCGGACATTATTTTGTAGCCGATTACGGAATGCAGGTGAATATTCTCTCCCGTTACGAAATCAAAAATTATTCCAAAATCGGAGTAGATTATAAATTCAAAAATAATGACACCACTGATTTTAGGCGTGAAAATCTTGAGATTTTCAACAAATATCAGGGTGTCAGAATGTCTGAAAAAAAAGGTCGTTTCATATATACGACCAGGATTCACATAAACGGAGATTACATTGTAGGCCGATATAAGACAGAAATCGAAGCTGCAATAGCCTACAACAAGGCAGCCGATATATTAAAGAAAAACGGCTTAAACAAAAACTTTGCAACCAATTACGTCGAGAGCATAACCGCCAGGGAATACGCGGAAATCTATACAAGCGTTGCGATATCCGACAAAGTAAGCCTTTGGGGTGTCGTCTCCAACTGAGCTAAAAGGCTTACTTTTCTTTATAGTCTATAAAGCTAATGTTGAGATCACAGTATCCCACAATACCATCGACGTTTCCTTCAATATCATATTGCCACATGGTAAATTTGTATGGGTAGTCCGGAATGTCTTCATATTGTGCAAGCCAAATGTCATAATCCGTAAGCTTGGAAAGATCAATTTCCTTAATCAGCCATTCTTTATCTCCATATATCATGCCCTTATAGCCGGCAGCAGATACAGTATCCAAAAAGGCTTTTGTAATGTCTGTTTTCTCGGATTTATTAAGAGCTTCTATTCTGGCAGTATCGTTTTCAACGAATTCCATATCAATAGCTACAGGATAAGTGATATTGTAATCAGCCACAGAATCCAAAACAAGGTTTGCCTCTTCTACTGCTTCCTCAACAGAAACGGCCTGCGAGAAAAAATAAAGACCCACGTCAAGACCTGCATCAGTTGCCCTCTTTAAGTTTTCAGCATAATAATCATCCAAAATCAGCTGTCCGCTACCATAGCCTCTTGCTCCTACACGAACCATAACAAAATCAATCCCGGATTTTTTAACCTTTACAAAATCTATATAATCCTGATATTTAGAAACATCTACGCCGACGTACGAGGTCAGTTTACCGTCCGTATAGTACTTCATAAGTCCGGATTGACACACGAGCTCGGTATAGGAGTACTCAGACCTGGGAAGATATTGACTGATAAGCACCCACTCTTCTTCACCGTCACGGTTTATAACCTTGGTATGTTTGCCGTCAGCTGACGGATCCTCCTTGGCCTGTTCCAAGGGCTTTGCGGTATTATCGTCATCCTTTGGGGTTTCCTTTTCAGGCTTGGGATATTTATCCCAAAAGTCAAAATCATCCGGAGTAAGAGTTCCTACTGTATACTCTTCTTCCTCTTCCACAGTTTCAGCATCGTTAGCTTCACTGACAGGCGTACTGTTTTCAGAGACATTATTTTTGACATAATCCGTCAAAAACAAAATTCCAATAAGGGTAGCAACAATCAGAATTGCAGAAACCATAGTCGTAAATAAAACAGGATTCAGTTTTTTCTTATCTTTGTTATCACCTGATAAATTCATAAGTCAAGCCTTCAAAATGCTTTTATTTAATGTTATTAATTACCTTCTTGGGACATTTCTCCGCACATTTTCCGCAGGAAATACATTTATACTGATCAATCCTTGCCAAATAATCCTCAACATGCACTGCATCATTTTCGCACTGCTTAGTACATATTCCACAGCCTATACAGCCGTTTTTACATTTCTTCATAACCTCAGGGCCCTTTTCTTTGGAAGAGCATGCAACAGCATACTGTGAGTCATATGGAATCAGTTCAATTAATCCTTTGGGACATGTAGTAACACATTTTCCACATGCCTTACATTTGGTGGGGTCAACCTTTGCAACTCCGTTTACAATGTGAATAGCATCAAATTCGCAGGCCTTAACGCAGGAGCCATATCCAAGGCATCCAAATTCGCAGGCCTTTGAACCGCCACCGGGAATAAAAGCCATCTTTACGCAATCCCTGACACCTGTATATTCGTATCTGTTTGAAGCAGCCTCACAGTCTCCGCTACACTTGACAAATGCTGACAATTTTTCGGAGGTTTGAGCATTAACACCCATAATTCCTGCAATTTTCAATGCCACGACATCACCACCGACAGGGCATTGATTTACAGGTGCCTCACCGTTTGCAATTGCAGCCGCCAAACCGGAGCAGCCGGGGTAACCGCACCCTCCGCAATTATTGCCGGGTAAAGCTTTTAATACTGCTTCTTCTTTTTCATTTACTTTTGTTTTGAAGGCTATTCCCGCAATTCCCAAAAATATGCCCACAAATAAACCTACGGCGGCAACACATACTGTTGCCGTTAATATTCCGGTAAAATTCAATTTAAATACCTCCTAAATCAGACCTGAAAAGCCATAAAAAGCTATGGCCATCAGGCATGCTGTAATAAGTACTATTGGCATTCCCCTAAAAGGTTTGGGAACATCGTCAATTTTGAGTTTTTCCCTTATACCGGCAAGAAGTACTATGGCAATGGTAAAGCCTACTGCGGTAGCAAATCCGTTGACCACGCTCTTTAATATTCCATACTCCTTCTGAACATTAGTAAGTGCAATTCCAAGCACGGCACAGTTGGTAGTAATCAAAGGCAAATAAACGCCTAATGCCTCATAAAGAGAAGGTATACATTTCTTCAAAAACATTTCAACAAATTGGACCAAAGCAGCAATTACCAGGATAAATACAATCGTCTGTAAATATTCGATGGAATACCTGGTTAAAACAAATTTGTAAATTAATCCTGCCACAGTGCTGGCCAAAGTAATAACAAAAATTACGGCTGTTCCCATTCCAAGAGCTGTTTTAACCTTCTTGGATACGCCCAGGAACGGACATAATCCCAAGAACTGACTAAGGACAACATTGCTGACTAAAGATGAGCTGATAAACAGTAACAATAATTCTTTAATTTCCATTATTTGCTCTCCTCCTTATTATCAACAATATAGAACCCCTTAAAGGAGCAACCCTCTACACCGCAGTTAGTACAATCCTTAGGGCATCCGCTTCCAATCTTGGAAGTATCTTTGCCTTTTGCTTCCAGCTTTGCTTTAATGACATTTTGGACGGCAATTAACATTGCCAGACACAAAAACGCTCCGGGTGCCTGTACAAAGATACCGACAGGTGTAAAGCCCTCTGGCATTATATAGTGGCCAAACAATTCTCCGGCGCCCAACAGTTCACGAAAAGCACCGATCAAAGTAAGTGCAACACTAAATCCCAATGCCATTCCGATACCGTCAAACAAAGAAGGAATGGGCGGATTTGAATAAGCATAGCTCTCTGCTCTTCCCAAAATAATACAGTTAACTACAATCAAGGGTATATATACCCCCAACGATTCATTAAGGAAAGGGAGATATGCTTCCAAAAACAATTGTAAAATAGTAACAAATCCTGCAATAACAACAATAAAAGCAGGTATTCTGACCCTGCCGGGGATAATTTTCCTAAGCAGTGATATTAAAAGATTCGAAAGTGCCAAAACTACGGCTGTTGTAAGTCCCATGCCCAATCCGTTTATCGTGGAAGTAGTTACCGCAAGTGTCGGGCACATACCAAGTGTAAGAACAAAGGTGGGATTTTCTTTTATAATTCCGTTGTATAATCTCTCAGTAATTTTATTCATTTTCCACACCTCCCAAATCCAAGGTATCAAAAACGTACAAAGCAGTATTTACCGCATTATTTACGGCACGTGTGGTTTTGGTAGCTCCACTGATAGCATCAATTTCATCAGGAGCCGATGCACCGTTTTGGGTAAAATGGAATTCCAAAACGTTTCTGCCTTTATATTGAGGTACAAGGACATCTCCTGCCTTCATTCCAAGACCGGCAGTCTCATTGATGGATAATAATGAAACTCCGGATACAGTTCTGTCATTAGTAATGCCAACATATAAATCAATATCTCCGTTATATCCGCCATGGCCGACAGACTCAACTACAGCTCCAATAACTTCATCAGCTTCGGAATAAGCAAGGTATATCTCCGAAACCGAAGTGTCAAATTCTTCGGTCACGCCTGAATATAAGGCAGCATTATTATCAATCAATTCAAAACGTGAAGCACTCTCAAATACTTCCTTAAGTGTATTTTGTTTTTTATTTGCCTTTGCCTCTTCAATTGGTCCTTTAGTAAATTCATAGGAAAATCCCAAAAGCAATCCTACAAACAAGGTAATCAGAAAAAGGATTGCAGCTTCTTTTAAAGCTCTGAAAATATCTTTTTTCATGCATTAATCCCCTTTCTTTACCATTTTATCTTTAGTAAATCCAAAATACTTGGGTACTGTCCATTTTTCGATAAGAGGAACCATAAGGTTTCCAAGTAAAATACCGTATGACACACCCTCTGCACCCGGTCCGAACAATCTGAAAAGACCGGTTAATATTCCCAAAATAATACCGTAAATATACTGTCCGTTCCTGGTCACAGGTCTTGTAACATAATCGGTAGCCATGAAAAATGCTCCGAGCAACAGACCGCCGCCGCAAATTTGAGCGGTAACATATGTCAAATCGAGTCCATAACCGCCAAAAATAATAACAAATACAGCAAAAGAGGCAATATAAGAAAACGGAACTCGTAAATCAATAACTCCGAACAAAAGCAGTATAATTGCCCCCGCAAGTATTGCGATTGCACTGGTCTCTCCAATAGTGCCTGCAATATTTCCGGTAAACATGTCATATACATTTACCTCTTCTTTTGCCTTAAGCATAGCTAAAGGCGTTGCACCGGTAAATGCGTCATACCCGAAATCCGTCATGGCCTGAGGAAATGAAATAAGTAAGAAGCATCTGCCTGCCAGTGCAGGGTTCATAAAGTTCCTGCCCAATCCTCCGAACAGGCATTTTGCAATCACTATTGCAAAAACACTGCCTATGGCAGCCATATAATACGGAATTGAAACAGGTAAATTGAGTGCCAGTAGTATTCCCGTTACCACAGCCGATAAATCGGTAATTGTAAATTTTCTAACGCAAAGTCCAAATAAAAACTCAGCCAAAACACAACTTACCACACAAGTGATAAGTACAAATAAAGCTCTAAGTCCAAAATGATATATACCAAATCCCGTCGGGCACATAAGTGCAACAATCACTATGAGCATGATTGCATCTGTCGACAGCTTTGATTTAATATGCGGGTTTGATGAAACCTTTAACATGCCTTCCAAGTAACATATCCTCCTATTTTTTCATTCTGTTAGCCAATTCCATCTTTCGCATGGCTTTAATTTCAAAAGTAAGATTTCTCTTTGCGGGGCAAACGTAACTGCAGCATCCGCATTCAACACATTCCATACCGCCGTATTTTACAAAGCTTTCGAAATCATAGTCTTCAGAGAACTCCGAAAGCTTGTTAGGCAACAATCTCGAAGGACATGCTCTAACACATTTGCCACAGTTAATGCAGGGTCCTTCCTTAGCTGTTTCATAATCATCTTTTGAAAATGCAAGTAACGCAGTCGATGTTTTGGTAATAGGTATATTTAAGTCAAAAAGTGAAAATCCCATCATAGGACCGCCACATATTATCTTCTTGGGTTCTTTGACAAAACCGCCTGCAAAATCAACCAAATCCTTATAGTTCATTCCGGTATGAACGCGATAATTTCCGGGAGTTTCAAAGCAATCTCCGGACAAGGTCACTATGCGTTCCATAACGGGAACGCCTTCATACACTGCTCTGTAAATCGACACAATTGTATCGACATTATTTACCACACAACCGACATCGGCAGGAAGCTTTGACGAATTAAGCTGTCTTCCGGTTGTAGCAAATATCAAATGTCTTTCAGAGCCCTGTGGGTATTTTGTCTTAAGGCTCTTAACACAAAGTCTGGAATCACCTTTTGTCATTTTCCTTAACAGTTTAACACAGTCGGGCTTATTATCCTCAACCGCTAAAATGCCATGAGCATTGGGAAAAAGAGAAAGTATTAATTTAAGACCCCCTATAAGCTTCTCGGGTTCTTCCAGAATACGTCTGTAATCACTGGTAAGATAAGGCTCACATTCTGCGCAGTTTGCAATAACATAATCGATATCGTTAGGATTCTTGGGAGACAATTTGACATGAGTAGGGAATCCTGCTCCTCCCATTCCTACTATTCCGGCATTTTTAATGGCGTTTCTTATTTCGTCTCCTGATATTTCGGAAGCATCACCTGAAAGTGGCGAATACTCAACCTCTTCATAAATATCATCATTCTCAATAATAATTGAATCCACCAAATCGCCTGTGGCCACGCGCCTTTTTTCTATAGCCTTAACAGTGCCCGAAACACTTGAATAAACGCAGGCTGATACAAAGCCGCCTGCCTCAGCTATTTTTTGTCCCCTTAACACCCTTTCTCCAATATCAACAATGCTCTTAGCGGGAGCACCGATATGCTGAGAAAGTGGAAATACCAACTCTTTGTCAGGTAAAGCATCCACTATTTTTCTGTTTTTTGACAAATCTTTGCCGTCATATGTGTGAATGCCACCGGAAAAAGTAAGTCTTGCCATAAATCATTTAGCCCCTTTGCTTAAAATATTAATAAATAAACATTCAAAAAATCATCCAAAAACTAATATACTATTTTTTTTATTAATTTACCACCAAAAACTCAAATTTATGTTATCATATTTTTATTGATATATATAGATTTGGAAGGTTTTATTATGAAAATATCAGAAAATGTCTTAGAAAATTTTCAAATATCATACCCTATAGATAACATAACAAACCCTGAGCAGGTCCTGTTCATTGACATTGAAACCACCGGTTTTACCGCCCGTTCTTCGTTTCTTTATCTCATAGGATGCGCATACTATTCTGCCGGAAAATGGTGTACCATGCAATGGTTTGCTCAAAATCATGAAGAAGAAAGAGACATATTATGCGCTTTTTTTGAATTTGCAGGTCTGTATAAGAATTTGATTCATTTCAACGGCAACAATTTTGACCTGCCATATATTGAACAAAAATGCAAAATGCTTTCGCTGGATTATAACTTTAATGACTTCACCGGCATTGATTTGTACAAGAGAATATCTCCATACAAATATATCCTGCATTTACCTAATTGTAAGCAGAAAACCATAGAACAGTTTTTGGGAATTAACAGATTAGATCAGTTTACAGGCGGTGAATTAATCAAAGTATATGAGGATTACGTCAAAAGCCCCACCGGATTTTCCGAAAATGCACTGTTTCTTCACAACAAAGAGGATCTAATCGGGATGCTGGACATCCTGCCAATTTTAACCTACTACGATTTATTCAACATACCGGCTTTAGCTAAACGCGTACTGGCAAACACCTACAAGGATATGGATGGTGCAAAGAAAAAAGAGTTGCTTATAACACTAAGTCTCATAAATCCGGTGCCCGTGCCCTTTTCGTATAAATCGAACAATTTGTATTTAGATGTTAAAGCTAATGAAGCAATTCTTCGTGTTCCGGTATATGAAGAAGAGCTTAAATACTTCTATTCAAACTACAAGGATTATTACTACCTGCCTGAGGAAGATGTCGCTTTACACAAATCAGTGGCAACATTTGTTGACAAATCTCACAGAATACAGGCAAATGCCTCAAACTGTTATACCAGAAAATATTCGGAATATCTCCCCGAATGGGATGATTTATTCACACCGTTTTTTAAAAGGGATTATAAAAGCAATGAATTGTTCTTTGAGCTAACGGATGAGCTCAAAAAGAACCGTAAAGCCTTCTCGGAATACGGAACATATTTATTGGAAAGAATTTCCACAAATTATTAAAAGGTGGCTTGTTAAAACAAGCCACCTTTTATTATTGATTCTTAACGTAATAAAACGAACTCTTTCTGTCGAAGCCTATCTCACGATAATTCATAATCTGTTCGGTACTTCCAATGAACAAAAATCCACCGTTTGGAAGAGCCTTCTGGAATTTAACAAAAATATCATCCTTTGCTTCTTCCGTGAAATATATGAGAACATTTCGACATACTATCAAAGTGCAATCCGTAAAATAAGGATCCTTAAGCAAATTATGCTCTTTAAATTCAACGCATTTTTGAATCTCTTCAGAAATTTTAAAGGAAGGTCCAACCTGTGTAAAGTATTTCTTCTTCAAATCGTTAGGGACATTACTGATACTTTTCTCGTTGTACAACCCCATTTTGGCCTTACCGATAACTGTTTTGTCAATATCGGTTGCAACAATCTTTATGTTAGACAAAGGTAAATGTCTTGAAAGTGCCATAACAAGGGAATACGGTTCGTCGCCTGTAGAGCATGCCGCACTCCAAACCTTAAAGGATCGGCCAAACTTCTGAATCAGTTCAGGAATAACGACCTCGTCCATTATCTTCCACTGATCCGGATTCCTGTAAAATTCTGAAACATTTATGGTAATATAATTAATAAATTCATCAAAAATGGCCACATCAGTCTTAAGGGCTTTGACATAATTATCATAGCCTTCTATCTTATTCTTCACTATTAAAGTATCGATTCTTCTTTTCATCTGTTTTTCTTTGTAACAATTCAAATCAATAGACGTTAAAGCAAGAATCTCTTTTTTAAAGTACTCATAGTCAAATGTCATAAGATGAATGCCTACCTATCGCAATTATTATTCTTCGGTCTTTTCCTCAGCAGCAATTACAGCCTGAATATCTACTGAAACAACATCAGCGTCGCTTTCCTCTTTCTTCTCTTCAGGAGCAGGTTCAGGAGCAAACATAGCCTTTATTGATAGAGAAATCTTCTTCTCTTCAAGATTAAAATCAACAACCTTAGCTGTGATTTCCTGTCCAACGCTAAGAGCATCTGAAGGTTTCTCGATATGATCCTTTGAAATCTGAGAAACATGAAGCAATGCATCAATTCCTGACTCAAGCTCAATGAAAGCGCCGAAATCAGTCATACGTGCAACCTTACCGGTTACTTCATTTCCAACTGCATACTTAACCTCAGCATCCTTCCAGGGATTTGCATCATCAAATTTAAGTGAAAGGGCAATCTTGCTGCCGCTGATTTCTTTAACCAATACCTTAATGGGATCGCCAACCTTAAATACTTTCTTGGGATGTTCAACTCTTCCCCAGCTCATTTCTGAAATATGAAGAAGTCCGTCAGCTCCGCCAAGGTCGATGAAAGCACCAAAGTCTGTAACATTTTTAACTGTACCTTCAACTACGTCACCTACATGAATCTTTTCAAAGAGAACCTTCTGAAGTTCTGCTTTCTTTGCAGATAACAATACTCTTCTGTCTCCGATATATCTTCTTCTCTTAGGATTGTACTCGGAAACAATAAACTCGATTTCGGTATTTAAGAACTTGCTTAAATCCTTTTCATATGTGTCTGATACAAGACTTGCGGGAATGAAAATTCTTACTTCGTCAACTACAACGCATAAGCCACCTTCAAGAACCTGTGATACAGTAGCCTTTAATACCTCACGATTGTTGAAAGCTTCTTCAATTCTCTTGTTTCCTCTGTCCTGTGCAAGACGTTTGTAGGTTAAGGATACCTGTCCTTCACCATCATTTACTTTAAGGACCTTAACTTCCATGGTGTCGCCGATATTAGCAACAGTTCTCAGATCCAAGCTATTGTCATTTGTGTACTCGTTTCTGGTAAGAATACCGTCTGACTTATATCCGATGTTGAGAATAATTTCATCTGCTTTGACATCGATAACTGTACCCTCGACTACCTCTCCTGTATGAATTGTTTTTAATGATCCTTCCAGCATTTGTTCAAAAGTTAATTCTGACATAATTTTGAACCTCCTCAATTAATTTGTTTGGGGTGGAAGCCCCCGCTGTAATTCCCACCAGTCGATCAGCTTTAGGTAGTTCTAAATGCAAGTCATCCAGTGTCTGTATGAAATAGGTCTGTTCACACTCTTCGCAGCAAATATCATATAGTTTTCGCGTGTTTGAGCTGTTTCGTCCTCCTATCACTATCATGACATCAGCGCGTTTTGCCAAATCCCTTGCTGCCTGCTGACGCTCTTGCGTAGCGTTACAGATAGTATTCACAACACTAACATTGTAACCTTTATTCTTAAAAATTTCAACAATATATTGAAATTTGTTGAAATTATAGGTCGTTTGTGAAACAATACACAGTTCTTCGTAAGGTTTTGCCTTAAAATTAAGTACTTCTTCCGGGCTTTCAAAGATTAAAGGCTCGGTTTCACACCATCCGACAATTCCCAAAACTTCAGGATGTTTTGAATCACCGATAATAATAATTTTTTTGCCGTTTTTTGATGCTTCACTTACGATTTCGTGGATTCTTTTGACGAAGGGACAGGTGGCATCAATTATATTGGCGCCACTTTTCGTGATTTTGTCGCATACCTTCCGGGTAGCACCATGAGCACGGATGATAATACTGATATTTTTCCGAGATGCTTCATCCGTATCGGCAAGAAGTCTGTCCAGTTCTTCTTCATCCTCAATTATTCGCACTCCGGCGTTTTCGAATTCTTTTATTACTTCTTCATTATGAACTATCGGCCCATAGGTATATATCTTATTGGCAGTATTAAGATTCTCATATACCATGTCAACCGCTCGTTTCACTCCGAAACAAAAGCCGGCATTTTTTGCAAGTTCAACCATCATTCTCTATTTCTCCGCCCTGTAATCAGAAACCATTTTAAAAATATGTTCTACGGACTCTTCCAGATTCATATCTGAAGTATCGACCAAAATTGCATCTAAAGCCTGTTTAAGAGGTGATACCTCTCTGTGCATATCTCTGTAATCACGTTCCTCAATATCTGCCTTTATTTTGTCAATCGAGGGTGTCTCCCCTTTTTCAAGCAGTTCCTTATATCTTCTTTCAGCTCTTTTTGAAACGCTGGCAGTAAGGTATATCTTAATATCTGCATTTGGAAGTACTACCGTTCCTATATCTCTGCCATCCATGATAACATCAGCAGTTTCAGCAAGCTTTTGCTGTAAGTTCACAAGCTTAGTCCTGACTTCAGAAATTGCAGAAACCTTGGAAGCCATATTCCCTACTTCCTCATTTCTGATAAAAGGATTAACATTTTCTCCGTTTAGCAGAACCACCTGTACACCGTCCTTGTACTCTATGGTAATATCTGTGGATTCGCACATATTTATTATCTGTGCAGTATCGTCTGCCGGAACATTGTTTCTAATCATATATAAGCCCATGGCGCGATACATTGCTCCCGTATCTACGTAAATCAAATGCATTTTGGCTGCAACAGCCTTTGCTATTGTGCTTTTGCCTGCACCTGCAGGTCCGTCTATTGCTACATTAAAGCTCATATTAAAATCCCCTTTTTTTATTCTATCGAAGAGCCTGCCGCATAACCGGTAGACCATGCAATCTGAAGGTTAAAGCCTCCTGTTTTGGCATCAAGATCAAGTACTTCCCCTGCGAAATACAAGCCGGCTATTTTTTTGCAGGCCATTGTGGCGGGATTAATTTCTTTAACCGATATTCCTCCCTGTGTAATGATAGCCTCGGCAAAGCTACCAGTTCCCTCAACATTCAAAGGCAATGCCTTAATCAGGGACACAAATTCCCTTCTCTCATTTTTGGAAATTTCACAACACTTTTTGTCCGGATTAATACCCGACAGTGATATCATAACCGGGATTAATGAGGAAGGAAATAAAGATGCTATTGCATTTTTAAATGCTTTATTTTTGTTTTCTTCAAATTCTCTTATCAAGCGATTATCCAATGTATCAACTTCGAGTGCCGGTTTTAAATCTATATAGATTCGGCAATCATCATCTTTGACCTTTGAATAATAGCAGCTTGCAGACAGGACAAGCGGTCCGCTTATTCCAACATGTGTAAAAAGCATTTCACCCATTTCGCTGTATAACACTTTTTTGCCGGATTGCATGGTTAACCTTACATTTTTAAGAGAAAGACCCGCAACATTTTTAACCCATTTCTCTTTTGTAACAAAAGGAACCAGGCTTGGGCGGGGTTCTTTAATCGCAAGTCCAAGTGCTTCAGCAAATTTAAAGCCGTCTCCGGTCGAACCGGTAAGCGGATATGACATGCCTCCAGTAGCAACTATACAGGCATCAAAATCCTTATAAGTTTTTAATGAGCCTCTATTTTCAACCGTTATATATGAAAAACATTCGCATTCATCTTCAGTGTTTGTAAAAATCCCTTTTACTTCGTTATTAAGCAGCAGCTTAACATTATTGTCCCTCAAGAGTCTTACAAAGCCATTAATAACATCAGAAGAATGGTCGGATTCAGGGAACACCCTCAGTCCTCTCTCCACCTTCAGTTTACAACCGGCACCTTCCAAAAGTTCCATAAGTGCGGTATTGTCAAACGCTGCAAAGGAGCTGTATAAAAACTTGGGATTGGATATCACATTGTTAAACACTTCCTCCATCTTTGCGGCATTAGTGACATTACAGCGCCCTTTACCGGTAATAAAAAGCTTTTTGCCCGGTTTCTCATTTTTTTCAAATATCGTAACTTCGTTTCCGGCTTTGGCGGCGGCATAAGCAGCCATCATACCGGCGGCTCCGGCACCGATTACACATACTTTTCTCATTATTTATCAGTCCTTCTCAAAGGATTATTTAGAATAGGTTCGTCATTGATAAAGTTAATCTCATCATTAAGATACACCTGATAATTATTCCAGACATCTTCCAGATTATGAAGATTCCGGGATACTTCATTCGGGCACTTAAGACAAAGGGCAACCACAAGTGCATTTATAAGCGACAATGGAGCGACTAAGGAATCTACAATGGAAACCATATCACTTCTTGCGCATAAATTGCAGGACGAATATAAAGTCATAGGAGAATGAACACTGTCGGTTATGGCTATAAGCTTGGCGTTTTTGTCATGTGCGAATTCCATTGCTTTAAGAGTTCTCATTGAATATCTGGGGAAGGAAATGCCTATAAAGCAGTCCTGCGAGGAAATCCTTATCATCTGTTCAAAGGTTTCCGAAATACTTGTCGTATTAAGCAAAACCACATTTCCCCTAAACATGTTCAGATAAAAATGCAAAAAACCAGCCAACGGTTCGTTGCTTCTAAGTCCCATTACGTAAACAGTCTTAGCCTTTAAAATTGTATCCACCGCAGTTTCAAAGCTCAATGTGTCTATATTTTCGATGGTATCGCGAATTTTCTCAATATCTGCATTAAGGACAGAATTGATTATCTCAGACTGAGAGCTTTTACCGTACTTTTCATTTACGTTAGATACGTTGCTAAGCTTGCCCTTAACACATTCCTCCATTGCCTTTAGCAATTCAGGATATCCGTCATAACCCAAGGTGGTTGCAAACCGTACAACCGTCGATTCACTGATATTTAGTTTTGCACCCAGCTTTGCAGCGGTCATAAATGCGGCAGTATCGTAATTGTCCAAAAGATAATTTGCTATCAGTTTATGTCCCTTACTCATTCTGGTGTAAGCAGAATTAATTCTGCTAAGTAAATCCATATTATCCATAAATTTCTCCCAAAAGCTTATTTAAATGAAACGTAACTGTTTTCGAGCAGTTCTTTAGTTTCCTTCTCACCCAAATCATAATCGCCTGTCAAGCACATGCAGGCTGCACCATGAATAAAAATCCACATCTTCATGAACATACCCTGGGCATCCCTGCAGCCCATCATTTTGGCATTATTGATTTCGTTCATAACATTGCCGGATTTGCCGTTTAATAATTCGTAAAGGCTCTTTTTGTTCTTAACATCGCTCACAAACAAAAGCCTGAAAAGATTTTGTTCCTCTCTGGCAAAATTAATATAAGCCAGTCCCAAATTGCAAAAAGGCACATCACTTATTTTGGAGAAATCATTATAATACTCAAGGAAATAATCGGAAGCCATACCATAGACAGTGTTCCACAAATCTTCCATATTGGTAAACACTCTGAATATAGGCTGAGTCGAACAGCCTATGCGATTTGCAAGTTTTCTTGCAGTAATTGCCTCAAAGCCTTCATCTTTTGCCATTTCAAATGCAGCTTCCGTAATAATCTTGTATGTAACTGTTTCTTTTCTTGCCATATTTTCACCCTCATATGCAAACATTTAACAACACTTGTTATTTTAAATCAATGTTTAAAGATTGTCAACATGACAAAAATCGTGCCTGTCTTCTTGAAAAACAGGCACGATTATGAAAATCTTGTCATTTATAAATTATACGGGGTAAGCTCCGTTTTTGTAATCTCCAGCCTTAACATCAACCTTTGTCTGCTGAGCTTCACGATATTTGAAGAAGTCTGTAGCAACCTGAGGGAACAATGCATAAGAAAGGACATCCTCTTCCTGCTGTTTGTACTGCTTCATTTCAGCTTCAATAGCTGCAAGCTCGGGCTTATCATGGCCTGTAGCTTCTGCTGAACGTGCGGTTGAACGAGGTTCACCGGGAATAACCTTATCAATCACTTCCTGATTCATAGGCTTAACTGTCTGTCCATAGTTTCCACGAAGCAGATCCTTAAACTCACCGGTAGCCATTTTATATCTCTCGCCCATAAGGACATTGAAGATAGCCTGTGTACCGACAATCTGTGATGAAGGTGTAACAAGAGGAGGTTCACCACAGTCCTTACGAACACGAGGGATCTCTTCCAGAACTTCACGGTATTTGTCTTCTGCCTTCTGTTCTTTAAGCTGTGAAACCATGTTAGAAAGCATACCACCGGGTACCTGATAAAGTAATGTCTTAATATTAACGCCTAAAACCTTTGTAGACATAAGGCCGCTCTTTAAGCACTCCTCACGGTAAGGTGCAAAATAATCAGCGATTTCTGCAAGAAGATTCTGATCAAAGCCTGTGTCATACTCTGTTCCGCGGAAGGTCTCAACCATAACCTCTGTTGCAGGCTGTGAGGTACCAAGTGCAAAAGGAGACATAGCTGTATCAATCACGTCAACACCTGCTTCAACAGCCTTAAGATATGTCATTGAAGCAACACCTGAGGTGTAATGTGTATGCAACTGGATAGGAAGCTTTGTGCTCTCCTTGAGAGTTTTAACAAGTTCAGCTGCTCTGTAAGGAACAAGAAGACCTGCCATATCTTTGATACAGATGGAATCAGCACCCATTTCTTCGATAGCCTTAGCCATCTTTGCCCAATACTCAAGGGTATAAGCATCGCCAAGTGTATAGGAAAGAGCAATCTGAGATTCACCTCTGCCCTCTCTCTTTTTGATTTCATTGGTTGCATCAACAGCAGCCTTTAAATTTCTGATATCGTTTAAGCAGTCAAAAATACGGATAACATCAATACCGTTTGCAATTGACTTCTCAACGAAAGCATATACAACATCGTCAGCATAAGGTCTGTATCCTAAGATATTCTGACCTCTGAAAAGCATCTGAAGTTTTGTGTTCTTAAAGCCGTCACGAAGTGCTCTGAGTCTCTCCCAAGGATCTTCTTTAAGGAAACGAAGGGATGCATCAAATGTTGCGCCACCCCAGCACTCTACTGAGTGATATCCGACTTTATCCATTTTATCAACAATGGGAAGCATTACTTCTGTAGGCATTCTGGTCGCAATAAGTGACTGATGCGCATCACGAAGTACAGTTTCCGTAATCTTAATCGGTTTCTTTACTACTTCTGACATGTAGATTGTCCTCCATTAATATATTTTTATAAATTATACAAAATCAAAATACTCCGAATATTGCCATAAATGTACCTGCAGCTACTGCAGTACCGATAACACCGGCAACATTAGGTCCCATAGCATGCATCAAAAGGAAGTTGGTAGGATCTGCCTCTGCGCCGACCTTTTGTGATACTCTGGCTGCCATGGGAACAGCAGAAACTCCGGCTGAACCGATAAGGGGATTAACTCTGCCCTTTGTAGCCAGTTTCATAAGCTGTCCGAACCATACTCCGGCAGCGGTACCAAATGCAAATGCAATAAGACCAAGTCCAACGATACAAAGTGTTTCTCTATTGAGGAATGCCTCTGCGGAGGTTGTTGCTCCAACAGATGTACCGAGGAGAATAACTACTATGTACATAAGTGCATTAGAAGCTGTCTCAGTAAGCTGTCTTACAACACCGGACTCCTTAAAGAGGTTACCAAGCATAAGCATACCCACCAAAGGAGCAGTTGTGGGAAGAATCAGACATACTACAATTGTGATTACTATAGGGAACAGAATCTTCTCCAGCTTTGAAACGGGACGAAGCTGACCCATCTTAATCTTACGGTCTTTCTCGCTTGTAAAGAGCTTCATAATAGGAGGCTGAATAATGGGAACAAGCGACATATAGGAATATGCGGCAACTGCGATAGGTCCCAGAATTGCAGTCTGTCCAAGCTTACCTGCAAGGAAAATCGATGTAGGGCCGTCAGCACCACCGATAATGGAAATAGCTGCGGCAGCCTTATCATTAAAGTTTGCCCATCCGAGAGCATTCATAACGATTGCTCCAAAATAAGCCATATAAATTCCGAACTGTGCAGCCGCACCTAACAAAAAGCTTGTAGGATTGGCAATAAGAGGACCGAAGTCTGTCATGGCACCTACACCCATAAAGATAAGCGAAGGCAATATGGCAAGTTCGTCCAATTTATAGAAATAATACAGCAATCCGCCCGCACCATTTGCAGCTTTATCAGCTGAAATAATGATGTCGGGATAAATGTTAACCAAAAGCATACCAAATGCAATAGGAACAAGTAAAAGCGGTTCAAAACCGTGGCGGATAGCTAAATAAAGGAAAAAGCAAGCAACACCGATCATTATGTAATTGCCCCAGGTCAGATTAAAAAATGCTGTCTGGTGAATCAGGTTGCTAAAAGTATTGAATATATAATCCATTTTTAACCTCCTGTTGATCAATTAGTAATTTTCTATTAACTTATTTTAAAGTTGCAAGAAGAGCACCTGCATCAACAGCGTCACCAACGGATACATTAATGCTTGCTACTGTTCCATCCTTAGGAGCTACAACAGGGATCTCCATCTTCATAGCTTCAAGGATTATTACTGCATCACCGGCCTTAACTGCCTGTCCGACAGAAGCCTCAACCTTAAATACTTTACCTGCTGCACCGGCTTCAACCTTAACTGAGCCTGCACCTGCTGTGGGAGCAGCTGCCTTAGGTGCTGTGGGAGCAGCCTTGAGAGCAACGGGAGCCTTTGCAACTGCGGGAGCAGCTGCAGCGCCTGTTTCTTCAACTGTAACATCATATACATTGCCATTTACTGTAATGGTATAATTTTTCATTATCTTATCCTCCATTTATTAACGTCTGTGTTTTTTGATTGAACGAACAACGAATCCATCAGTTGATGAATTTCCTTCAAAAGCGGCAATTGCAGCTGATATAACAGCAACAAGCTCAAGGTCATCCGAATAATCTGTAGCTTCAACAGCTTCCGTTGCAGGTGTTTCCTTTACGGCAACTGTTTTTTTACTGTCAGCCTTTTTCTTCTCAAGTTTATTGATAAGACCAAAGCTCATAATGATAAACATAATCAGAATAAGAACTAAGAATACTGTCAGCATTCCGACTGCAGTATTTAATGCACCCTTCTTCATCTGTTCACCGAAAGTATAGTCAATGTTTAAAGCTGCTGATTTAACAGTATTAAAGAAATCATTGGAAACGATAACCTCTGCTACCGCATCTCTTTTAGAACCCAGCACTTCAACCTTAACAATTATTGTGTCATCATCGATAGTCGCATTTGCATTTCCGATTCCTTCCACATCACCGACTTCCTTTAATGTTTTGGAAAAAGAATCACATGCAGTTCTCATTGCATATCCGGAAATATCGAAGGCATATGTATACTGAATCAAATAAGATAACTCATCAAGAGTAAAGTTCTCAAAAGTCAAATCATTCTCATCATCATATAAGCCTGTCATATCCAAAATTGCAGGGACTACAATGCCCGTAACAAAAGAACAGGCATTATCAATCTTTTGCTGCTCATAATCGGTATAAACAACTTCCTTACCGCAGGCAGTTAATGAAAGGACACAGATAATTGCACAAACAAGTGATAAAAACTTTTTCATGTTATTTCATCCTTTCTTAATTAGATTGTTCCATGTTTTTTATCAAAGCGTACCTCGCTCTTTGTATAAAGCATTTCAAATGCTCCGATAACATATTTTCTTGTATCTGCAGGAGAAACAATGCTGTCAACATATCCTCTCTTTGCAGCGCTCATTGCGGAAAGTAAAAGTGCGTCATACTCTTTTGCCTTCTCGTCGATAACCTCTGCATTCTCACCGTCATACATAACCTTAGCGGCTAATGTAGCATCCATTGTGCCGATCTTTGAATCAGGCCAAGCCATAACGATATCTGCACCGATTGACTTTGAATTCATGGCAATGTAAGCAGAACCGAAAGCTTTTCCGATTACAACATTAACCTTGGGAACGGTTGCATTTGCAAATGCATAGGTAAGCTTTGCAGCTGCCTTAGCAATACCCTTTTCGTTGCATACGGAAGCTTCGTAACCGTTAACATTTGTAAGAGAAAGAACAGGGATTTTGAAAGCATCACAGAAGTTAATAAACTCTGCAGCCTTCTCACAGCCCTTCTTTGTAAGAGCAGCGTCAAACTTCTCAACAACTTTACCGTTTTCATCACAAACCTCACATCTGTTTGCAACACATCCGATTGTTGAGCCGTCCAAACGAATAAAACCGACAACCATATCCTTTGCATAGTCTTTCTTAACCTCAACAAAGTTATTGTTATCTGCAAGAATAGAAAAAGCAATTGATGTATCGCCGACACAGCCTGCAAGTTCATCTGTTGCACGATTCAAATCATCAGTACAATCAATAAATGCATCTCCGTCTTCATTGTTCGCAGGAAGCATTGAAACAAGTTCTCTGATACCTGCAAATATAGAAGCTTCGTCACCGACAAAATCAACATTGCCTGCCTCTTTAGCCTGGAAATCAGCGGATGCAGTATCAAGCTTCTCTGCTCTGTTTCCAAGTAATGCATTAGGAGCGTTAACAAAAAGTTTAGCGTTCTTTTCTTCCATAAATGTAAAATCGGTCATGGTAGGGAAAAGTCCAAGACCGCCGCCACAGGTTCCAAAGATTGCTGTAATCTGAGGGATAACACCTGAAGCCTCAACCTGCTTTCTGTATATGCTGCCAAAAGCTTCAAGTGCGTCTGTAGCCTCCTGAAGTCTTAAGCCTGCACTTTCGACAAGACCGATAATGGGAGCTCCCATCTTCATAGCCATATCGTAAAGATTAGCTATTTTTTTTGCATGCATTTCGCCGATTGTTCCACCCAAAACAGAAGCATCCTGGCTGTATACATACACTAAGTTTCCATCAATAACACCATAGCCGGTTATACAACCGTCAGAAGGAGTATCGGTGGGTTTCAAATTGAAATCAGTTGCTCTTGCAGTAACAAGTCCGCCGATTTCAACGAAACTGTTTTCGTCGACCAGAGAAAGAATTCTCTGTCCAGCTTTTGTAGTAGTACTCATGCTTTAATCCTCCATATATAATAAATAAAAGTTAAACATATTTAAACAGGTTTAAACGTTAATAAACGTGAACCCCATTTTTTTACATTCAAGTGCGATTATAACATAAATGACAACATATTCAAAGCAAAAAATACAAAAAAGGGCAATGTATACAAATATACATTGCCCAATAAAACCTATTGTGTTTCAAAAAATAAAAATGTTTTTATTCTGCCTCTTCCCCAGCAGAAATCGAAGAGTATTTTTCGAATCTGTCAAGCGTCTTGATTATCTCGTCAAACATCGACCTCATTGCGCTAAATCCATTCTTATTATCTTCGGTAACGGCTCTGGTTTCCTCTCCGGAAGCCGTAATTTCCTCTGTAGCTGCTGAAAGCTGGCTGATATTATCTACGATGAGTGTATTTGAATTTGAAAGCTTATGAAGCATTCCCTGCATATCGGTAACATTATCCGAAAGATTATTAATACCTTCATTAATGTGGGTAAAGCCTTCATATACTTTTCCGATATAATCAATCTGCTTGGTTGTTGCTTCAACGGAAATATTAACGTTTTCAACTGCGCGTGTTGAATTATCCTTAAGCTCCGTAAGAATCTGACCGATTTTCTCGGTAGCCTGTTTGGTCTGATCCGCAAGCTGTCTGATTTCTTCAGCGACAACAGCAAATCCTTTACCGGCCTCTCCTGCTCTTGCCGACTCTATGGAAGCATTTAAAGCAAGAAGGTTGGTCTGGCTGGAAACGGAAACGATAAGGGATGTAATATCCTGAACCTCGATTACCTTTTCCTGCAAAAGCTTCATGGTATCTGCAACATCACGGTTGGTCTGAGAAATCTCAGAGGAATGAGTTTTGAGTTCATCCATAATGGTCATGTTGTTCTTTACTACTTCAACAGTATCAGAAGCAATATTGGAAACACTGTCAAATCTGTCCGTAATACCATCGATATTGCTCTGAATGTCGGCTGTAGATTCCGTCTGCTCCTGAATGGTCTCCGCAACACCTAAAATTCCGATGGATACTTCCTTTGCCGATTCAGCTACAGCCTGATTGGTTCCGTCGAGTTTGGAAATAATACCGTCAATTTCCTCAGCCTGTGTGGTAACTTCATCGGCGATTTCCATTACATCTCCGAATAATTCCTTCTGAGTTTCTGCCTGCTTGACGGCAAAGCCTGTTGTATCAGTGGCATAAATAGTAAAAATTTTATTTTCAATCATGGCGATGGTATAGAAACCAATCGCAATGATTAACTGCTGAAAGAGCTGATCAAAAAGAGCATCCGGCTTAGCCAGCTCGGCGAAAAACTTATACGCAGCGGCAAGTTCGCCCATGGAACTCATAATTATCATAAACTTTCTGTTGGAATAAAGCATAGCGATGATTACAAAGCAAAGCATGTAATAAACGGTATAATAACCATCGCCTGCAAATACAGCGCAGAAATAAAACGGAATAAAACAAATACCCAGTTTGTACTTTAAGCTGTCGCCGAATTTATCGGAATTAAAAAATACAATACCGAGAATTGAGACTACCGACGCAAGAATTCCCTGTACCAGATAGCTTACGCCTCCGTCAAATTTAAAGAACTTAACATATCCGATTAATCCCATTAAAACGACAATAATCAGATAGAAAATGAAAAAGACTCTGTTGGTACGTCTGTTGCGCATTTTGGGGTCCCTGTACTTGAAATCAGAAACCATAGTGTTGTTAACATCACTCATCGCATATCCCCTCTTTCTGTATTAACTTGTATCAAAGAAATCATAAATAATTATGGTTAATTATAATCAAATAAACAAAAAAAAGCAATAGAAATTGCTTTTTTTCAGAATATATGCGTAAAAATTAATTATATGTCCAACGTAAGCTGAACTTCAGCTTCAGCCTGTTGCTTGAATTCCTCCAATTGAACCGCATTAAGTTCGGGCAGTTCATCAAGGCTCTTAACGCCAAAGCTTCTTAAAAACTGTTCAGTAGTTCCAAACAGCAACGGTCTTCCCGGAGCATCCATTCTGCCGAGTTCACAAATTAAATCATACTCCAGCAGCTTATTGATGGCATAATCGCAATTCACTCCCCTTACTCTTTCAACCTCGATTCTGGTTATCGGTTGTTTGTAAGCAATAATTGAAAGTGTCTCAATAACAGTATCCGAAAGGCTCATCTTTCTGGGCGCCTTGGCTATCTTAATCAGATACTCATACATGTCAGCCTTTGTACAAAGCTGAACAGCATCATCAAACCATACCAATTCTATTCCGCTGTTATCATATGAATACTTATCAGCAAGTTCATTTATTATTTCTTTTGTGGTTTTTTTGTCCTCTTCGATCACTTCGGCTAACTTACCAAGCTCCACCGACTCTCCCATGGTGAAAAGAATGGCTTCTATCGCTGCCTGTGCTTTTATTCTGTCCATTTACATAACCGCCTTTATGCTTTAGCTATATTTGAAGTTATTACTATATCATCAAAAGTGTCCTGCTGTTCAACCGAGATTTCACCGACCTTCATCATCTCGAGAATAATCAGGAAGGTAACTATCAGTTCAGCCCTGCTCTTCTGCTTTTCCAAAAGCTTTTTAAAGCTGAAGGTTTTATGCTCGGATGCGTAAGCCTTAACGAAAAGTGTCTTAACATCCATATCAACCTCTTCCTTTTCAATATTCCCGTATTGACTTCGAATAGGATCGATTTTATCCTCCTGCTTTCTAAGCATAGATTTGAAAACCTCATGGAGTTTATTCAAATTCATGTCGGCTATGAGTTCTTCATAGTCAATAGGCTGTCTGTACTGTTCAACCTCCTTGGGCAGATGCTGCTCTCTATAAAGATTCATGGATGCTCCAAGCTGTCTGTCCTTTAATTCCAGGGACATATACTTGTACATCTTGTATTCCAACAGCTTCTGAACCAGTTCATCTCTCGGGTCTTCCTCCTCGCCCTCTTCATCTGCTTCTTTGGGCAGGAGCATACGACACTTAATATCAAGCAGTGTGGCCGCCATCAGCAGAAATTCACTCATTATATTCATATCAGCTTCCTGCATTGCCTGAATGTATTCCATGTACTGCTCGGTAATTTCCACAATCGGAATATCATATATATCAATTTTATTTTTCTCAATCAAATGAAGCAGGAGGTCCAAAGGGCCTTCGAAGGCTTCCAATTTAACTTCAAGTGCCATCAGTATATATTCTTTCTTTTATTATTTCCTGTAACATTATATCAATTGGAACTTTCATTTTCAAGGTCGATTACTACAAGCTCTCCGGGATTAAATACCCGAATGGGAAGGGTGTGTGTACCCAATCCGCGACTGACTATCATAGTATGACCATTGTGTTCAAACAAGCCTCCGTCATATTTGGGGAAAAGTGATAATCTTGGCGATACCATACCCTTCCCCCAAAACGGAACACGTACGACTCCGCCGTGCACATGACCGCTAAGGGTCAAATCAGCGCCCCAGAGCGCATAACTTTCAAAATACTCAGGATTGTGAGCCAAAACAATATTAAAATAGTCTTCACAGGCCTTGCCGATTTCGGAATCGATATAATTTGAATCCATAGACTGTGTAGGTGTAAATCTTTTATAAAACCTTCGATTTATGGATAAGCCGTAAAGTCTGACGTTCAGTTCGTCCAAAATTGCATCCTTATTGTCAAGTACCTCTGTTTGAGTTTTGTTTATCTCTTTAAAATATGTCTCATACATATCCTTATAGTTTTCGGGATACAGCTTCAACCGGTATTCATGGTTTCCAAACGCATAATATACAGGATAATCCTTGGAAAGCGCCGTTATAAATGAAACAGCCACATCGGCATTTCTGTCCGGAACAGCATTAATCATATCCCCGCCTATAAAAATATAGTCCGGAGCAAGACCTTTAATATGATTAATTAATTTAACGTTATCCTTACCATATTTTTTATTATGTAAATCGGAAATAAAAATGATTCGAGCACATTCATTGATTTTCCCTGATTTAACAGTGTACGCCTTAGTCACAAAACGATTGGTGTCAAACAGTGAAATCCATACACAAATTATAATCAATAATGCAATTACGGAAAAAATTAAATCCCATACGCTCATAACAAACACCCCAAGATTTTTAAAAATAAAGAACTCAAGCAGTTACTTGAGTTCTTTAAATTATCATTAGTTAAATTTACGCTTTCTTGCAGCCTCTGATTTCTTCTTACGTTTTACGCTAGGCTTCTCGTAATGCTCTCTCTTACGAATTTCCTGCTGAATACCAGCCTTTGCACAGCTTCTCTTAAAACGACGAAGTGCACTGTCAAGAGTCTCGTTTTCTTTTACAATTACGTTTGACATGCTTACACCTGACCTCCCTTCAGTCCACAGTTTTCGACTGACTGGGTTATTTTCTTGTGTAGAAAACTACACATGTGATATTATAACATAAAAATTCCTACCGTCAACACTTAATTTTAAAGCTGTGTCTCAAGTACTTTTTTGGTTTCATCAATTGCTGCTTCAATA
>JAZQNB010000047.1:0-37055 GCA_045627085.1 Lachnospiraceae bacterium | reverse complement strand
AAGATATGGCTCTTATAAGCTTTTGATCTTTTTAATTTACCGGTTCCTGTTGCTTTAAAGCGCTTTGCAGCGGCTCTGCTTGTCTTCATTTTAGGCATATCAATTTCCTCCTGATATTATATAAATAATCTATTTTAACTAAATGTGGGCTAACCTGTCCGTTAACGCTTCTCAGTTAAAAACAACGCCATGCTTCTGCCCTCAACCTTAGCGGGTTTGTCAACAACCGCGCAATCGGCCAGTGCCTCAGCGAAATCATCAAGGACATGTTTGGTCTGGTTCATATGAGCCATTTCACGTCCGCGGAAACGAAGTGTAACTTTAACCTTGTCTCCTTTTTGCAAGAATTTCCTTGCAGCATTAATCTTGGTATTAAGATCATTCGTATCAATATTGGGTGATAAACGAATCTCTTTTATCTCAACCACTTTCTGTTTTTTCTTTGCTTCCTTTTCCTTGCGAAGCTGTTCGTATTTGTATTTGCCATAATCAACTACCCGGCAAACCGGAGGCTGTGCATTAGGAACGATTAAAACTAAATCAACTCCTGCATCCTCTGCAATTTTAAGTGCATCTTTTGTGGGCATAACTCCAAGCTGCTCACCTGTTTCTCCAATCACACGTACTTCCTTTACGCGGATTTCATCGTTAATCATTAATTCGCTAATTGTTTTGTCCTCCCAATTGAATAAAAAGAAAGTGGATAGTCACAGACTATCCACCTAAATAACAATACAATAAAAGTATTAGAAATTTATTAACGCTTACAAGCTCAATTGCCGTAAGGTGAGAGCGGATACTCTGCTTTGTTTTCATAACACAAGTGATATAATAATGCATCCACCTGCTTTTGTCAAGGTAAATTATTATTTTTCTTCATGTGAGGAAAATTATTATTTGCCTTCACATGGTTCCTCTTTACGAATAGCTTTTGTTCTGATTTCCTCGACAATCATGTTTTTAAATTCTTCTATGGACTTCTGTCCTTCATTGCCTGCAAAACGGCTGGATACGGAAACAAGATTTCCTGCTTCTTCCTGCTCGCCAACTACCAGCCAATAAGGCAGCTTGTCAAGTCTGGCCTCTCTAATCTTGTAACCGATTTTCTCCGAGCGGTTATCAACAGTAGCATCTACGCCTGCTGCCTTAAGACTAGCACGAACCTTGTCGGCATAGTCTGCAAATTTCTCGGAAATAGGCAAAATTCTAACCTGTTCAGGACACAGCCATGTCGGGAACTTACCTGCATAGTGTTCGATAAGCCATGCCAATGTTCTCTCATAGCAACCCATTGAAGTTCTGTGAATAATCCAGGGACGAACCTTATCACCTTTCTCGTCAACATAATACATTCCAAATTTCTCTGCAGATGCACAGTCAAGCTGAATGGTAACCATGGTGTCTTCCTTACCATATACGTTTTTGGCCTGAATATCAATCTTGGGGCCATAAAATGCTGCCTCTCCGTCTGCCTCGGTAAATGTAATGTTGTTCTTTATCATTACCTGACGCAAATAATTCTGTGTTGAATTCCAGTATTCCTCATCGCCAAGATATTTGGTCTTATTTTCAGGATCCCATTTTGAAAGTCTGTAGGTAACATCTCCATCGATTCCCAATGTCTTCATTACATAATGACAAAGCTCGGCACATCTTGTAAGCTCTTCCTCTGCCTGATCCGGTGTAAGAATAATGTGAGCCTCGGTGATTGTAAACTGACGAACTCTGGTAAGTCCGTGCATTTCACCCGAATCCTCATTTCTGAAAAGTGTTGACGTTTCAGCCATTCTGTAAGGAAGGTCACGATAAGAATGCTGCTCATTCATGTATACATAATACTGGAAAGGACATGTCATGGGACGAAGTGCCATGGTTTCTTTGTCCTCTGAATCCTGATTTAATATGAACATACCGTCCTGGTAATGATCCCAGTGTCCTGATATTTTGTATAAATCAGATTTAGCCATCAGAGGTGTACGTGTACGAAGGTATCCCCATTCATTATCCTCAAGGTCCTCCATCCATCTTTGGAGCTTCATAATCATTTTAGTTCCCTTAGGTGTAAATAAAGGAAGTCCCTGCCCGATAACATCAACAGTTGTAAACAGCCCCATTTCACGGCCTAAACGGTTATGATCTCTTCTCTTGGCATCTTCAAGTGCTTCAAGATGAGCGGCAAGCTCTTCTTTGGTGTTATAAGCCGTGCCATAAATTCTCTGAAGACGTGCCTTATTGGCATCGCCTCTCCAATATGCCATGGATGAAGAAACCAGTTTATAGGCTTTAACCTTTCCGACACTCATAAGATGTGGGCCTGCACACAAATCAGTAAATTCACCCTGTGAATAGAATGAAATCTCGGCATCCTCAGGTAAATCCTTAATAAGTTCTACCTTGAAGGGCTCGTTTCTGTCTTCCATGAATTTGATGGCCTCGGCACGGGGAAGAGTGAATCTCTCAATCTTCTCATTTTTCTTAATGATTTTCTTCATTTCAGCTTCAAGTGCATCCAAATCCTCTCTTGTAAAAGCCTCATGATCAAAATCATAATAAAATCCCGTATCTATGCTGGGTCCTATGGTAAGCTTGGCATCGGGGAACAGATTTTTAACTGCCTCCGCCAATATGTGGCTGGTTGTATGTCTGATGGTCGCAAGTCCTTCAGGATCATTTGCCGTACAGATTGCAAGTTCGCAGTCCCGATCAATAATTGTTCTAAGGTCAACCACTTCTCCGTCAACCTTTGCACAGCAGGCTGCGCGTGCGAGTCCTTCACTTATATCATAAGCGATATCCAAAACTGATTTGTTTTCGGCGTACTCTTTAACAGAGCCGTCTTTTAATGTGATTTTCATATATTTCCTCCTTTTCACATACAAAAAGTCCCTTGCAATCCATAATAAATTGCAAGGGACGTAAAATACGCGGTTCCACCCTTTTTGCCATAAAGGCCTCTTAATTAACCTATAACGGAGGTACCCGGGCTGTATTAAAGCCACTCAGAGATGGTCTTCACTTATACTCCTTGTAAAATCACTCTCACCGTCTGTGATTATCTCTGTTACAGAACATATAAGCTACTCTTCTCATCAACGTTTTGTCTAATTGCAGGAAACTTATTCTAAACTGCATTATAATCCAATACTGCAAAAAATAAAAGTATTTTTTTACTTACATTCTCTCTTTTACCATCTTTTGAACATTAGCCGGCACTTGTGAAAATATTTTATACGCTTCCTTTATTCGACCGTTATTTTTGTAAATTCTGGCCATCGCAAGCTTTATCATAATATAATTTGCACCGTTTTCCATTTCGGCAACACGCATTTTGGACAATGCGGACTCGAAAAGCATTATCGCTTCATCCGGGCATTTTTCCCCTTCCTTAATACGCGCATATGCAATATCAAGTGCAGCGCCCACAAGAATGCTCGAATTCGAATCTGAATATTCCAACATTCTGTTATATACCTTCACTGCCCTGTCCATATCGTTACAATTCACCAGATAGCTGCAATACGGACACAGCATTACAATATAATAAATACTGTTTTTAGGTATTTTCTCATCAAGTCTTAAAAACGCATCCTCGCTGAGCTTTTTAGTCAGAGAAATGTCCGGGTCAAAGGATGCAATTATCAATTTGTTGTAATATGCCATTGCGATATGTGTATAGTCATCGCTCTCCGCAATCACCAAATCGGATATCCGGTTTGAATCGTCAAAAGCAAATTTTTCCATATATTCATGTGCCAACATTGCCATAAACACACGATATTTTTCTCTGCTAACTTTTTGGATATCCTGAAGAGAATTTTCGCATTCTCTTAATTCCTCGACAGTCATTTCCTTTGGCATAAACAAAAGCTCATAGTACTTTAACCAGCCTTTTACCGATTCAAATTCGCAGCTGCTCATCAACTCCCTTATAAGCTTTTGACCTTCTGCCGAGAAAATGGTAGTCAAAAATACATTCATAAGATGGTCAAGGATTTCGAGTGCTACATCTTCCTTCAAGGCCTTTACACATTTAGTAACAACGCTTACCGCCAAAATATCAAACAGACCATTTTGTTTCTCACTTAAGAGGAATTTGATAAACTCATTGGTTTCATCAATCGGCAAATCTTTTTCCTTGATACATTCGCTGACAAAGGGATGCATGGAATATCCTTCTTCATTTTTCTCAAGCCATCCAAGGGAAGACAGATATGTAAGCTCCTCCGTCAAATTATCGAGTTTTTCTATATATTTAGCTATTGAATCGTTAATAAATTTCAAATCGTAATTTGCATATGGAAGCAATGCAAATAATTGTAGGAATATACCATATCTGTCACGGATTCCGCATTTATCGTAAATATATTTAAGCACCTTTTCATAATCCTGTGTTATCTCACCGATATGGATAGGAAGTGCAGAACCCTTTGTTACAATTTCTTCCCTGACTCTGCTGACATTCCACCCTAAACTGTCGGCACTTCTGGCTAAAATCTGTAAGGTAAGCGGATGATGCCAATATCTGTTCTTAAGGATATCGTCCAGGGCGGCAAATTCGTCGCTGTTAATTACTTTTCCGTAATTATCCGCAAATATAAGTCTGCATGCGGAATCTGAAAGGCCCTTTAATGCATAAGTTTCATAGCCTTCAATATTGCTCTTTCTCGAGCTGACAAAAACAGCTGCATTCATATCGAGCATTTTCTGCATACTAGGGTCATCAGCTTCCGAATTGTCGTAATTATCGATTAAGACCAAAACCTTCTTACGCGACATAGCGTTGATGGTGTCAATCATTTTGTTTAGCGCATCCTGCGGCTCCTGTATATTTTCATATTTAAATGCCCTTTGAATACTTTCGGCAAGACTGCTTACATATTGTATGGTGCATATGTAATCAACCAGCTTGTCTTCCATACAGCACCTTAAGAACTGTCGCATAAGCTCGGTTTTACCTGTGCCTCCGATACCGCTTATAAGACATTTCTGGCTTTCGTGAAGGCGTTGTTTTAGTGAATACAAGTCCTCCTCGCGCCCATAAAAATGATTGTAATTAAGAGGTGCCATGCAAAGTTCACAGTCCTTCGTGGTCATGAAATTTACTTCTCTTTGTTTCTCCGGACTTCTTCCGTTGTTCATATTCCAGACATTGTCTATAAACATATCATCGTTATTGACAACATCATCGAACAACCCCATATCCATATTGTCGCCAAGCAGAGCATAGAATAAGAATCCGGAAATAACGTAGGAAGTAAAAAAGACTTTTCCGCGTTCACCCTTTTGCTCATACTCATGACGTTGTTCAAAAAGCTCAAGAAAGCGGTTTTTGAGCGCTTCCGTCATATAAGGATCTGACTCGTAGCACATTTCAACAAAAGGGGGAAGCTTTTTCACAAAGTTCTCATATCTGTATCTGTGGTTAGTCAGAAATCTGGTAATATTATCAATTTGAATTGCAAGATTCTCTCCCGAGGCAACATTGCTGACCTCTTTTGCATATTCAGTAAAAATAGTCTCGCTTGCGGAACGGTTGATAAGCTCTGAGGTATATCTGTTCTTGCTTCCCGTATCCCTCCAGATAATTCGCCCGTTTTTGCCGTTTTTTAGCGGGTATATCAGCATATCCTGCCAGAACTTATTTACGGTAAGTCCTTTTTTGGCATCAAGCGGAATAATCCCATCCGTATAGATGGGAAAGTCACCGTTCACTATGAATCGATATAGGTTTTTTAACGACAAATTACCTTTGTTCATTTAATCCTCAATTCTCATTCATCTTTGTAAGCTTTGCAGCCTGGTCAGCTGCAATGCACGCATCAACTATTTCAGCTATATCTCCGTTCATTACTTTATCGAGCTTATAAATCGTAAGACCGATACGATGATCGGTTACACGTCCCTGTGGGAAGTTATATGTACGAATTTTCTCGGAACGGTCTCCTGTTCCTATCTGGCTCTTTCTAAGCCCAGCTTCAGCGTCATGTCTTTGTTGCTGTTCAATGTCATACAGCTTCGATTTTAAAAGTGCAAAGGCCTTTGCCTTATTCTGAAGCTGGCTCTTTTCCGTCTGCGAATAAACCACTATTCCCGTAGGATAATGTGTAAGTCGTACGGCAGAATCCGTTGTATTTACGCACTGGCCACCATTTCCGGAAGCACGCATAACATCAATTCTGATATCCTTCTCATCTATCTGAATGTCAATGTCTTCGTCTACTTCAGGCATAACTGCTACAGAAATGGTCGATGTATGAATTCTTCCGCCACTTTCTGTTTCCGGCACACGTTGTACACGATGAACTCCCGATTCATATTTCATCTTAGAATAAGCACCCTGACCGGTAATCATAAACTGAACCTCTTTCATACCGCCTATTCCGATTTCATCACAGTTAATCATCTCTGTTTTCCAGCGCTGGCTTTCCGCATAATGAACGTACATACGGTAAATTTCAGCTGCAAAAAGTGCCGCCTCATCACCGCCTGCGCCTGCTATTATTTCAACAATAACATTCTTGTCATCATTCGGGTCCTTGGGAAGAAGCAGAATCTTCATCTGATTTTCCAGTTCTTCAACCCTTTTCTTGGAGTCACTAAGCGTCTCTTTTAACATTTCACGCATCTCTTCGTCAGATTCCTCATCTAACATCAACAGAGAATCTTCAATGTCCTGATTGCACTTTTTATACTCTGTGTATGCATCAACAAGAGGGGTCAGATCACTTTGTTCTTTCATAAGCTTCTTGAAACGGTTAGTGTCATTCGTAACCGTCGGCTCATGAAGTTCATTCATTATCTCTTCGTATCTGCGAAGCAAATCCTCTAATTTATCAAACATATGTTACTCATCCCTTTCTAAAATGACGGTCTATAACCATACACCACTCTGTCAAGCCCCGCGTAGTCTTTTACTACTTTAACCTCACGGTATTCCTCATTTTGCAGGAGCCTGCACACTTCTTCTGCCTGGTCAAAGCCAATCTCTAAGAACAGATACCCGCCACCGTTTAAACGTTGCCCGGCATCTTTAATTATTTTCTTATAAAAAAACAAACCATCGTCGTGTCCGTCGAGAGCAATTCTTGGCTCGTGGTCTTTTACCTCTGGTTCCAGTGTATCCACAACATCACTGCGGATATATGGAGGATTTGACACAATTATATCAAACTTCTCATCTATTTTCTCAAACAAATCGCTGTTTACAAACCTGTAATCCTTGTCCGGTATCAAATCGAATGCATTACGGGTTGCAATATCCAACGCTTTTGCTGAAACATCGGCTCCCACACCCGTGCAGTCATTTTTGTACTTTAAAATGCTAATCAAAATACAACCGCTTCCGGTGCACATATCAAGCACCTTCATACCGTCCTCACAGAACTTAAGCACCTCTTCCACCAGCACTTCGGTATCCTGTCTGGGAATAAGAACATCTTCGGATACCATGAATTCCATTCCCATAAAATCCCATTTTCCTGTAATATGCTGTAGTGGAACGTGTTTTTTTCTAATGTTCACGACTTCGATATATCTTTCCCTCAGCTCTTCCGAAAGCTCTTCATCTCCATGAACATACAATAAGTTTCTGTCGGCATTGCATACATATTCCAAAAGCAGACGTGCATCTGTCTCTGCATCTGAAATATTTGCTCCCCTAAAGTTTGCTAAAGCCCATTCGTAGGCTTTTTTGACGGTCATTTTTCTTCCTCTTTTATTTCTTCGTCGGATTCTTTTGTTTCCTGCATCATCTCTTCCTGCATCCACTCATTGGTTACTTCATAGCCAAATGTGTCGAAAAGATATTTCTTCCAGTCAAACACTGCTTCAACGGCCTTTATTGCAACTTCAGCCATCTCCTCATCCGGCTCTTTAGTCGTAATTTTCTGAATCCAAAGTCCCGGAGCGGAAAAAATATTAACCAGGAAGTTATCATGTCTTCCGGCATATCTTATAAATTCATATGAAATGCCTGCTATAACCGGCATTAACAATATTCTCAGCAACACCTTCATGAATACATTGTCCACTCTGATAAAGAAAAACAAAACAATGCTGACCAGCAATACAAAGAATATAAAGCTGGTACCACATCTTTTATGAAACCGTGAGCTTCTCATAACGTTATGAACAGTAAGCGGTCTACCGTTTTCAACGCAATTGATGCATTTATGTTCAGCTCCGTGATACATAAACAAACGCTTAATATCCTTCATCAGGCTTATTAACAAAACATAGATAATAAACACTAAGATTCGCAAAAGTCCTTCAATGATATTCATAATTGATTTGTTTCTGATATGTTCTTCAAACTGAGCACATATAAAATAGGGCAGAACAATAAACAGACCTATTGCCATCGCAACTGCCAAAACAGTTGTACACACAGACAGAATATTCTCAGCATGTCCGCCACTTATCTTATTAAGAAATTTATCAAAGCCGGTTTCTTCTTCTCCTTCGTCTTCATAAAATCCGGAGGAGTAATTGAGTGATTTCATTCCCAATACCAGTGAATCTATAAATGCAAAAATACCTCGTATAAAAGGAATCTTTCTAATCCCGCGATTTTGAACAACACCGGAATAATTTCCTAATTCAACTGTTATCTCACCATTCGGTTTACGTACCGCAATCGAAAACTTATCCTGATTTTTCATCATTATGCCTTCGAGCACCGCCTGTCCGCCTATGCCCGAATAACAACATGCTTTCTTTTTCTTACTCATATGAAAACCTCACTAAACACAATAAATTTCTAAGACAAAATAATTCCATAAAAGCTAAAAAAGGTTGGGGTAGATGATACCTCAACCTTTCGTCAACATTCTTATTTAAGACCGTATTTCTTATTGAACTTCTCAATACGTCCGTCAGCTCTGGCTGTCTTCTGCTGACCTGTGTAGAATGAATGGCATTTGGAACAAACCTCTACGTGAAGCTCGGACTTTGTTGAACCTGTTACAAATGTGTTGCCACAGTTACAGGTAACTGTCGCCTGATAGTACTCGGGATGGATTCCTTCTTTCATGATTTTCACCTCTCTATAATAATATAAGTTAATTTTTGTTCTCATCCGCACTGCTTATGGACCCACAAACAGCGGAATTATTGTATCACATCCTGTAAATGTATGCAATACTTTTTTTTATTATAAAATTCTGTTTTTCCTGATGTTCTCAATCACGTCATTATTGGTCTTAATATGTGCAAACATGTCCAATATTCGGTCGGTTGCTTCGTCTGATTTTAATCCGTTAAGCGACCTTCTCATAATATTGACAGCCTCTAATTCGTCCTTTGAAAGCAGCAAATCTTCGCGTCGTGTTCCGGATTTCTGCAAATCTATGGCAGGGAAAATTCTCTTTTCTGAGAGCTTTCTGTCCAGTACAATTTCCATGTTACCGGTTCCCTTGAACTCCTCATAAACAACATCATCCATTTTACTTCCTGTATCAACCAGCGCCGTTGCCAAAATGGTAAGGCTTCCGCCCTCTCTCATATTTCTGGCAGCACCAAAGAATTTCTTTGGCATATGGAGTGCCGCAGGGTCAAGACCACCTGAAAGAGTTCTGCCTGAAGGAGGAACAACCTGGTTATATGCTCTGGTAAGTCTGGTAATTGAATCTAATAATATAACAACGTCCTCTTTGTGCTCGACAAGACGTTTTGCTCTCTCCATTACCATTTCTGCCACACGTTTATGATGTTCGGGAAGTTCATCAAAGGTTGAATAGATTACTTCCACGTTTTCTCCGACAATTGCTTCCTTTATATCCGTAACCTCTTCAGGTCGCTCATCAATGAGCAGGATAATCATGTGCATTTTGGGATTCGTTTTAAGAATGGATTTTGCAACTTCCTTTAACAAAGTTGTCTTTCCTGCCTTAGGCGGGGATACTATCATTCCTCTCTGTCCTTTTCCGACAGGGCTGACTAAGTCCATGACACGCATGGCTGTTGATGCACCCGGCATCTCCAACCTGATTCGCTCATTCGGGAAAATAGGTGTCATATCCTCAAAGGATTTCCTTTTAAGGGTTTCTTCTATGGAATAACCGTTAATGGTCTTAATATATAAAAGAGCACTGAATTTTTCGGTGGATGTTTTCACTCTTCTGTTTCCATTCAAAACATCACCCGTTTTTAATCCGAATTTTCTGATTTGGCTGGGTGCGACATAAACATCGTCCACACCGGGAAGGAAATTTTCGCATCTTATAAAGCCATATCCGTCAGGCATTACTTCCAATATACCATATGCGGCAACACCGCTGTCCAATTCGTTATGGTTGTCCTCTTCATCAGCAACGGGTTTTGTATCCTGTTCTTCATTGTGTGCGGGAGCCGGCTTTTTGGCAACTTCCTTCTCCTCTACACTCCCGACCACAGACTTTGCCATTGCCTCTTCTTCATCTTTCTGAAGCATGGCTTCCACAACATCATTTTTCTTCATGACAGAAGTATTTTTAATGCCGCGAATCTTTGCCAATTCTTTTAACTGAGAAAGTTGCAAAGATTCATACTTTTCTTTCATACTCATAAATCATTTCACCTCATATATTATTAATTATCTATCCTCGGGTAAAAAAACGAAATGTAATTTGAATGTTTCTTCGACTTGAAATAGAAAAACATTAATATGATTTTATACTATTTTTCTCAATTTGACAAGTATTCCTTTGTATTATATCATGAACAAGGATTCCGAAGATATAAATGCAAATTTAGGAAGGACAAAAAAATGGATATTTATGAAGAATCACTTAAGCTGCACGAGAAATGGGAAGGTAAGCTTTGCATACAGTCAAAAGCTCCCGTAAACTCCAGAGCAGACCTTGCTCTATGTTATACTCCCGGTGTAGCAAGACCTTGCGAGGTAATCGCAAAGGACAAAGACGAGGCCTACAAATATACAATGAAGGCTAACACTATTGCCGTCGTTTCAGACGGAAGTGCCGTACTTGGACTTGGCAATATCGGTCCTCATGCAGCCATGCCCGTCATGGAAGGCAAAGCAGTATTATTTAAGGAATTCGGCGGTGTAAATGCAGTCCCCATCTGCCTTGGCACTCAGGATACCGAAGAAATCATCAAAGCAGTAACCTATCTGGCTCCCACCTTTGGTGGCATTAATCTCGAAGATATTTCAGCACCCCGCTGCTTCGAAATAGAAGAAAGATTAAAGGCAACTCTTGATATCCCGGTTTTTCACGACGATCAGCACGGAACAGCCATTGTCGTTTTGGCCGGAATAATAAATGCTCTTAAAATAGTAAAAAAAGAAGTATCAGAATGTAAGATAGTAATTAACGGTGCCGGAAGTGCCGGCATTGCAATCGCAAAGCTCTTACTAAGCTATGGTTTTAAACATATAATTCTGTGTGGACGCGCCGGCATTCTTTCCAAAGAGAATCCCCGACTTAACTGGGCACAGGAGAAAATGCTCGAGTGCACAAACCTCGAAGGTAAAACAGGAACGCTGGCTGATGCAATGGTCGGTTCGGACATCTTTATCGGTGTATCCGCCCCTAACACGGTGACAGCTCAAATGGTCAAATCAATGAACAAAGACGCCATCATTTTCGCAATGGCAAATCCCACTCCTGAGATTATGCCTGACGAAGCAAAAGCTGCCGGTGCACGCATTGTCGGAACAGGTCGTAGTGATTTCCCCAATCAGGTAAACAACGTCGTAGCTTTCCCCGGGATCTTTAAAGGAGCCTTGGAAGGACGCGCCAAACAGATTACAGAGGAAATGAAACTGGCTGCCGCAAAAACTATTGCTTCTTTAGTTCCGGACGAGGAATTATCCGAAGACAACATAATGCCGGAAGCCTTTAACCCTATCGTAGCTGACAAAGTTGCAGAAGCAGTTAAAGCACTCATTAAATAATGAAAACAATAGATTATCATTCCAAACCATACTACAGTTTGGATGCTTATTTCAAAAACACATACGGTAAAAAATGTTATAAGCTCGCACTGGATGCACATATGACCTGTCCCAACAGGGACGGTCATATAGACAGTCGCGGCTGTATCTTCTGCTCTGCGGGCGGAAGCGGTGAATTTGCGACCTCTTTTGATTGTAATCAATCGGTAGAGGACCAGATAAATTCAGCGCTTCTTCTTTTTACAGGCAAAAAAATCGGAACTGCGTACGTTGCTTATTTTCAGAATTATACAAATACATACGCAGATATCACGTATCTCGAGAAGGTTTACACAAAAGCCCTCTCCCACCCTGACATCATAGGAATAAGTATCGCCACCAGACCTGATTGTCTGGAGGAAGAAAAAATCGACCTTTTAAACAGATTGCGTCTTTCCTTCCCAACCAAATTCATTTGGATTGAGTTAGGGCTTCAGACAATTCACGAGTCGACTGCCACCTTCATACGACGAGGCTACGAATTGAAGGTATTTGATGAGGCAGTCTCAGCTTTAAACAAAAGCTCAATTCCATATATCGTGCATGTGATTTTTGGATTGCCGGGCGAATCAAAGGAAATGATGCTTGAAACAATAGAATACCTGAACAAATGCAAGCCATTTGGAATAAAGCTTCAGCTTTTGCACGTACTTACAGGAACCGATTTAGCAAAATACTATGAAGATAAATACTTCCGGGTATTGAGTGAACAGGAATATGTTGATATAATATGCGACTGTATAGCCCATCTCTCACCTGATATCTGCATCCATAGGATTACAGGTGACGGGCCTAAAGCTCTTCTGATAGAGCCAAAGTGGAGTCTTAATAAGAGACATGTTCTAAATAACATCCACAAAACCCTCAAAGAAAGAAATATAACTCAAGGCTGTAAGCTGATACCTTAAGGAAAGGAACGTCATGCAGGATGCATTAACTCTTTATAAATTAATAATTCTTTATATGCTTAACAAGGTCTCTTCATCCATGACCACGGCGCAGATAAGCGATTTTATTCTGGAGAAGGAATACACGAATTCCATCACCCTCTCTACCGTTCTTTCCGAGTTGACCGAAGCCGGTATGATATCCGGTCACACGGTTAGGAACAGAACCCACGTCACAATAACGGATGAAGGAACTCAAACCCTGAATTTCTTCAAGAATCGAATCAATGAAGCTCTTATAAATGATGTGGATGAATATTTGAAAAAAAATGAATTCAAGATAAAAAACGAAGTGGCCGTTTCAGCTGATTATTACAAAACAAATCTGGGTGAATACGAAGCAAAGCTAAGTGTAAAAGAACGGGACATCAATCTGATAGAAGTAAAGCTGTCCGTACCCACTCCGGATTTGGCCGAAAACATCTGTGAGAATTGGGAGAAAAACAACCGTGAAATCTATAAGTACCTGATTCAGCAGCTGTTTTAAAAAGCGAGCATCTGCGGATACGTCTGTTCGCAGTAAACGTCTTATAATCACTTAAAAAAGGCACTCCCGTTACGTTCGCAACGCAACGGGAGTATTTTCTACTGTTTTTTCGTAAGGAACGATCTTATTTCTGCTGCAGGGATTGGATGAGCATATTTATATCCCTGTATATAGTCAAATCCTTTTTCTATACTGTAGTCGCTTTGTTCATTGTCCTCTACGCCTTCCACCAACAGAACAAATCCGTTTTTCTTAAACACACTGACCATATGGCATACAAGGTCGTCAACATTTGCATCACCGACTGCCTTATAAAGCAGACTCTTATCAAATTTGATAATATGGAACGGACATGTAATAATCTTTTCGAGATTTGAATAACCTGTACCAAAATCATCAAGATAGAATTTAATTCCGGATGCCCCGAGCATTTCCATATTGTGGGACATGGCATCATAGTCCTTGTGCATTGCTCTCTCAGTAAGTTCAAGCCTGATGTATGAAGGTTCAATATTATTACGTCTGATAATATCAAGCAATCTCTTGTGAAGATTCTTATCTGAAAGTTCAATAGCCGAGCAGTTTATGGTAACTGCATCAAAATCATATCCCTCTGATAAAAGCCTGGAAATATTCTCGCACGTTTTATTCAGCATAATGCAGGTAAGAGCATGAATACAATTACACCTTTCCGCAATATCCAAAAATGCATCCGGGTAAATCACCTGACCGTCCAGCACCAAACGCATCAAAGCCTCCGCTGTTCTGAAGCTCTGGTCCGACACGCTGTAAATCGGTTGCATATAGCAAAGGACACGTTCGTCATTCAAATCTCCCTTGTTTCTTATGTCCATGAGCATTTGTTCAATTCTGAAATGACGTGAGAACTCAATGTAATCTTTATCCTTGGCAATATAATAACTGATTTCATGTTCAATGCTCATTTTCTCAAGCAGGTAATTTGCCATCGAAACCATCATGGATGCCGTCTTTATTGCATTATGATTTTCAAAAGCAACCATCTTGTAATAAAGCGAAGCCTTTTCAGCCTGTGTATCAAGCAGCGGCTTCAGCACTGCTATAACATCCTCAACACCGGTATCGTTCTTCATGTTCATTACGATTGTAAAGGTTGATTTTGTCAGCCTGTACACCCTGGCTCTGTGTCCCAAAAGATTAACATTTCTACAGGTATTGGAATAGAGCTTCTCAAGCTCCAAATCTGTCTCGCTCAAATCAAGCTTCTTTAATTGAGGCGTGATAATATAGCAATAAAATATTTTCTTTTTCTTATTCAACCCGGACATAAATCTGGCCTCAAATGCGGCCTGGTTCTGGCACCCGCTGACTTCATCATAAGGATTGGAATGAAACAGCATATAAAATATGCATAACGGAAGCACATAAGTAACCGACGAGAACACTATAGTCGGGAATTTTAATTGCAAAACTAAAAGCATAATCTCCGTCGGAGCAAACAGAAATCCATATAAGAAAATCACATCCGGCATTTCTTTTTTGGCAATAAATAAAGTAAAGGTTGCGCATGCCCATGCAAAGATTCCGAATGAAATATATGTGGATAAAAATCCTGTGAACTCAACACCGTTGTCACAGAAATTGTACATCTTGTCGGCACCGATTAAATATGAGAAAATCATAATATACAAGAGTGCCAAAACAGAAATATGCACAAAAATAATCTTCACTTTTCCAAATCTTCGTGAATCAAGCAAAATCAGATACGCAATTATGCATACGACTGTTGCCAGATGAGCAAGCAAAAAGAGCACTATGGCTGAATCCAGAAGATATCTGTTGCTAACCGTAGTCCTTGGAGATAAATAAAAAACAACAATCTGTAAAATTATGGATACCAACGATGTCAGTATACCAATCTTGTCGATAATAAAAATGCCGGTTTTTCTCGGATTAGAATAAATCATTAATACAAGAACAAGCGCTGCCAATAAGAATCCGATATATTCCCCGATAATGTTATATGTGTAAATAAACATTAAATATACCCTTACTCTGCCTCCCGCCTTATTTTAGCCATATGTTCCCTTATCCTGGCTTCATAACCGTTTCCGGAAGGTTTATAGAATTCCTTTCCACTTAATTCATATGGTAGATATTGTTGTTTACAGTAATGATTGGGATAGTCATGCGAGTACTTATAGCCAAGTCCGTGTCCCAGCTTTGCAGCCCCCTTATAATGAGCATCCTGCAAATGTGGCGGTATCGGAAGGTTTCCCGACTCTGATACCTCGTTCATTGCAGCTTCTATTGCCACTACAGCCGCATTGCTTTTAGGTGCACATGCTACATAGCTTGCTGCCTGTGAAAGAATAATCTGTGCCTCCGGCATTCCTATTCTTTCTATTGCCAAAGATGCATTGGTCGCCACCACTAAAGCATTAGGGTCTGCATTGCCCACATCCTCAGAGGCGCATATCATAATACGTCTGGCTATAAATTTTATATCTTCTCCTGCCGTAAGCATTCTCGCGAGGTAATATACCGCGGCATCCGCGTCCGAACCTCTCATGCTCTTAATAAAGGCAGATATCGTATCATAATGATTATCACCGTCTTTGTCATATCTGACGGCTTTTTTCTGAATACACTCCGTGGCTACGGCCAAATCAATATGTATCAGTCCGTCATCGCTTCTATCCGTAGTCATAATGCCAAGCTCAATTGCATTTAGTGCATGTCGCGCATCGCCGCCGGAAACATCCGCCAAAAATTCCACGGCTTCATCCGTAATGTCTGCCTTATAGCTGCCCATTCCTCTTTCCGTATCATATACGGCCTTTTTAATAAGAGTGGCGACATCAACTCTGTCCAACGGTTTCAGTTCAAAAACAGCTGACCTTGAAAGCAAAGCTGAATTTACTTCAAAATACGGGTTTTCAGTGGTAGCCCCTATAAGTGTCAGTGTCCCGTCTTCCACAAAGGGAAGCAGATAATCCTGCTGACTTTTATTGAAACGGTGTATCTCGTCTATAAACAATATCGTCTTTCTGCCATACATTCCGTTTACTTCTTTGGCTGCCTGCACGACCTCTTCCATATCCTTCTTGCCGGCTATGGTGGCATTAATTTGTTTAAATTCAGAGCTTGTAGTATTTGCAATTACTTTAGCAATGGTGGTTTTCCCTGTTCCGGGTGGGCCATAGAAAATTACTGAACTGATTTTATCGACCTTTATGGCGCGATAAAGAAGCTTGTCTTTCCCAAGTATATGCTGTTGACCCACTACTTCATCAATCGTACGTGGTCGCATCCTTGCAGCAAGCGGAGACTCCTTATCTGAATTTTCCTTTCTCATATACTCAAATAAATCCATAAAACAAACCCTTCGAAACGAAAAATTATTAAAAATTCTTCTTCGACAGATTAAATTATACACCCAAATCAGTCATTATTCAAACATTATCAACAATTTAGTCAATAAATTATTATTTTTCGGATAATTAATATTTTTCAAATAAAAGCTTTTTAACAAAAAAATCAGCAGCCGGTTGTACCCGACTGCTGATTGTAAATACCGCGTTAAATCTTAAATACCGAAATTTCTGTCTTCAAACCATCCATGTTATCATTCAAAGCATCTGCCGTAACATTCAGTTCTTCGACATTCTTTAACAGCTTGTCGGCAATTATGTGTACTGCCTCTGCAGTTCCGGTAGTTTCCTCAATGATATCTGAAATATTCTTTACCGAAGATACCGTTTCTCCTCTTTCTGCATCTGCTCTTTCAATTCCGGCAACAATTTCCTTAAGTCCGGAAACAAGTCCGCTCATCTGGTCTTGCATTCTGCGGAATACCTCTACGGCTTCTTCAACAGCCTGTGTCTGCAGGGATACCATTTCCTGTGCCTGTTTTGCGCTTTCAACAGACCGGAGTGTCTGAGCTGAAATATTTCCGACATTTCGTCCGATTTCTCCGGCTGCCTGTGCAGAATCATCAGCAAGTTTTCTGATTTCCTCTGCAACTACCGCAAATCCTCGTCCTGCCTCACCGGCTCTTGCTGCCTCAATGGAAGCATTAAGTGAAAGGAGATTTGTCTGCTCGGCAATATCTGAAATAGTAGAAACAAAGGTGTTGATTATCTCAGAGTCACGGCGGAGTGTATCAATACTCTCACCAACCTGCTTGGTCATCTCTGTTGTCTCTTCCGCTCTGTTTCCGAGGAGTCTGACTATATTCATACCTTCGGCAATCATGTTTTCGGTAGCATCTACCATATTTTCAACCTGTTCAACCTGAGTACTGATGGACTGGATTTCATCGGAAAGTGTATTGGTTTTCTCAACACATTCCTGTGCATGTTTGGACTGCATCTCCATTCCGTCACTGATTTCAGCTATGGCATCGTTAATGCTCTTCGAACATTCATCGATAACATCCGAAACTTCAGATACCTGTCCGGCAGAAACAGCAAGTTCCTCCGTTGCATTCGAAACTTTATTAACAAGCTTCTTGGTATTCTTTACCATGTTATTTGCGCTGCCTGCAAGATTTCTAAACTCATCATGTCCACGTGCCACAACATCTACTGTCAAATCGCCTTCGGCAACCTCTTCCAGTTTGTCTGAAATCTTATGCATGTTTTTTTGAATTCCCATAACAATGTATAGGCCAATCAGCAAAGCTGCAATTATCGCAACAATAACAAGGCCCATTGTAATGTTCTTTATATCATTGGCTTGTTCGATTACCGTATTCTCAGGAACCAGCGCACATACTGCAGCCTCTGTTACGGAACTCTTTGAATGTATGAAATAATAATTTTTGCCGTTGTACTTAACAAGCTCTGCGCCATCACGTTCAGTATTATCAGCTACGATTTCAAAAAAGCTCTTATCAAAGAATACCTTTTCACCTTCTTCAAGGCCTAAATCAAAATCTGTATCACATATAAGCTCACGGCCATTTTCGGTAACAAGTGCGACTATACTGCCCTCACCGAAATCCAAGCTTGAAAGGAATTTTCTGATAGCCTTTGCCTGGATATCAATTACTACCGCATATGTACCTGCACCTGAAAGCATTTGATTAACCAAAATATAATCAGATGACTTCTCGTTTAACTTTGTATCCAAAAGGTCATGGTGATCGGTCCATTTAACTATGGTTTTTTTGTCCATTCCCATGTCCTCGAGATATTCTGTCAAGAATCCGGTTGTTCCACCCGCAGCCTTAGAGGACATAACATTAAAGCTTGACTTTGGTATAATATGAATTCCGAAAATAAAATCATTAGCCAGCTGAGCTGAATTCATATTGTTTTTGACGGTTGTGTTAATGTTCAATGCCGTGATAGGCTCATTTTTGTATAACCCCAAAAACATTTGTGACAAATCGGGATCAGACGCATATTTAATTGCTTCTGAATTGACATATGCACATCCCTGATCAATATACTCAGATGCCATGATAACCGTCTGAGATGTCGAACTGATATAGTTTCCACTAAGACCGGTCTGTGCTTTCTGATATGCTGTAGTTCCAACAATCACCATAAATACAATAGGTATCAGGAAACTGACAATTATTTTGTTTCTGATGGCAAACGGCATAAATTTCTGTTTCTTCTTTACTATTTTCTCCTTAGGTAATTTGGGCATTTTCGGAACCCTTGGTGTTTTAATTTTCTTTTCCTTTACGGGCCTTCCTTTAGTTTCCTTCGTCTTCATTTTAGTATCCCCCATACTAGTTGATAAAGTACAATCTTATTATATCGCATCCGTATTTTTTTTAAAAGAAAAATTTGCTTCAATTTGACTTTTTTTGGCTAAAATTCCAAATTTTTCAAAAAAATGTCCGAAAAATCACTATCCAGCGCAAGATTTATTGTGTTTACAGTGTATAACCTGTCGTTAACCTCTTTTCCACCGGTGGCAAAAGCATGGCATCCTGCTAAAGCTGTATTCCCCGCAGTATGAGTCTTATCCTCAAATTGTTTCGGAATAAGTCCGATATTCACTGCACTTAAAATATCCAGATAATATCCAAAGCCGCCTGAAATATAAATATTCTTCACCGCGTCGGCCTCTATATGAGCTTTGTCAAGCAATACGTCTATTCCCGTTCTGACTGCAGCTTTAGCAAGCTGCAGTGCACGAATATTGTTCTGTGTTATCCTGACTCCCATCGTTTTTACGCCTTTGTCAAAATATTCATCACAAATCAATCCCGTTTTGTCAACAATACCCTCGTCTAAGAGCTTTGATACCCCCATTATCAAATCAGCGCCAAAACCACCATCTTCCATTGTTCCCTCAAATGCAGGTCCGCATGCAGCGGAGGTGACGAAGAGATTTTTGCAGTTTCCCAAGACAATTTCAGCATTTGTTCCCAGGTCTATCAGCATAGAATATTCTTTGCTGTCCGTAATACCCATGGCCATTATGCCGGCCGTTATATCTCCTCCGACAAAGGGCGCCAGCGAGTTAACTGCTTCGCACTCTGTATCCGCAATTATCACCTTAAACGGTCCTTTATCCTTAACATAGAAGGGGGCTTTTGACAGTCCCTCTGTATCCAGGCCCAAAAGTAAAGCTGTCATAACCGTATTACCCGCTATGCAGCCGCGAAGAGTATGACCGTATTCAACCTCCTCTTTCAGAATCAAAATCATATTCTCCAGTGCATTCCATATAAGTTTTCTAAGCTGTCCGAGGATTGCCTTATCCGCTGCCGCACTTAATCTGGACACCACATCAGCCCCATAAGCTCTTTGAGGGTTAAGCATGGTTATCTCATCAATCTTCTCACCATCCTCATCATATAGGGCGGCAACAAGCGTGGTAGTCCCCAGATCAATACATATCAAATAACTGTCATACTTTCCTTCGGTGGAATACGGAAGGCATTCTGCTATGATTGAAACATTGTCTTTAATTATTTTACCGCATCTGCCACAACCCGAGCAGATATCACATTTTCCTTTATACAAAGCAGTTTTTCTCCCTGTCATAATGGTAGTCTATACTTGCCAGTATATCTTCTATTTCTTTTGGATTTATATCCATGTCTTCACACAATTCATCAAATGAGCCGTAAAAATCGCGAAGTTTCAGATTAATAAAGCTTAGTAACATAATTGGGTCTTTTGGTAGCATATTTATCCTCCAAATTATAATATCTTCAATAAAAGTATAACTTTTCAGCAAAAAATGTCAACGAATTCGTCTTTTACAGATTAACAAAAATCCGTTGACATGTGTATTTTAAAAGTGTTATACTTAATTCGTTCTAAGGCAAGTCATTTCAGAAAACATATTTTGTAAAATTATGAAAGACTATTGATTTGCAAAATATGTATTTTTTATACATATTTTTAGAATAACCATCGGGGAAACCCCAATATATAAGGAGGTACTTACATGAACAACGGTACAGTTAAATGGTTTAATGCACAGAAAGGATACGGCTTCATCACAAACGATGCTGACAATTCAGAAGTTTTTGTTCACTTCTCAGCAATCAACGCTGAAGGCTTCAAATCCTTAGAGGAAGGTCAGAAGGTTTCCTTCGATACTGAAACTGATCCTGCAAACTCAAGCAAGGTTCGCGCAGTAAACGTTTCCGTAGTTGCTTAATCAAAAACAACGTCAAATCCCGATTGAGTTTTCAATCGGGATTTTTGTTGTTGACAAACCTGTATTTCAGAGTTACTATATCCTTCCATACAGTCATAGGAGGTTATTAAGTTTTGGATATAATCAGCCTTGTATTTTTGTCGATTGGTTTAACCATGGATGCCTTTGCAGTTTCCATATGTAAAGGACTGGCTATCAGAAAAACAAATATTAAAAGCATGTGTATCTGCGGTCTGTGGTTTGGCGCTTTTCAGGGGCTTATGCCCATAATAGGATATTTTCTCGGGAGCTCCTTTAGACAATATATTGAAAGCTTTGACCACTGGGTTGCTTTTATATTACTCGTATTAATTGGCATGGGAATGATAAAAGAAGCTTTTGGCAAAGACGAAGAAGCAAATGATGCTTTGGATGTCAAAACAATGTTTCTTTTGGCCGTAGCCACCAGCATTGATGCTTTGGCAGTCGGAGTATCCTTTGCATTTCTTGATACGAACATTTGGACATCCAGTATGATGATAGGAGTTATTACCTTTATCATTTCTGCACTTGGTGTTAAAATCGGTAACTTATTCGGTTCAAAATACAAAAGTAAAGCCGAATTGGCCGGAGGAATTATCCTGATTATTATCGGAATTAAAATTTTACTTGAGCATATAGGAGTGATATAATCACTCCTATTTTTTATACTATATCAAGCCACAAGGTTATAAGATGCAATATATACAAATGAAGCGGGTAAAAAATGTAGAAAAAGTATTTGTTCTGTTTTCCCTTCTCTCCATTGTAAAAATGCATGAAAAATACGGAAAGCAAAGCCGGTAGCTCCGCATCATTAAATATCAGCGAATAACCGCCCATATAGCAGCAATATGCTATGTCTCGTGTCCACTTAACACGTCTTAAGAAATACAAAATCGCTATAAGCACAATCCCCATGGCTCCGTAATCACATTTTGTCAAGTATCCCGCAAATGCAAATATCCCCGCAATCATGAAGGTTATAAAGCTTATCCATGAATTTTTATTTCGAAATCTGTCACTTTTCATTATCCCGTTTTCAGCATAGGACAATGCACACATCATAACAAATCCGATCAGCATCGTTACCATCACGTTTGAAGCCTGCATGTCAACTGCTGTTCCGCTTATTTCCAAATCAAACGGCACCTCAGAAATAATGGCAAAAACAGCCAGGCGCAAAATGTACTTCAAGCGGTCCGAGGTATGATAAAAGCCTTCGACCAGCAAAAAGCAAAAAATAGGAAAAGCAATTCTGCCTATAAATCTGCACACAGTGTACAAAGACAGTAAATGTCCGCTTATAAAGAATTTCATAATGGCGCTGTCCATATCAAATCGTCCTATTGTACAGGCATCGTACAGCCTGAATACTACAACCGCGCCGATATGATCTATAAGCATTGTTATCACCGCTATAATTTTCAAAAACCTTCCGTCAACAGCTATTTTACCCTTCATTATTCTTTATCTCTTCCCCTGTCAATGAGTCTATTATAGAATATATTTCCTCCTTTCCCTGCCCGCTTAATGCCGAGAAAGGAATAATCCGCGTTGTATCCGTACAGTTCAATTTCTTTCTTATGATATTTATCTGCTTTAGTATCTGGCCTTTACTTATTTTATCTGCTTTGGTTGCTATAATAATCGGTTCAAACCCGTTATCAAATATCCAGTCATACATCATACAATCATTATTGGAAGGCTCGTGTCTTATATCAATCAGCAAAAAAACTGCCTTTAAGACTTCGGATTTGTGCAGATAATTTTCTATCATTTTGCCCCATTTGGCCTGAGTCTCCTTGCTGACCTTGGCAAATCCGTATCCCGGTAAATCAACAAAATACATCTCATTATTTACATTATAGAAATTTATGGTTTGAGTTTTGCCGGGTTCAGAGGATGTTCTGGCTAATTTCTTACGATTAACCAAAGCATTAATCAGTGACGATTTGCCAACATTACTCTTCCCCGCAAAAGCCAGCTCAGGTTTATCATTCACGGGCAGCTTGGAAGTGATTCCTATTACCGTCTCCAAATTTACATTCTTAATTATCATTTTTTATTCCTTTTACATGACAACACGCCGCACTTTTACATGCGGCGTATAATTATGCTCTTTTCTTGGTACCGGCAGGCTTTACTTTCTCAACTCTGTAGGTAAGTAACGGTTCACTGCCATTTTCAACGCACTCCTTTGTAATGGTACAAGTGGAAATTGTATCATCTGAAGGAATCTCATACATTGTATCCATCATAATATCTTCCATGATGGAACGAAGTCCTCGGGCTCCGGTCTTTCTCTCAAGCGCTTTGTCTGCAATCGCCGAAACAGCATCCTCATCAACGTGCAGGTCAACGCAATCCATATCGAAAAGCTTTCGGTATTGTTTGATAAGCGCATTCTTGGGCTCTGTTAATATTCGAATCAAAGCATCTCTGTCCAATCCCTTTAAGGTGACAGTAATGGGCACACGACCCACGAACTCAGGGATAAGTCCAAATTTAACCAAATCCTGAGGAGATACTTCGGCAAATATATCATTTAAATCTTTATTGTTTTTCAAAGTTCCTACGGTATTAAATCCGATGGTTTTTCTGTCAAGTCTTGACTCTATTATCTTGTCAAGGCCGTCAAATGCGCCTCCGCAGATAAATAAAATATTAGTTGTATCTATCTGAATAAGTTCCTGGTGGGGATGCTTTCTGCCTCCCTGAGGAGGTACGGAAGCAACAGTGCCCTCAATAATCTTGAGAAGCGCCTGCTGAACGCCCTCACCGGACACATCTCTGGTTATGGACACATTTTCGCTTTTCTTTGTTATCTTATCGATCTCATCAATATAAACGATACCGTATTCGGCTTTTTTGACATCATAATCCGCTGCCTGAATCAATTTAAGCAAAATATTCTCTACATCCTCACCGACATAGCCCGCCTCAGTAAGTGTAGTGGCATCTGCAATTGCAAAAGGCACGTTTATAATCTTCGCAAGGGTCTGTGCAAGATAAGTTTTGCCCGAGCCTGTAGGTCCGACCATGATAATATTGCTCTTCTGAAGTTCAACATCATCCTTTTCCCTTGTGGATGTTACTCTCTTGTAATGGTTGTAAACAGCTACTGATAAAACCTTTTTGGCTTCCTCCTGTCCGATTACATAATCGTCCAAAAAGTTCTTGATTTCCTTCGGTTTTAACAAATTAATATCCTGCGGTCCGCTGAGTTTGGAAACATCCTCTTCGTCCTCGCACTCATCTATAATATCCATGCATAAGCTAACGCACTCTTCACATATATAGATACCTGCAGGTCCTGATATCATTTTCCCAACCTCATTTTGAGGTTTACCGCAAAATGAACATCTTATTCCCTTTTCTGAATTCTTTGAGGCCATATAATTTCTCCTTAATCCGTTTACTGTTCATTATGTGAAGAAATCACTTTGTCGATAAGTCCGTACTCACACGCTTCTTCTGCGGTTTTCCAGTTATCTCTGTCAGTATCCTCGCAGATTACTTCATAGGGTTTTCCGGTGTTCTCGGCGAGCATTCTGTTTAATTTTTCTTTTGTATGCAGAATATGCTTTGCGGCAATTTCAATTTCAGTCGCCTGTCCCTGTGTTCCGCCAAGAGGCTGATGAATCATAATTTCTGCATTTGGAAGCGCATATCTTTTACCCTTTGCACCGCCTGCAAGCAAAAATGCCCCCATACTGGCAGCCATTCCAATACAAACTGTAGAAACATCACATTTGATATACTGCATGGTATCATAAATAGCCATTCCTGCAGTTACTGAGCCTCCGGGGCTGTTGATATACAGATATATATCCTTATCAGGGTCTTCCGACTCAAGGAAAAGAAGCTGTGCAACTACAACGCTTGCGCTGGCCTCGTTAACCTCTTCTCCAAGGAAAATAATTCTGTCTTTTAACAATCTCGAATAAATATCATAAGACCTTTCGCCTTTACTAGTTTGTTCAATGACATAAGGTACTAAACTCATAAATTGCTCCTCCGGTATATATTTCTCTCCTAGAAAATATATTAATTCATATTAGTTTTATTTTCAACTTTCAAAAAGTATTATTTATAAAAAGTTAATTTAGTGTTCGAATTTCAGAAAAAAAAGCTTGCCCTACCCACAAACGGGTATTGCAAGCCTTTGATATACAATATTATTCAGCGTCTGCTTTCTTTGCAGTTGTTTTCTTTGCAGTTGTTTTCTTTGCAGCGGGCTTCTCTTCGGAAGCATCCTCGCTCTTTTTAGCTGTAGTTTTCTTTGCTGCAGCCTTTTCTTCCTTAGCGGAATCAACAACAAGCTCAACGGCTTTCTTTACAAGGATGTCATCCATAACCTGCTTTTTGCCTGATTCGCCAAGAAGCTCAACAACCTTGCTTTCTTCCATCTGATAAGCCTCAGCCATAATCTTAACTTCACTGTCAAACTCTTCATCAGAAGCTGTCATACCCTCTGCCTTTGCAATGGCTTCAAGGCAAAGACGTGTTTTGATTCTTCTCTCAGCCTGAGGTTTAATCTGCTCAAGAAGTGCCTGAGTTGTCATGCCTGTAAACTGCATGTACTGCTCCATTGAAAGACCCTGAGATTGAATTCTCTGAGCGAAATCCTCAACCATCTGTCTCTGCTGAGTTTCGAGCATTGCTTCGGGGATGTCCATCTTGGCATCATCAATAATTGCATCCATAACGGCATCTTCCTTGGCATCCTTTGCAGCATCAAGCTTCTTTGACAAAAGTGTATTCTTAACATCTTCTTTGTATTCAGCAAATGTATCAAATTCTGAAACTTCACATGCAAACTCATCATCAAGCTCAGGAAGTTCTTTTTCTTTTAACTCTTTTACCGTACATTTAAATACAGCAGGCTTTCCTGCAAGTTCAGCAGCCTGATAATCCTCGGGGAAGGTAACGCAAACATCTGTCTCCTTACCGATTTCTGCGCCCACAAGTGCTTCCTCAAATCCGGGAATAAACTGTCCTGAACCGATTGTAAGAGGATAATCCTCGCCTTTTCCGCCGTCGAATGCAACACCGTCAACAAAACCTTCGAAATCAATAGTGGCAATATCACCCATCTTTACTGCTCTGTCAGTAACATTGATATTTCTGGCATTGTTCTCACGTTCTTCGTTGATTTTGGCATCAACTTCAGCATCGGTAACCGTAACATCAATTTTGTCAATCTTTACGCCCTTGTATTTTCCAAGAGTAACTTCAGGCTTTAATGCAACCTCTGCCGTAAAAATGAAGTTCTTTCCGGCTTCAATCTGAACAACCTCTACCTTGGGAGTGGATACAATTTCCTCTGTACATTCGGAAACTGCTTTATCATATGCATCCGGAATGATAATGTTGGCTGCGTCCTCATAGAACACTTCCTTGCCATACATCTGCTCAATCATCTTCTTGGGTGCTTTACCCTTTCTGAATCCGGGAATACTGATTTTGTTTTTGTTTTTCTGATAAGCTGATTCAACAGCCTTTTCGAATTCTGCTGCCTCTACCTCAATTGTAAGAACAGCCATATTATTATCTTTCTTTTCAACCTTTAAACTCATGAAAAAAATGTCCTCCTTAATTTTCGAGTCACAATCAATATGTGATTATAGCACAGCGTTATAAAAAAAACAAACTTTTTTTACTTAATATGCGTTGCTACTATAATAATTCTCCCTTTTTTCTCTTTTTCTATTATTTCTTTTGCTTTAGCAACGTTTTCTTCGTCCAAGCCTGCAAAAGGCTCATCCAGTAATATAACCGGTGTATTAAACGACAGCGCTCTGGCCAGGCACACTCTTCTCCGGGTTCCGCCGGAAAGCTCCGATACTTTTTTCCACATATCTTCACAGCCAATCAATTCCGAAAGTATACGTGAGGCTTCCTCTTTATCTCCGCATACCATAAACACATTCTGAAATGCGCTGAGGCTGTCAAACAGCCTGTTTTCCTGAAAGCAAAATGATATATTTCCCTTTACTAACGGGATACCATTATACATAACCTCTCCGGCATCGGGTTTGCAAAGGCCTGCTACTATACGAAGCAAGGTTGTCTTCCCGCTTCCCGACTCTCCTTCAATATAATATATCCTATCATTATCGTATTCTTTCGTAATATGACTTAAGACTTCTCTGTCGCCGTATGCTTTGGTTACACTGTTAAGCACAAGCTTTCCCTGCCGGCTTTCGGGAAAAGCTTTCGGGATTTCAAATGCCGTCGGAGTTTTATCAAAATACAGCTGTGTAAAATACAGTGCAAGTTTTTCCATAAGTGCACTGACTATAACCGTAATCAGGGCCCAGGCAAATACTCCGGCCGTGTCCAAGTAAATCTTTGACATATACAGGCCCTCACCTATTGAATATTTGGGGATGCCTATTATTTCAGCGGCAACTCCCGCTTTAAAGCACATTCCGACGCAAAGCTTTACCGCGCCCTTCATTCCTGTATTTATAGCCGGTTTTATAATATATTCATAGCGCATTTTTCCGGTAAAATCAAATATATAAGCAACCTCTGACTCTTCTGTTCTTACATTTTTTATGCCTTCCAAAATGCTGATATACACATTTGGCGTTACTACTAATACACATACGGCCACGGTAAGTATATTTTTGCCCCACCAGATTAAAAAGCATACTATGAAAACCGCAATGGGAACAGTCTTCATCAACTGTATAACAGGTTTGCAAAATTCCTTAAACACTCTGCTCTTTACAGCACCCACACTAAGAATTATTCCCAACAAAAGACCTGCTGCAAAGCCTATGGCAATTCGCAATACGGAATTGCCTACACTTAACCAAAAATATGCATTTCCCGCATTCTGCAACAAAGCCTCAGCTGCTCTTATCGGTGAAACAAACAAAAGCTCATTATGGATAACAAGTGCAGCCACCTCCCAAATTACTATCCAGGCCGCCACAATAACCAGCTTATTTAATAATGCAGTAGAAATCGTCCTCCGGGAGTTTTCCTCCGATAAATTGTGCATCACATTCATAAATCACCTCTAAATAATTTGAAAGGAGTTCTTTCATTTCATCCCCATAAATGCATACAGTCTCACATTTCGGAATAGCTTCACCCGCAACAGTTTCATTTGCAAGTATCCCGTTTTCGACTGCCGAAGCAATTACTATAGGATTCTTTTGCACAGCCAATTTACAGCTGTTAGCGTGGTCGTATCTTTCAAACAACTCAATTTGTGTTCTGTGATTATCTATGTACTCCCTTGTCGCAACAGTAACTCCGGTAATAATATCACAGTCAAAGCCATTGGCCTCTTTCCACATCTCGTTTACATCTGCAACAGCTTTAAGCTTTTCATTCTGCATGCATACCACTGTTGCAAAAGGCTGGGGCAACAATCCGATTGCATCTGAATTTTCCTTTAATACATTTACGACTTCAGTAGCCTCAGACATAAATTCAACCTTCGTTTTCTGTGTCAGGCCAGCCTGCTCTAATATGTAGGAAAGAATCAGGTCAGGGGTGGTTCCCTTTCCCGTAGTATATATAGTCTTCCCTTCAAGCTGCTTCACGTCATCGATTTCATTAGTTCCTATCAGATTCAATACATTAAGCGTATTAATGTCAATAACGGTGATTTGGGCATCGGATTTATTATATAAAGCCGCTGCCACATTTGCAGGTACCAATGCCACATCAATTTCGCCCTTTACCAAAAGCGGTAATATTTCATCAGCTGACGTGTATATGGTAAATTCATATTTGTTTTTTCCCGTTCCGTTTTTGTTATCCTCCATCAGATGTAACAATCCTATGGAGGTAGGGCCTTTAAGTGAACCGATTCTAATCCTTTCAGATTCGGTTTTTTTGCATCCCGTAAGCATAATACAGCATAGAATCAACAGTAATAATTTCTCAGCAGTTTTTTTCATCCTTATACTTCCTTAATTCATTATTTCCACACTGGAGACATATTCCTCCTGCGAATGCTTTCTTCTGTATTTTCGTGCCACAATTTCAGCCTTCAAAAATCTAAAGCCCTCTGCATTTCTATACGGCGACAGTCGTCTTACAAACTCATCCATACCGGGCGGTCGTTTCGAAGGATCCTTATTAAGACAATCCATCAACAGATATTGCACACCGCGACTTCCTCCCTGCAGGTATATCACCATACTTTCGTCGGTCGAGTAAGCAAGCATGTAAAATAACAGCTTTGCCAAAGCATATACATCTGCTGCCGGAGTAAGTCTGCCTCCTTCATATTGTTCGGGGGCGGAGAATCCGTTGCTGACGCTTAGGCTGTTATCCTCTCCTTCGCTTATGCAGCTTCCCGGGTCAATAATTCTAATACTTCCGTCCTGTGCAACCATAATGTTCTCGGGTTTAATATCTCTGAAAACAAGCGGCGGGTTGCTTTTGTGAAAGCAGTCAATACATTCTGCAACCTCAAGTGCTATTCTGACTGCATTTCCAAAGGTCAGGCCGTTACGTCTTTCAACTACATTAAGCAAAGAATCTCCATCAATGTACTCGGTTACAAGTACAGCTGAATCGTCCTTTTCATAAAACTCAGTAAAAGTGGCCAGTGAAGGGCTTTTTACTTTTCCGTATATCATTGCTTCATGCCTTAACAGCTTTTTGTTTGCCGAAACCTTCAACGCATAACGTTTATTGTTCTCATCCTTTGCAAGATATACTGTTGAATTTCCACCTTCCGCCAGCTTAGATACTATCTTTAAATCCTTCATTATTTTCTCCTTCAAACGGTTCCCCGAATTTGCAGGCAACCATTCCCCTGCCGGTATGCGCGAATATTTCTCCGACTCTTTTTCTCAACGAATACGCACCTTTTACGTCCAATATATTAAGGCAGTCAATTTCCGGATTGCAGGGCTCATAATATCCTTTATAGATAATGACAATACATCCGGCTTCATATTTAGTAAAGCCGGTGGGTATCCTGTCTACTATATTCTCATCAAAGAAACGATGAAAGCAATATAGAATTGAATTTCCACCTATATAATAAGTCTCACCTTTTTCACTTGCAAGAAATATTGTGATTTTTTTGTCAGTGTTATTCCTGACAATCCTCATAACGCTCTTTTGGAAATTGCCCTTTTTAAAATATGTCGGGACGGCTTTTTCTTCAAAAATCTCAATAATTCTCCGTATTTTCTCTTTTTCTTTTACATCCGGAGATTCTTCGGACAAAATTGACATAAATAAACGGCGATTATTCTTACCTCGCACGTTTTTAATGACCAATGCGCCTTCACTGCACGGCCATGCATATGCGTCAGCAATATTCACTTTTGTTACCTCTTTTGGAATTTCCTCCCGGAGAACCCGGGAGGATAAAATGTAATCAATTAGTTAAAAAAAACATTTCTGATATCATTGAAACAAATAAACACCATCAATACCATGAAAAATACAAAGCCGATGAAATGAACCAGTCCTTCTTTTTCCGGCGAAATCGGTTTACCTCTGATAAGTTCAATCAGCATAAATACCAAACGGCCTCCGTCCAGAGCGGGCAGGGGAATAAGATTAATAATTCCCAGATTTATGGAGAGAAGCATCGTAATATTGAGCATATTTACAAGTACATTCTGCCAACCGTATTCCTTGGTTGCTTCATACGTTTTGCCAACAACATTGACGGCAATTCCCACAGGGCCGGACACCTCTTCGCCCGAAACCTTGCCGGTTATAAGCATCCACAGGCTCTTATACGTGGAGCGAACCGAATATCTTACTTCATATGCAGCATATCTAAAGATATTCAGGCCTTTCACTTCAACAAAATCAGCATTTGAAATACCTAACATATATCTGCCGTATTCCTCGTCAAATTTAGGAATAAGCGTTGCTGAATCCCTTACACCGTTTCTCTCATATACCACGTCAACTTCTCCGCCGTCATAGGTTGCGGTAAACAGCAAAATATCGTCATATAAACGTATTTTCTCACCGTTTAATGAGATAATCCTGTCGCCGTTTTGAAGTCCCGCTTCCATTGCCGCGCTGCCTTCAACCACTTCTGTTGCAACCGGGTCTCTCATAGCTATCATACTGACCATAACGAGAGCAATCAAAAATCCCAATATAAAGTTAAATACAGGGCCTGCCACAACCGTTGCGATTCTGGCCCATACACTCGCCTTTAGAAAAGATCTGTCGCTTAGCTGCTCATCCTTTGAAGCAAGTCCGTCTTCGCCCTCAAACATGCAGGCACCGCCAAAGGGAAGCCACTTAAGCGAATACTTTGTCTCTCCTTTTTGAAAGGAAAAAATATTAGGTCCCATTCCTATTGCGAATTCCACAACATGAATTCCGTTAGCCTTGGCAATAATGAAATGACCGAATTCATGTGAAATTACCACCAGCCCAAAAATCAGAAAAAATAAAACAACGCTCATTTTTTACTTCACTTTCGATTCTATTATTTCTATACTTTCTCTCTCGGTCAAAAGAATTTCTTCTACCGAGGGATTATCATATATTTTATGGTTTTCCATAACCGTTTCAATCAAATCGGTAATCTCCGTATATCCTATTTTCCTGTCCAGGAATAGTGCTACGGCTTTTTCATTAGCAGCGTTAAATGCCGTCGGCATACTTCCACCGGTTTTAGCCGCTTCATATGCCAGCTTAAGTCCCGGAAAAGAATCCATATCCGGTTTTTCAAAGGTCAAATTTTTAAGTGCAAACAAATCCAACGGTTCACCGTCCAGGAAATGTCTGTCCGGATAAAACAGTGCATAGGAAATCGGAAGCCTCATATCTGGTGTTCCAAGCTGTGCAATCACGGCGCCGTCCACATATTCCACTGCTGAATGAATAACGCTTTGAGGATGAACCACTACGCATATTTGGTCCAAGCCGGCTCCAAACAGCCATTTGGCTTCCATTACCTCAAGACCCTTATTAACCAAAGTCGACGAATCGATGGTAATTTTGCGTCCCATCTTCCAATTGGGGTGTTTTAATGCATCCTCGACCTGTATATTTTTAAGTTCTTCCCTTGTTCTTCCTCTGAACGGTCCGCCCGAAGCGGTAAGAAGAATCCTTTTGAGTCTTTCCTTTGGATTGCCCTGAAGGGATTGAAATATGGCACTGTGTTCACTGTCAACCGGCAGAATGGACACTCCCATCTTGGCCGCAAGCGGCATAATAATATGTCCGGCACAGACAAGTGTCTCTTTATTGGCAAGCGCTATATCCTTACCTGCCTCGATGGCAGCTATTGTCGGACGAATTCCTATCATTCCTACTACAGCGGTCAAAACAATATCAGCCTCCGGATATGTTGCAGCTTCAATCAAGCCGTCCATTCCGTACGAAACCCTTGTATCGGTATCGGCTATTCTCTGTTTTAAGCTGTGTGCTGCGTTTTCATCATACATTACGGCAAGTGCCGGTCTGTATTTTCTGACCTGCTCTTCCATTTTGTCAACACTACTGCCAGCACACAAACAGCAAACCTTCAGTTCTTCGCTGTTTAAATCTACTACTGAAAGTGTCTGGATTCCTATCGAACCGGTTGAGCCCAGAATAGAAATAGTTTTCATTTAAAAAATCTCCTGATTCATCAAAAACATGACTAAGAAATACATCATGGGCGCAACTACAATTGTAGAATCGAATCTGTCCATGATTCCGCCATGTCCGGGAATAAGCTTCCCATAGTCTTTTACCCCGTTGCTCCTTTTGATGGCACTGGCCGACAAATCTCCCAGCATGCTCATTGCGCCGCCAAAGCCGCATAACAGGGCACACTTCCATATAAGGCCGTCAACCGGAACCACGCCTATCATGAAAAGCTTGGCATACAACCCGCCAAGCACCGAGCTTCCGATAATTCCGCCTATGCAGCCCTCAATGGTTTTCTTGGGGCTCAATTTGGGGAATGCCTTGTGCTTTCCGAAAAGCAATCCGAACATATATGCACAAGTGTCACATCCCCAGGAAGAAATAAGCAAAAGCCATACAAAGCATATTCCGTATGTAGTCTCCCTTGTCAGATAGACAAAGGAAAGCATAACAGGTGCATATACAAATGCAAATATGCAGGATATAGTCTGATTTGACGTATATTTGGGATATGTAATAACATATGCTATCATAAAGGCAGTGAACATGAATGCAATGGCGGCTACCATGAAAATGAACGTTCCCGCAAAAGAAACCATGTATACTGCCACATAATATACAACTATTCCCACAGCCCCGATTAATTCAAGCATATTAAATCTTTTCTCATGAGTTCCTGCCTTTAATACCCTCGTCAGTTCTCTAAAAGCAATCAACGATATGGCGCAAAGTCCAACGCACAAAATGATATTGCCAAAGGCAAATCCTATTACAGTAATCAGCATAATTACCATGCTGCTTATCAATCTGGTTAAAAACATTACTCCTCCTCGTTAAGTGCCCCAAATTTTCTGTTTCTGCGGTTGTAGCTTTCAACCGCCTTTATAAGCTCCTCTTTGGAAAAATCAGGCCACGGAACATCTGTAAAATATAATTCCGTATAGGCCAGCTGCCATAAAAGGAAATTAGAAATCCTTTGTTCATTACAGGTCCTGATAAGTAAGTCCGGATCCGGCAAATCATGTGTATCCAGCCTTTCGCTTATCATTTCTTCCGTAATAAGCTTAGAAGGAGTTCCCTCGTCAACAATTTCTCTTACAGCTCTTAATATTTCATCACGTCCGCCATAATTTATCGCTATTTGAAAGTGAAGACCTGTATTGTTCTTAGTTGCTTCTTCAAGCTCGTCGATGCTCTCCCTTATATCCTCATCAAGTCTGCTTTTGTCGCCCAGTATTCTGACGCACATATTGTTCTTTGATGCTGTCTTTATCGCATTTTTCATATAATTGCGAAGCAGCTTCATGAGTGCATCGACTTCATCCTTGGGACGGTTCCAGTTTTCCGTCGAAAATGCATACACCGTCAAGTACGAAATCCCCATTTTGTATGCTTCCTCGCAGATAACTTCAACTGTCTTTGCGCCTTGGACATGACCATAATTTCTGGGCATTCCCTTAGCCTTTGCCCACCTTCCGTTTCCATCCAAAATGATGGCTACGGACTTTGGTATCTTTAATGTTCCATCCATGCTAAAACCCTTTCGTACTCTTCACATCATCAAATGAAATTATAACAGATAAATCGTATGAAGAATATTAATTTTCTCTAAATACAGCATATTTGTTAACATAATGCATTAAAGATTTGTTCTTACCATTCTCGGGCGATATCCTTCTTTTTCAAGCCTTTCCATAATCTTTGCTCTATGCTCCATTCCAAAGCACTCAAGTGTAATTCGAAGTTCAACTGCTGTCTGTCTGTTGATGCTTACAAACTGATTATGCTCAAGCTTTACAACATTGCCCTGTTCTTCCGCAATAATGGCAGAAACATGAGCAAGCTCACCCGGTTTATCCGGAAGAAGAACAGATACAGTAAATATTCTGCCTCTCTGGATAAGTCCGTGCTGAAGCATCGAAGACATGGTAATAATGTCCATGTTTCCTCCGCTTAATATCGAAACAACCTTTTTGTCCTTAAATTCCAAATGCTTTAATGCGGCGATGGTAAGAAGTCCGGAGTTTTCGCAGACCATTTTATGATTTTCAACCATATCCAAAAACGCATCTATCAGTTCTTCATCCTCTACGGTAATGATTGAATCAATGTTTTTCTGAATGTAAGGGAAAATAATTTTGCCGGGTGTTTTAACTGCTGTTCCGTCAGCTATTGTAGAAGCAGAAGTAAGCGTAGTTACTTCTCCTTTTTTTAAGGATTCTGACATACATGCGGCTTCCTTGGGTTCGACGCCAATGACCTTAATTCCGGGATTAAGCATCTTGGCAAGTGTACTCACTCCTGTTGCCAAGCCGCCACCACCGATGGGAACCAGAATGTAATCAACAGTCGGAAGCTCTTTAACAATTTCCATGGCAATAGAGCCCTGTCCGGTTGCCACCTCCAAATCATCAAAGGGATGGATAAAAGTATAGCCATACTCGTCCGCAAGCCTGTATGCTTCCTTGCAGGCGTCATCGTAAACATCCCCGTGCAATATCACCTCTGCACCATAGCTCTTTGTTCTGTTTACCTTCATCAACGGTGTGGTAGTAGGCATTACAATCGTAGCCTTTACGCCAAATTTCTGAGCCGCGAAGGCAACACCCTGAGCATGGTTGCCGGCAGATGCCGTTATCAGCCCTTTCTCTCTTTTTTCAGGTGACATTGTGCTGATTTTGTAATATGCGCCCCTGATTTTATACGCGCCCGTATGCTGTATGTTTTCAGGCTTTAAATACACCTTATTGCCTGTCTGTTTACTGAAAAACTCACTGAATACCAAAGGTGTAGGATTGATTACCTCTTTTACTTTTTCAGCGGCTTCTTCAAATTTTTCTATGCATAAATTTTCCATATATATCCCTCGCACCTTATTTTATTTCAGCTATTACCTCTACCTCACACAGAACATTCTTCGGCAGGGTTTTAACAGCTACGCAGCTTCTTGCCGGTTTCCCGGTAAAATACTCACCGTAAATTGAATTAAATGCTCCAAAATCATTCATATCGGCCAAAAAGCATGTCGTTTTAACAACATCCGTGTATTCACAGCCTGCTGCTTTTAAAAGTTCACCCAGATTCATCATTACCTGTCTGGTCTGCCCTTCTATTGTTGTCTCTTCAACATTTCCTGTCGCGGGGTTTATGGCAATCTGACCTGATGTAAAGAACAAATTACCTGTAATAAATCCCTGTGAATAAGGTCCGATAGCCTGGGGTGCTTTGTCTGTATATATCATTTTCATACTCTTTTCCTCCTCAGTAAAAAATATGGCGCCGGTATACTTACCAGCGCCTCAAAAGTCATTAATTAGTTCTGAGCTACATCCTTCATTGAGAAGCTGATTCTGCCCATCTTATCCTTGCCAAGGCAAACAACAGTAACCTTGTCTCCCAAAGTAAGAACATCTTCAACATGGTCAATTCTTTCCTTAGCAATCTTGGAAATGTGAACCATTCCTTCCTTGCCGGGAGCAAATTCAATAAATGCACCAAATTCCTTGATAGAAACTACTGTGCCCTTGAAAATCTGACCCTGCTCAAACTCTGTAGTAATGATCTTTACATAGTCTATAGCTTTGTCCATCATAGCCTGATCGGTTCCGCATACAGATACCTTGCCGTCATCGGTTATATCAATCTTAACGCCTGTACGAGCGATAATCTCATTGATTGTCTTTCCGCGCTGTCCGACAACATCACCAATCTTCTCAGGATCAATATTGATAGAAATAATCTTGGGAGCATACTCGTTAACTGTCGGTCTGGGAGCAGCGATTGCGGGTTTCATACATGTATCCATGATGAAGAATCTTGCATCACGACATCTTGCGATAGCGCCCTCAACGATGGGACGTGTCAAACCGTGAATCTTGATATCCATCTGAATAGCTGTAATACCCTCTGTTGTACCTGTTACCTTGAAATCCATGTCTCCGAAGAAATCCTCAAGGCCCTGGATATCTGTAAGAAGAACGAAATCGTCATCGGTTTCGCCTGTTACAAGACCACAGGAAATACCTGCTACCATTCTCTTAATGGGAACACCTGCAGCCATAAGTGACATACATGATGCACAGGTGGATGCCATTGATGTAGAACCGTTTGATTCAAATGTCTCGGAAACGCAACGGATTGCATAAGGGAACTCATCCTCTGTAGGAAGTACGGGAATAAGTGCACGCTCTGCAAGAGCACCATGGCCGATTTCACGACGTCCGGGTCCGCGGCTAACCTTAGTTTCACCTACTGAATAAGCAGGGAAGTTATAGTGATGCATATAACGCTTTGAAACTTCATTGTCATCTAGTCCGTCACGTTTCTGCTGCTCTGACAAAGGAGCAAGTGTACAAACATCGCAAATCTGAGTTTCTCCACGTGTAAACATTGATGAACCGTGAACTCTGGGAATAAGATCAACCTCAGCTGAAAGAGGACGAATCTGAGTAAT
>JAZQNB010000046.1:0-3778 GCA_045627085.1 Lachnospiraceae bacterium | reverse complement strand
CCTTCAACACTCGTCATGAATGAATCCGGAACAAAATTAAGTTTCCAAATAAAACAATCTTTACAAACAACGATTTCTTTTACAAAATCATCAATTACCTCTTCTGGAATATGCTTCGTTGAAAAATCGAAATCATTCTCCCATTTCTATTCTGCATCTTACAGTATATCGTTGTTTGCCGTCGTATGTACATGTGTACAGAGACAATTCCCATCCCGAATCGTTCATATCCTCAATGTCCTGCGCCTGCAGGATCTCCGTTATCTCAACGCTATACTCATATATTTTACCGTTCATGGCAGTTAAATAAATCCTATCTCCTGTCTGCAATTCCTTCAGTCTTCTGAAACCGTTCCTGTAATTATGTCCGGCAATAACCAGATTACCGTCTGCAAGTGAGCCCGAATATCTGCATGCCGCAACCTTTAATTTGGCTTCATCGCATTCGGCTATTACCGGCATTTCCATATCCAGCGTTTCAAAATACAAAACGCCTAAATAATTAATACCGTCTATTTCCACAACCGGAAGTTCGTCTGTATCCTCCGGTTCGATATATTCTTCATTATCATTCCCGTCCGTTTTTTCTTCAGTTTCGCCAACGGCCGCATTTATCCTTGCTACCGTCTCATTTGATTTCTTCGACGAACGGTAATTGCTGTATTCGTTTGCAATAGCAAACCCCAAAGCAGCCAAAATGCATAATATTCCACATATAATCAGCAAATTGGCTATTCGTTTTTTCTCTGTTTTCATTTTTCTTTTAACTTAATCATTAACCCTGTCAAAATCAGTGCCATACCAATGCATGTCAGCAACGGAATAATACTGTTGTTCTGTCCTGTTTGCGCAAGCACCTGCGGAGTTATCCCCGGCGTCGGGGTAACCTTTGGCGTGGGGGTGATTCCCGGTGTAGGTGTAACTCCCGGTGTGGGGGTGATTCCCGGTGTAGGTGTAACTCCTGGTGTGGGAGTAATTCCCGGTGTGGGGGTAGGTGTGGTTATCCTTTTAACCTCCACCTTTGGTGTACAGTCCGAAATATATTCAGCCTTTCCGTCAACAATTCGTCCCACAGCAATAAAGAACGGTTCTGCGTGTGTAAATCCCGAAACATCCTTTGTCTCAACTACCAGATAAAGACCTAAAGACAAATCCGAAATCGTCATCCTTCCATCGCTGTCAATAACGCCCTTCTTACCGCTTATTCCTTTTGTCTTCACATAATCAGCTGCTTCATGGGCCGTATCCCTTTTGTCTATTTTTGACAAATCAAATCCTGCGTCTTCAAATTCCGATGTTTTGTAATAGTACAGCTTATCGTCTCTTAATTCGCACAAAGCCACATGATATACACTAAATTCCGCTCCTTCAACCGGAACATCACCAGCCTTTGTTCTTAAGGTCATCGTAATTGTTCCCTTTGCTGTCGGATCGAATCCGCTTGCAGCATATGAAGGCTCCGCAAGTGTCATAAGACAGGCAATTAGCATTATAACAATATGAAGTTTTTTGCAAATTCCTTTCATCTTCATTTACGCAGGATTAATTCCTTTCCACTTTCTTTTCTCGTGCTTCTTTTTCTTCAAATACTTAATACCAAGAACTATCATCCAGATTCCGAACATCGGTATTGCCAGAACAGGCATTACAATCACAGAATCAATCTGGTACGCTTCATTGGTAATATAATTACTTTCGCCTTCTTTTGCCGTATCAATCCTAATCCCTCGAACAAGCAGCCTGTGACTGTTCACTCCGTAAGGAGTACATGTCATAAGCGTACAGTATTCCTTACCTTCTTCTATCGCAAGATCATCAAGTTCATCCGGAAGTACTATTTTAATTTGATCTATCTCATAGGTGTACTGTTCTTTAAGAACAGAAATTTGAAAAGTATCTCCCTTTTCCAGTTCATCCAGTCTGGTGAACAGCAAAGCGCTTGGCAGGCCTCTGTGGCCCGACAGGACAATATGCGAATCGACTCCGCTTACCGGCATACTCGTCCCGGGTAAATGTCCTGCCGCAATCTGCAATACGTCTTCATCTACACCATGATATATGGGCAATTCAACATCAATCTTTGGAATTGACACATAACCCATGATTCCTGTTCCCGTAACATCAAGTATTTCATCATAACCGCTAACTCTCTCAGGGTGAATAATCGTTCCCGACGTATTAGCAAGTTCTTCGTTATAACGTCTTGCCTCATCCAACATGGAATCGGAGCTGTCGTCATTCATCTCCATTACACGCTGAGAATAATCTCTTACTGCACGTGACTGATTCTTTGAATTAATATATTCACTGACAGTGGGATACAGTAATAACGACAAACCTATAATCAATATGAAAACCAATAAAATAGTCGTAATATTGCGTTTCATAAATTACGTTAATTATCTTTCCTTATCCATTCTTTTTCTTGTAATAAGTAATACAACTGCGGACAGAACCAATAATCCACCGACAATATAGAATATCTTTGTTCCTATTCCACCTGTTGAAGGAAGAACAATTCCTTTATTATTTTTTACGCTGTAAGTTATAATTCCGTCACTTGGAATTTCTGTTGCTGTTCCATCATCGATTTTTGCTTTGAAAACCGGATTTGTTGGGTCACTTAAATCAGCACTTATCTCAATGTCAAACGGAGCTGCTTTATTATATCCGTCAGGTGCAACATCCTCTGTAATTGTAAATTTGCCTACACCAATTTCATCAAAAGTGATTATACCGGTTGAATCAACATAGCCGGCTTTATTAATATTTTCTTTTGCGGATGTTGTCTTATCTACTGTTTCAATCTCTTTATATTTTTGTGTTGTACTGTCATATTTATCTTCTGTTAAAGCTGTTGGTGCATCAGTGGTATATGTGCCGTCTTTAAGCATATAATAAATTCCGGTACTGTCTTTTTGGTATATCTTGCCGGAAATCATTCCAACCTTGTAGGAATCACCGCTTATAGAGAATTTAGCTCCGGTTAATGTTTGTGTCGTATTTGTACCATCAACTTTAGTCAGTTTGATTTTAAATGTATAGGTTATAACCTTACTATCAGGTGTTTTGCCCATAACATCGTCATCACCCGGTTTACCTTCATCAGGATCTCCGTCATATACGTGTGTCGGATCGTTGGAATAGCTCAGATTAACAGTATTGGGATTTCCATTGGGATTTCCATCTGAACCGATTACAGCCTTTTCATTAAGTGTACCGGAATATTTAATTACAATATCTTTCCCTGCATTACTTTTCTGCTTTTCAAGAAAATTCAAAAAACGAATTGTTAATTTTATGCCATCACCTATAACAGACTTCATTTCAATTTTGTAATCTACATCGGCCGTAAGTGTTGTTCCATTTATTGTAACTGTTATATCCTGATTAAAAGTAATTCCTTCGGACATAGTATCTTCTACAACAAAATAGTACTGATTATAGCCTGTCATATCAGGAACCACGGAATCGAGCTGATACTGAATCTTATCTCCTACGCTGGCTGTATTGTTTTTAACCTTCTCTGTGCCTTCCAATATATTTTTATCAATTGTAGGTTTAGAAGGCTTTGAATCAATTGCCGTATTTTCAGAAATATTAAGAATGAATCTTGATTTAGAATCATCAGTTCCATTTACATTGGATACATCCTTAACCATATAGTATCCTGCATCAAGACCTGTAAATTCTGTTTTTCCTGTTGACTTGGTTCCTGTTATCTTTTTTGCAGAAACAAGATAATTATCTGCTACCTTTGCAAATGCATCAAGGCTGT
>JAZQNB010000045.1:0-21301 GCA_045627085.1 Lachnospiraceae bacterium | reverse complement strand
CACCTCCTGCGAGGTGGGACTATAAAGCTTTCTGGGAACTATTGCCATAAATCATTTCAATCCACCCACCTCCTGCGAGGTGGGACCTTGCGGAAAAAGGTTTTGCGGAGAAAAACGAATTTCAATCCACCCACCTCCTGCGAGGTGGGACACTACTGCCGATGAGGAAAGGATTAGGGCAGACATTTCAATCCACCCACCTCCTGCGAGGTGGGGCGGATATCCACAACAACATCATCTGGGAGAAGGAATTTCAATCCACCCACCTCCTGCGAGGTGGGACCCTTGCTTTATCACTCATAGGCAATCACAGGAAGAATTTCAATCCACCCACCTCCTGCGAGGTGGGACAGCAAAAACAACCAATTTATACTTATTTTTGCTCCATATTTTTATATCCGATAACAATATTAGTGTTTTTTTTAACAAAAAAAACACTATCCTCACACTATCAAGGAAAAATATAGGTAAAACCTTGGTGCGAAGCTCCCAGTTCTTCTATGTTAGCTATATTTTCGCACTGAACTATATAACTAATATTTCATCCTGTGGAAATTCAGAATGTACTCCAATATGTTCTACTTTATTCTTATATTTATTTCCCAATTCATAAAATCTTAAACTATCCACACTTTTATCTATAAGTTGTTCAAGTTCAGCACGAAATAATATATACTGATCAGAATCTAGAATACATTCAAATACGGAATTTTGCACCCTTTGCCCTTTACTAACACACTTCTTTGCAACACGTCTAAGTCTTTTTTTTCCTTCGCTATTTTCAGTATTAACATCATAAGTTACCAATATAAGCATATTATCTCACTTCCATAAAAATGGTGGATACTCATCTAAATCTCCACGTAATGTCCTCCCAAGTAACAAAGCCTGAACATACGGAACCAATCCCCATTCTATCTTTTCCCCTATAAAAGGGTGTGTTAATTGTTCTTGTTTTCGTTCTTGCCATGCACGATAAAATATTCTTCTGCCTTCTTCATTCAACATAACAGCTCCACTTTCCTGTTTTTCAAAATGTTGCTTACGGACGACTTTCTGATTAATGCAATAAAGAACAAATCTATCAGCAAGTACTGGTCTCAATTCTTCCATAAGATCCAATGCCAAACTATTTCGCCCGGGGCGTGGTCTATGCATAAACCCAACATATGGATCCAGTCCTGCAGATTCTAATGCCCCTACACATTCATTAGCAAGCGCCGAATATGCAAATGATAATAAAGCATTAACATTATCCAATGGTGGTCGTCGATTTCTTCCATCAAAGGTAAAATCCTCTTTTTGTTGTAATATCATATCATTAAAACAGGAATAATAAAGCTGAGCTAATTCTCCCTCTAATCCACGCAAAACGCCCAAATCAACACATTCGCGAATATTACTCAACATTTCAGAAATATGATGCGATACACTCTTGAACTTATCAATCGGAACACTTAATGAATGATCTCTTGTCATTCTTTCTAAAATCCATTTTGAATTATACACCTTGCCAAGTATGAAACATCTCGCAAACTTGCAGCTATCTATTTCAGAACTTGCAATTTTATGATGAGCTATTCTAAGCAAAACATTTCCTCTTTCTTTTCCCATGGCTTTTGCCAAGAATTTCCCTTGTGGCGAGTAAAAGCTCAAATTAATACCTTTTTCAGCACACGCACCCATAAGTGCAGGACTTGCACCGTAGTAGCTGAAACAAACTATAGCTTCAAGCGTATGAAGAGGTATTTTAGCTATTTCTTTTTGTTCCTTAAAAACCACGACATTCTCATTATCCAAAGACAATCTACTATCCGCAGACATTACATATAATGTATTTAAAAGTTTTCTCATATATCATCTTTAAGCATTCGATCAATATATTCCTTAACACTCTTCTTCGCAATAATTTGCGGCAAACACAAATTGTTAAGTGAACAGGCTTTACACGATTTAGTATTTTTCCCCTTAGGAGTCATTCCTCTAGAAAAATACGACCACATTTCATCTGCCATATTTAACGTATCTTCTCTCAATTTATTTGAAAAAACAACTTCCTCTCTACGATGAATTTCTGCATAATATAACGCGCCTTTCTCAATCTTACACATAAGCATTTCCTCTAATGCTAAAGCCTGCGCGCAAAGTTGTAAACGGTCTGCATCTATAACTTTAGGTGCTCCATGCTTATATTCAACCGGGTACGGAATCCACATCCCATCGCAGAAGTTTATTGGCACTCCATTATCATCTTTATGAAATTCAACCACATCACACTGTCCTGACAAATGTAATCGTGCAGAAGAAACCTGTAACCCCCTAACGATTAACAGGTCTCTTCTTTTTTCATGTATATTTCCATCATGGCATCGAAGGTGATCCACCCGACCACCTGCTGTACGCATGTTTTCCGCCCACTGTTGTTCCAAGTGAATAAGTGCCCATTGCCTTTTACAAAAACAAAAGTGTTGTATTCCTGACATCATCAAATAATCAGTCTCATTATACACCTGCAATCTCCTCAATTTCTAAATCGTTAATCGGTATATATGAAATAATATAGTCATCAATTGATGAGGGTTCAACAACATTATCCTTGAGTTCTACCTTAACAGAACGATGCGCAATCGCACTTGAACAATTACCATCTTTACAACTATGCTTAAACCAGTATAATTTAACCACTTCCATCGAGCCATCCGGTCTGGCAGACGATGCATCATTTACAAACAGAGTTCTAATACATTCCTTTACCATTTCTGCATCGTCACTTGTGAAACCGGTTTTCTCTGCAAGCTGGACATTAATTGATCCTTTAATAGTATAGAGACCAAATTTCACATAGTGCTTCATTCCCATTGTATCAGAACCTTTTGCAGCGCCTTCCTTCTTATCACCGCTTACACTCTTTGTTATCTGCATTGAAACAATATCAACAGGCGACGCACTAACAGCCTGATGTATTGAAACCGGTCCCCTAACGCCAATAGACGAACAACCATATCCCTTAAACGCAAATACCTGACCAAAAGTTCTAACATCAGCCCATGTAGCACATGCTTTTTCGTAAAACTCTTTTTCATCTTTAATATTCTTAAAACCTTCTTTTTCTGCACGCTTGCTTAAACTGTCGCATCCATCATCACTTCGTTCATCTGATTGAACAAAAACCTTTGCTCCTAAATCCTGCATACGATTTCGTATTTTTCTCTTAATACACACATCACTAATCTCACCATATCCTGCATAATCAGTTCTTGGACGATTTCCATTCAAGGGATCACCATTCGCATTGGCTCCATTAACTGCAATTACAGCTACAAAATCAATTTTGTTCTTCAATACTTCGCTCATAATTAATTCTCCTCTTCGTCTTTTGTTTTATTGTAAAAAGCATTCTTTTGCAAATAATAACCTAGAAGGTATGTATCTTCTAATGGTTTATCAAGTTCATTTGAAAACTCCGACAGCTTATCCATTATCTCACCTATGAGTTTTTCATAATACACCTGGCTTCCTACGGATAATCTTTTTGCGTATGCTTTCTTTATCTGTTCGATAAGAATACGCGTTGCATACTGAGGTCTCTTGACAAATACCGACTGCATTCTTATTGCATTTGTTTCTCTTGACTCGCCATCTTTTGCGTAAAAAACGTCTTCCTCTCTCTCGAGAACTGCCAGTAATCTACCATACTGATAGCTCCTATCTCTTCTTTCAGGTTCTAGTGACATGTCCCATTCCTCCTTTTTATGATCAAATCTATATTTTTTTATAACTGCACAAGTTGTAAACAATACCTTATTTCTAACTTTTCCATCATACAATTGCAAATTGTTTGCGGTTTTTACCAATGCACGTTCTATATCTGTAGGAAAAATCACCTTTTCAACTCTACATACCAAGATTCTAAGCATTAACTCCTTAACCAATCGGTCATCAACTTCAAAATCATTTCCTCGATATGTACCATATGAATACTTCACAATGTCATAAAGCAAAGGAGACTGAATTCCCCAATCTCTATTCATAAAGCAGCAGGTTTCATCCCAGTATGCAATACGTTCCAAAAAGTCGTTTACTGGTAATTCACTATAATATGTTACAGACAGTCGTCCTGTTGTTGCTGCATCAAATGCTACTGTTACCACGTTTTTTGCATCCGTTAAATTAGTTTTCCATCCGATTAATGTATCATGTAACCATTTCTTATAATCACTTGGTACATATTGTTTAGGTAAACTATCAATGGACATTCCCATTGGCATCATACATCCTATAAGTTTAGGAAGTTTCCTTCCTTCAGGTGTCCAACAAAGGAATGTTCGTCCTCCATATCCTCTCGTTTCCCCTTGGTTTGCAATCAACCATCTTAATGCATTATGCGCTTTTTGCGAAGTATCATAACCAACTGTTAAGGCCTCATTATCTTTCTCAAATCGCCCTCTATAAGTGAAATTTGAATTATCGTTCGCAGATATTAGTTTTGCATTTCCATTAATACTTACTATTCCCTTTGCATGCTGAGTAGCGAGTCGTCCATTACTGCCAGAAACCATACACACACCACTACAAACACTGCTATCATCCATACTTTCTATGTATCTAATAAACTGATTTTGTAGTTTTCTGTTTTTCCAACATGCCTCTTTTTCGCCATTAACACCAATTATTCTCCATCTAACGAATGCTTTATCCTCACATTTTTTTAAATTGGATTTCTTTAGATCATCATCAAGCGTTCCATTCTTTACATAATCATATATTGCATTAATAAAAGGATGTGAATATAATGAATTTTTCCACTGAACCAACTGCTGTAAGTACAACGATTTCTTTTCAGGGCTACCATCACTTAGATACTGAATCTGATCACATAGTGGATGTGGTTCCGGCGAACTTGTTCTTCCAAATGATTTCTCTGTGACAGGGAAAATGGTTTTTGTATCATCCGGTGGCACCTCTGTAGCCGATACAAATCTTCCATTTTTATCAATTGTTATTTCTATAGCTGCATTTGTAATTGCATGTGCTACCGGTGCAAGCGGTTCCTTTTCCCCTTCGCTGTACACTCCTGCATATTTTTCTTCTGCGTTTTCATATGTATCACATGCCATTTTTAACAAACTCAATCATCATCACCTCCTATAAACTCTGACAATCCTGTAAAATTGTTCCCTTCCCTGCCAAATGACTTCATATTCATTTTGTGTATAGGCTTGTGAATAGGACATTCTTCAGGTCGGATAAAATGAATTACCCCTTTTTCCATAACCGGACTCCACAAATTTACTGTCATCATATCCTGGGTTTCTTCAGAATAAGCCTCATCCGGATAAGTTATGCCATGATACATCACTCCAAATGCCAGCTGTGATATATCATCATAAGACCCTTTTCCCTCACCAAATACACAAGGTTCAACGTACCCCTGACATTCACGAGTCCCAAGAAATATATCTCGTCTTCCACCTTTACGTATCATTTTTTTTGTTATTTCATGATGTTTATTTTCATTGCGATCGCATTCAAGTTCAGGACGATTATCATTCCATTCAAAATGTGCACGTACCTGATATTCGCAATTTTTTAAATACGTGTAGTATGAAAGATCATTTTTACCGTCATTGTACTTCACAGGGCGTATTCCTTTAACTTCTGTCTGTATAGGCTTTAGGATTCTACATTCGTCAATATACCAAATAAATGTAGGTTTCCAGTATACAGACATTAGAATACCCTTCAATGCTTCATATGTAGGAACCTGATATGAACATTTTTCCCCTCCAACCCTGGTAACAGGATCCGAAAAGAGTGCGTAATCACCCGTAATCTTGAATTCAACAATATTAGGATGAGTTGTTTTCATCTGATTTACACCTCCATAAATTTTAATTGTTTCCTTGTCGTACATAAACCTGTAGCATTATCATAGTTTTCACTTGTAACATATGCTATAGTACCATTCATACACCAGTGTAATGTCCCCTCCTCTTCCATTTTTTTATATTGCCACGAATACAATGATACAGTGTATGATTTAGCATTTTTTACTAATTCTGCTTTTCTCCATAGATTCCATTCCGGACAAGAATTCATTTCTTCAATAATTCTCTGACCATTACCATACGGGACTATAACATCTATCGTTTCAGAATCAAAAACCTCAAAACAAATTCCTGCCTCCTTAAAGGCCTGATGATGAAAATATTTATCACTTTTGCACCATTTTTCATTCGTGCTCAGCAATTCAAATATGCTCGTATTATGTTTAGGAACGCAAAAATCCATCGCCCCATCATTCATATCACAATAATATTTCTCATAGTAGCCTGATATTGCTTCATCAGACGATAAATCAAACCCATATTTTTCTTCATTCCCTGAATAATCGTGCAGGAGGCTCAACGTCGAATCCTTTCCCCTTTTTATGTCTTTTAGTTTTCCAAGATTCTCTCCCAGTAAATTAACGATATATACAGGTGCCCTATCCTGATTTTCTCCATTTCGGTTGCATCTTCCGGCCGACTGAACAACACTATCCATTCCAGCCATAATTCGAATAACACATTCGAAAGAAACATCTACTCCTGCTTCAATTACCTGTGTTGATACACATATAAACGGACATTCAATACTTGCAATTGCTAACTTTTCCTTCATAATTTTTAATACATATCTTCTATGTTCCATGCACATAGATGCTGAAAGATGTAAACAATTTGTATTGCTTTTCACTATACTGTTATATATTTGTTCAGCTTCATCTTTTTTATTGCATACTACAAGCAAACTTTTTCTATTTTTTAATTTATCTTCAATATAAGTAGGGATTTCCTCAATAGTTATGTCTCCACCATCTTTAATTTCAGTTCTTTTAAACACCTTCCATAATTCTTCTTTATATGGAACTATATCCTTTATTTCAGATACTATACTATGCTCAGTTTTTACTAAAGATGGTTGTGTGGCAGATGACAATACAACTGTTGCTCCACATATTTTATTTAAAAAGTTAACAACGAGATTAAACAGTGACAACATCTTCACCGGTACCGTTTGAACCTCATCAATTACAATTATACTATCAATCAATGAATGAAATCTTCTAATTGAAGACATCTTGCCGGAAAAAAGAGTATTCAGTAATTGAACAAGTGTAGTAATAATTATGGGGGCTTCCCAATTCTCAATTAATAATTCCTCCGGCGATATAGTTTCTGAACTATTATCATTTTCCACTTGGACTACGTTTGAATGGTGCTCTAGTATTATAGAATTATCTCCAACATAATCCTTTATAATGGCTGCATTTTGCTCTAATATTGATAAAAGTGGAGTGCAGAAAATAATCCTTTTCATTTTGTTTGCAGTAGCGTGATGAACTGCAAATCTAAGTGATGAAAGCGTCTTTCCTCCCCCCGTTGGAATGTTTAACCGATACACACCTTTTAATCCCAACCCTGCCTCTGCGCAAATATTTGAAATCGTTGCTCTTGCAGCATTTATGTTTGTATTATTTGGTAATGAACGAATCTTTTTGTCTATTGTTTCGCTTATCCTACACCAATTTATACCCGTATATTCATTTATATTTTTACCATTCATAAATGAGGCTGTATCCAATCTATCGCCTTCAACTAATGCTGATAATACCAGCCTATCAACTAACGACATATAAAAACTTACTTCTTTACTATACTTATAAAAATCTTCTTCAGATTTTATTTCTGTCGCTGCAGCATTCTTTATTTGCTCAATAATTTTATCAAATTCTTTTTTGGCTTCAATCATTAGTACATTCAATTCTGTCTTGGACAAACATTCCTCTTCAAAATTTGTCAAACACTCTTGAAATTCTAAATCGCCCGTACTCCTATGTTCCAGCCCGTTATCTTTATCATCTTTTTCTATGTCAATTAATCCGTGGTGTGATGCTATGGCAATGGCTATTGTTTCTGTTAATATTGATATAGAATCATTTAAATCAGGATGATAATTATCCAGTATGTACTTGGTTCCGGAAAATGTGTGTGTAACAGAACCACGTCTAACATTTTTTCCATTCACAGCATCAAGTAGATACATTTGAAATTCTTTTTTAAATTTCCCCATATCATGCAATATCCCTGTAATATACCCCACTTTGCCTATGCCAATATCACGCAGTATTTTTTCTGATATCTTTGCTGTATTTTCACTATGTTCCTTAACCGATTGATATTCAAACTTTTTTTCTGAATTAACCCTTATATGTGCGTAATAATCTTTGTTCATATCTTTCCTCTCAGCTTACATATATTCATTTATATGTTATCTGCTTTATGAATACAGACTATCATGATTACCATACATATTCAACATCATAATATTGTTTCTGAGGCTCCCTGATATATGTCTTATCCCGGTAGTTTGACTGACCACGTTCCATTGAAGTATCCAAAAGCCCTGAAAAGCTTTATTTTTTGTCAAATCTGAATTTTTTGCTAGCACGTTATAGGAGTGCTTACTATAAAACTTATCCGACATCCCCAAAGAGCAGTCTTTTAAGAACTGCCCAGAGATTAAGAAGCGCAATACACAGGTAATTTTTTACGACTGCAACAACCTCTATTTCGAGATTGAAGTAGCTGCTGATGACAAACAGTACGAACAATGCAAGGATAACCGTCCCCTACCAATCATAGAAATGGGCCTCTTTATGGATATGAACGGAATTCCCACGGGCAGAAGTTACTTAATAAACTCCACTGCATGCTTTCTCATCCAAAGCGGGAACAGATTTCCCTGGCAGCGGGCATTGGCACGCTCTTTTATTGCAACCGAATCAAAAAATACCTGCCAGAGGTCTGTATATTCGTCGTTATTCTTTTCTGTTTCCAGCAGCTCTTTAAACTCGCCATCCGTCAGATTTCTGGCATAACACGGTTCATTTTTGGGATGAACCAGCACCTCCCTGTGTACATCGTCTATTATCATCCAGTATTCAGAGGGCATCCTGTCGGAAAAATACTCTCCAAAGGTGGAAACAATCCTGCTTTTGGGCTCAATATGCGCCACAAAGACTACCGGCCGCCGGGACGCCGCCGATGAATGCGGAGCAGCAGCCATGCCTGCTGCTCCGCCCGCACCGATTGCATGGAACCTAATAAACTCCACAAAATGATGGTGTTCCCCGGTCACCCTTTTGTAAATCTCACGGAACCTCATTACATCCCTGTACTGCACCATGGAAAGAACGTTCGGACCCAAGGCAAATCCAAGAATCATAACACGGTAAATTGTATCCAGTGCATCCGTTTCATATGCAAGCCCGCAATAGCCAAGCTGCCGGTACACCTCCGGCGAAATCCGCGTGCATACTGCATCCGCCACACTCTCTGCCTTTTTAGGATCCTCATCCACATGAACATATTCATCAAAAAATTTATACTGTCCTATCGGCTCCGTCATAAGCCGTATATTTTCATGTCCCTTTTTGCCTGCCCATGCCACATATATGCAGGTCAGCATAGCCTCCCATGTCGGCTCACAGGTATAAACAGTCATCCTTCCACCACCATTCACAAAATTCCGTCTTCCACTGATACAGGCCCCCAACAGGCCCCTTAAAAAATACTCAGTCACTGCTTCACACCCACTCTGTATAAGGATATTCCTCCTTCAATTCACCGCCAGCTTAAAATCCCTGAAAAGATTCATCTGCTCCCAGCTTCCGCCTTCTCCCTGAATCTGATAAACCTCCTTCTCATCAAGACAGACCAGCTGGTTCCTGATAAACTGCTGCTCAATCGGAATACTGTACAGCATCCTTCCCCCGCAGGTGATGAAATACTGTGCCCTTTTCAATGCAACATGCATTTTCTTCAGCATTTCAAAATTCACAGGACCATATCTCCTCGCCTCCATTATCTTCTTTACCCCGACCGGACCTATTCCCGGCACACGAAGAAGACTGTCATACGAGGCGGTATTCACCTCCACGGGAAAGCAATCCAGGTGACGTATCGCCCAGTCGCATTTCGGATCTATACTGCTGTCGAAGTTCGGCTGTTCTCCCGACAGCAGCTCCTCCGCCTGAAATCCGTAAAATCTCAGCAGCCAGTCCGCCTGGTAAAGCCTGTGCTCCCTAAGAAGCGGTACCGGTGTTCCGATTGTCGGAAGAGCCGCATCCTCGTTCAGAGGAATATATGCCGAATAGAACACTCTCTTAAGGTCAAAGCTTTTATATAAGCACTGCGAGGTGCGTATCAGCTCAAAATCCGTTTCGCCTGTTGCCCCGATAATCATCTGGGTACTCTGACCGCCTGTTGCAAACGGGCGGCGCAGATTTTCATCCCGTTTAAGGGCCGGTGCATGAAAGGGTGTTGATGCCTCCCTGCAAAGGCTTTCTATCGCAGGAGCAGGAGCCTGTGCTATTTCACCTGCCGCTCCCTTTCCTCCGTCCAGCCGCCTCTGCTCCTGTCCCGGTCCGAATATACTGTTTACCAGATGCCGGTTTATGCCTGCACGCTCCATCCTGGCATCCTTTCCGACAGCCAGACGGTGCGCCGCAATTGTTTCCGAAATCCTTCCCATAGGTGCAAGAATGGATTCCATGGACTTGTTCGGTGCCAGTGTCTGCAGGCTTCCCTGTGTCGGCAGCTCCATATTCACACTTATCCTGTCCGCCAGAAGCCCTGCCGAATACAGCAGCTCCGGCGATGCACCCGGAATCACCTTCAGATGGATGTAGCCGTTAAAATGATATTCCGTCCGAAGCAGCCGGACGGTCTCGCACAGCTTCTCCATGGTATAATCCGGCGTACCCAGGACACCCGAGCTTAAAAACAGGCCTTCAATATAGTTTCTTTTATAAAACTCTGTCGTAAGGGTACATATCTCCCGTGGCGTAAAGGTCGCCCTCAAAACATCGTTTGACCTTCTGTTTTTACAGTATTTGCAGTCATATGCACAATGATTCGTCATTAAAATCTTCAGCAGACTGATACAGCGCCCGTCCGCCGCAAAGGAATGGCAGATTCCCGCCGCACAGGAATTTCCGAGCCAGCCCTCCCTGCCGCGTCTGTCAACTCCGCTCGAGGTACAGGCAACATCGTATTTTGCCGCATCCGATAATATCTCCAGTTTTTCTCCAAGCGTCATCGCCGCTTTGTATCCGTTCATATGTTCGACCTCCTTTGCAGATATATTAGCACATATTTTCACATATTGCAACCCCAAAACAGAATAAATGTTCGTCTGATGATTTATATCCCGGACTTCCCCGTATTTCCGTATTTCCGTATTTCCCTGTCTGCCGTCCCGGCCCCGGGGAAACATCATCTCCCCCCTTTTCACGACATAAAAATTAATATATAATGAACAAAGGCAAAAATACTGATGCCCATTGATACAAAAACTGTGAATACGAAAGAGTAGGAAACACTCATGAAAATATTATTGGATATTCAGAAAAAATACGAAAGACCCGAGCTGCATATCTGCTACAGGGAGAATTCTGACGAAATAAAGCTGCTCCGCGACCGGCTTGAAAATTTTCTTTTCGGCCGGGTGACCGTTTACGGAAATCAGGAGGCCCGGACCCTTCCGATTTCAGATATCGTAAGAATTTATTCTGAAAATAAAAGGGTTTATGTCAGGACTGAGCAAAATACCTTTGAAATAAGGGACCGGCTTTACAGTCTGGAGGAAAAGCTTACGGACAACGGCTTTGTACGGATTTCTAATTCCGAAATAGTAAATACGTCACAAATCGAAAAACTGGACATGGGAATCGTTGGTACGATCAAGATGTATCTGCGGAACGGAGACATAACATATGTTTCCAGAAGATATGTAAGTACCATTAGAAAAACACTTGGTTGATGGAGGAATGATGATGATTCGTGAAGCTATGAAAAGATTATTATACGGATTCTGTTTTGCAATAGGAATTACCATGGTAATTCAGATGATAGTGATGCTCTGCACCGGAAAGGTTCCGATGCTGCCGGAGTATCTGGAACATTTTGACAACGAGGTGATGGCTTACAGCGTGGAGCTCCTGCTTATCGGATGTATGAGCGGTATAACCTCGGCAGGAACGGTAGTATTCGAAAGCAGAAAAATAGGTCTGGTAGTTCAAAGCGCAATATTTCTTGTAATCATGCTTGGTACGTGGATACCTGTAGCATGCTTTGTCTGGGGCTTCCACCGCTATACCGGCAGTATGGTTTCAACAGTGGCAAGCATCGTAGTAACTTATGGAATCTGCTGGGGCATCCAGTACAGAAACTGCAGAAGGGATATAGAGGATATTAATACAAAGCTGAAAATCAGGTAACCGCAGTCTGTGAAAATAATCTTTAAAAACAAAATATTTCTGTGTGAATAGGGCGTGTGAAAAAAATTTTCTCATTTTTCACACGCCCTTAATACCACATATCCGTCAGAAAATACCAACCGTCCCGAATCTGTTGAAAATATAAAACAAGCCGCTATAATCATCATAACAACTCTGATGGGACGTGTTCCCGATTCAAAAGGAGGAAGTTTGAAAATAAATTTTCAAACTAAGAGATTGGTGCAAAGAACGCACCAATTAATGTTCCAAATTTACTTTAAATTTGAAACATTAATTAACTACACCATGAGCAACTCATTACATTCGTTGCATTAGGAGGAAAAATGGCTTACGGAATTGAAATCAAAGACCTGCGGAAGGAATTTGGGACAAAGGTTGCAGTGGATAATCTGACACTGAATGTAAATGAAGGTGAAATATTTGCATTTTTAGGTGTAAACGGTGCCGGAAAGACTACCACCATAAAAATGCTGACAGGATTAACAAAGCCTACCGGAGGCGATGCTGCCGTTCTGGGACACAGCATTTTGACGGATATGGCTTCCGTAAGGAGGCTGGCTAATCTTTCTCCCCAGGAGACCTCTGTGGCACCGAACCTGACGGTAAAGGAGAATCTGGAATTTATAGCCGGAATTTATGAAATGCCGGCTGACCGGAGCAAAAAAAGGGCAGAGGAAATATGCGGACAGTTTAATCTGGCTGAAGTGTGGAATACTAAGGCAAAAACGCTGTCAGGCGGCTGGCAGAGAAAGGTCAGCATCGCCATGGCACTTATCACGGAGCCGAGGGTGCTTTATCTTGATGAGCCCACACTTGGACTTGATGTACTTGCAAGACGGGAGCTCTGGAGGATAATCCGTTCCCTAAGGGGACAGGTTACCATACTTCTGACAACCCATTATATGGAGGAGGCGGAGGAGCTGTCGGACCACATAGCAATCATGAATAAGGGCAGGCTGGTCAGGACAGGTACGATGGAGGAGCTCCGCAGTGCAACAGGCAAGGAAAGGCTGGAGGATATTTTTGTATCTCTTGTTGAAGAGGGCTGAGACCGGAAGCGGAATGCTTCCTGATATTTGGAGGATATCATGAAAATATTAACATTTTCCAGACGTGTAGGTAAGGAAATCCGGAGGGATCCCTTAAGCTATATTTTTTGTATAGGCTTTCCGATACTTATGCTCATCATTATGAGCATTGTGGACAGCTGCATCCCTGCAGAGGCCAATATGACGATATTCCACATCGAAAATCTGGCCCCCGGGATTGAATATTTCGGACTGACCTTTGTAATGCTTTTTACCGCCGTTCAGGTTGCCAAGGACCGCTCGACAGCACTGCTGCTGCGGCTTTATGCCTCACCCATGCGGCCGGCTGATTATGTGGCAGGCTATACCCTGCCGGTAATGTTTCTTGGAATCATTCAGATGGTCATATGCTTTGCGGCTGCCTTTGCCATCGGTCTGCTGAAGGGATACAGCTTTTCCCCGGCAGAGATTCTCCTGTCAATGCTTTTACTTATTCCCAGTCTTTTGATGTTTATCGGAATAGGAATCCTATTTGGAAGCGCGATAAATGAAAAGGCTGCTCCGGGCCTATGCTCCATCATTATATCGGCGGTAGGTATTATCGGCGGAATCTGGATGGATGTTGACGGTCTGGGCGGAATAATAAAGGATATCGCAGTAAAATTACCCTTCTATCACGGTGTAAGGCTTGGCAGGATGCCCTTTGGAGGCTCATTTGACGGCATCGGCGAGAGCCTGGTCATGACCATATGCTTCGGAATACTGTTTTATGTAACGGCATGCATTATATTTTCTGCTAAAATGAAAAAGGACCTCAAATAACGGAAAGACCGTCCCGGCATATACAGCATTATAAAAATGCTATAGTCCGGGACGGTCTTTTCAGGTCCGCACGGCTGTCGCTTTAATAAAAAGCATCAGCTTAACGGCAAATCAGCCTTCAATTGCAACGTACTTATTTGCTTCAACAGCCTTTTTATCCTTTTTGGGGATGAAAAGTGTAAGTATTCCCTGGCTGAAAGCGGCCCTTATATCCTCAACGGAAAGGACCTCGCCAACATAGAAGCTTCTCTGACACGAACCGCAGTAGCGTTCACGTCTGATATAGCTTCCCTTTTCCTCAGCGTCTTCCCCCTTGTCTTCCTCCTGATTGAGAGCCTTGGCAGCACTGATTGTCAGGTATCCGTTTTCCAGTGCAACACTCACCTCATCCTTACTGAATCCCGGAAGATCGATGGTCATCTCATAGCCTGAAGCGGATTCCTTAATATCCGTGTTCATCACATTCTTCGCTCTGCGGCCATACAGCTTCTTCTCAAGATCCTTGAATTCGCGGTCGTTAAAGCCGAACCAGGGATTCCGATACAAGCGGTTAAAAAAATCAAAATCATCATGAAATAAACTAGGTGTCATCATAAGGCAGCCCTCCTTTTCTTTTTTATGTCTGCATTATATCACCATTGTTAGCACTCGTCAAGAGTGAGTGCTAACAATTTTTGTGATTTTTTTGTGAACAAAAAAAGAGGGCCTGCCTCCAAAATAAAAAAAGCCCCTAAAACGACAATAACCCCGAGGGTGTGGCTCGAGGCTATTGCTTTTATGAGAGGAGGGCGAGCGGTGTATTTCTACACCTTCCCGTAAGAAATTAACAATTTTATGTGGAAGGGTTTTCCCTTTGTCTGATGCCATTCTAACACCTGAATGTTGACAGATGTAGGACAAATAAAAATACACTTATAAATAATTTATTAACTATTTATAAACTTTTTATAAACCGTGTTGTAATGGGATATGTATACCTGCCCGGGAGCAGTAACGAATCCCGATAACCGTCATCGTACAGCCGCATTTACAGCTGTATTTACAGCCGCATTTACGCGAAAACCGGGCGCAAATATCTTGACACTGCTTTTTTTAATGGTATAATTAAAAGATGTTCAAAGATGATATACATTATTAATGTATATATGTATAAACCAAGCAAATTCGTGTGTTTTTATACCATCTGAACCGGCCTTCTTCTGATGATACTATCCAAAAGCTGCCGGGCAGCCAACTTTTAACAAGCAACAGGCGAAGCGTTTACGAATTTTAACGGGGTCAGAAAATTTATAATTACGGGAGGAACAAAAGCCTTATGGAAAACACAAAAAAAGATAACTTCGGTAGCCGTATGGGGTTTATACTTGCCGCGGCAGGTTCGGCGGTAGGACTTGGAAACATCTGGAGATTTCCGTATTTGGCTGCTAAATACGGCGGAGGTATTTTTCTCATTGTCTACATCGGTCTCGCCGTTACCTTTGGTTTTGCCCTGATGATTACAGAGATTGCACTCGGACGCAGAACCGGGAAAAGTGTTATCGGTGCCTACAAAACGGTTAACAGAAAATTTTCATTCCTCGGACCGATTGCAGCAATAGTACCCTTTATCATTACTCCCTACTATTGTGTAATAGGCGGCTGGGTGCTTAAATATCTTGTTACCTTCATAACGGCAAACGGACAGGACGCTGCCGGAGAGGGTGAATTCTTTACAGGCTTCATCGGACAGGCAGGTCAGCCTATGCTGTTCTTTATTATATTTGCCGTACTTACTGCTGCCGTTGTTATCCTCGGTGTGCAGAAAGGAATTGAAAAAATCAGTAAGCTGCTGATGCCTCTGCTTGTACTGATTATCGTCGGAATCGCAATTTATACATTAACACTTCCCGGTGCATTAGACGGCGTAAAATATTATCTGCTTCCAAGCATTGACGGCTTTACTGCTACCGACTGGCTTAAAACACTGGCTGCGGCAATGGGCCAGCTCTTCTACTCCATGTCCCTTGCAATGGGCATCATGGTAACCTACGGCTCTTACATGCGCAAGGAGGATTCCATAGAAAAATCCGTCCGCAGCATCGAAATCTTCGATACCGCAATCGCTGTACTTGCCGGACTTATCGTAGTTCCAAGCGTTTTTGCCTTCAGCGGCGGAAATACCTCGCAGCTTAACGCAGGACCTTCGCTTATGTTCATTACCCTGCCAAATGTCTTCGATTCCATGAAGGGCGGTCAGATTATCGGAAGCCTGTTCTTCATGCTTGTTGCCCTTGCCGCGCTCACATCCTCAATTTCGCTGCTTGAGACCATGGTTTCCATTATCAGCGAAGTGATTGAAAAAAAGAAGTCCCCTGATAAGAAAAATGCCAGGGGAACCAGAACAATATCAACCATCATAGCCCTTGCCTTTGTCTTCGTCTTCGGCGCATTATCGGTATTCGGCTACAGCATCTGGGATAAAGTAACAATCTTCGGCTACCAGATACTTGACTTCTTCGATTTCATCTCGAACAACATGATGATGCCTATTGTCGCCTTCATCACCTGCATCCTGATCGGCTATATAGCAAAGACAAAATATATAGAGGACGAGGTACTGATCGGCGAGGAAAACTTCAAGGCAAAGAAGCTTTACCGTGTAATGATAAAATTCATCTGCCCTGTCTGCATGATAATCATTCTCATCACACCCTTCGTTGTAAAGCTGTAATAAATAAGCATAATAAATAACAAATGGGGCGGTGGTTTTGACACTAAGGTCAAAACCACCGCCCCATTTGTTATTCCTTCAATCAATAATCTCCTGAATAAATCATCACATTCATAATGATCTCAGCAGCCTCGCCCCTTGTCACCTTCTGTGCAGGTTTAAAGCTGTTGCCCTTGGCTGCCTTCATGAACTTCATTCCCTTCACAAGGGCTACAGCGCCAAGTCTGTCTGCAGAAATGGAAGCCTCATCGTCAAAACCGGTCTTAAAAATATCCATGGCTGCCAGGGTTTCAAGTCCGTAGAAGCTGATGATCTGTGCTGCAGCATTCTCACGTGTCAGCTCGTCATCACTCAGTTCCTTTTCATCTGAAGAATACCAGTAGTATCCGGTTCCTGAAAGAAGATTGTTGAATTCATTTACCGTAATTACCTGCTCAGGCTTGAATTCACTACCCTCAAATCCGATTCCCATATCAGCCAGAAGCTGAATGGTTCTCTCATATTTGCTGCCTTCAATATCGGTATACGCATAATCACCTGCAGGTTCAGCATATTCCTGTCCTGAATAGTTTACGTGCTTACCCGAAACAGCATCAACATAATCACTATAGCCGGCATTCACACGGTATACCAGACGGGATTTGGTTGTCTTTTTGCTGTAATCCTCGCTGTAAACCGTTACCAGCTCGTAAACCTTATCAAAATTGCTGAAGCCGATGAATGCATTAAATGCATCCTTTTCGCTGATTATGTCTGCTGAAGAAGGGAACTCAACCTCGCTCCAGTTTACATTATAGGAAGCAACCCTGCCGGTAATACCCTCAACGCTGCCTGAAATACTGTTGGCACTGAAGGGTATATTCTCATGCATACGTACATAGTTCATACTGTAGCCTGAATATGAATACTTATTTGTCTTCTCATCGTAGGCAATGGGGAATGCCTTTGACATATCGCTGCGCTTTGTCTCTGCAAGCCTGCCGGCATTCTGTGAATTTACAAACTCCTCAAAATTCTTTATGCACTGCTTCTTTGTATAATTAATCTTTAATGTGGCAAGCTCTTCCTCGGAATAATCATAAAAATCCCTTACGGAAGCATAGTAGCTGAGGATTTCTCCCGTCTTTGCATCAATTGAAGCACTGATGCTGCTTCTGTACCATGAAACCTTTGAATAATCATCACTGTCATAATCGTAGGGACGTTCATCATTCAAATAGATATTCCAAAAATAGCCGTCATCATTCTGATACAGCTGAGCCTGTGTTGCATAGCTGACATCCTCTGAATAGAGGTAGGGATTGTTTAATATCAGTTCAACAGCCTCATCAGAGGAAATGATTCCGTCAATTTCATCAATCCTTGCAAGCTCAACATCTGAAAGACCTCTTCCGCCGTCAACAGCCATTGCTGCATTGTCCGCAGTAGTCATTTCCTTCTCTTCGTCGACCCACTCAGCGGCTGAATAGTTTTTGCTTGTATAAAGCTTTCCGCTCTTTGCGTTTACTGCCAGATAGCTTCTGTCGGGGCTGTAGGCAAGAAATACCTTTGCATTGCCTTCCTCGTCCCAGCCAAGTCTGTATTCAAGGTCCATGCCAAGCTTTGTTCCAAGCTTTTCCTTTGCAGCCTCCTCTGAAATGAGGTTCTCAGGCGCCGTAAGCTTAACATTGTACTCCCAGTTTGCACTGAAGGCTGAAACCGTACCGTCAACACTGCTTACCCTTACACGGACGCCGTTATCAGGCATGTCGATTCCGTTCTCCGTACGGATGAAGCCGATCGAATAGGTACCGTCGTATCTTGAATAGCTTGCTGATGAATACTTCAGCTTTCCTGTCGTTTCGGGCTCTGCCTTATTTACCCATTCAAGAACCGAAGGGATCAGTTCTTCCCTTGTATAGGCCGGAATCAGAAGCTCATTATTCCCGATTTTATTACTGTTTACCACGTAGCTATATACATGTCCCGACTTGTCTGCAACCGCATAAGCATATTTACTTCCGTCCTTCATGCTCCAGTCGAAGCTCCACCTTGCATTTTCGTTGACATCCTCACTGAAATTGTATGTGAACTCATCAAATTCATTTCCGATGCCCAGCTTGGTCTTTACCTTTTCAAGCACCTCTGCCATCGTATCCTTCTTAAGCGAGGTCTTGGCTGAAACCGCAACACCGTTAAAAGCACCGAGCACAAGTGCAAGGGCAAGCATCAGGGCAAGTCCCTTTTTCCTTAAATTTTTCATGAAAGCCTCCTTTTAGTGATAAATATATTATTTTTTCACTGCTCACGGTTAGCCATAACCCATGAGCAGGAACATTGTATCATATATTAGACGACAGATAAACCTTCCGGTTCCATTTTTTTTATTTTGCCGGATAATTTTTTTAACTCTCACTTTTCAAACTGAATTCCGGTTTGTCCGGCTTCACACGCTATCCGGCTGATTTCATCCGCTATCCCTTCAATATCGTACTCCGTATCTATCTCAATACAGTTTATATTATATTTTTCGCAGTCGGCCTTGAAATTCCTGCTGCACCTGATGAGCCTCTCCATATCCGGGTCATCCTCAAGGCGCTTCTCTATTATATTGGCATAATCAACAATCGAGGAGAAATTCCCCCGGATATAAGCCTCGCTCATTACAATAAACACGCAGGTGATTTCCTTCAGATAGAACTCCGGATCCTCCTCCTTCATAAAGCTCTCCCGCCACTCTCCGGGTATATAGCAGCCCTCCAGTATCATATTCTGCTTATTTTCAACGGCCGTCTTCACCATTTCCGCAGCAAAGGGCCACAGAAAATACCGCATCTCATAATCATCCTCCACCGTCAGCCCGGTCTGTCCGGTACGGATGAAGCCCATCTTCAGATGGTCAAGCGAGGTATACGGTATCTTAAGCCTCTCCATCAGCTTCTGTGCGACATAGGTTTTTCCAACATGGCTGCTGCCACCTATAAGAATAATCATTTCAATTAATCTCCCTATAAAATCATTTTCTTTCCATTCTATTTATCGTCCGCAATAATCCCTGATATCATCAGATTATAGCCCAAATATACCCCTTCCGTCAACTTTACGCTTCCCGGAAAAACTGACGGATGATTTTCCGTGTCAAAATAATTTTCCTATGATTTCTGCATTTCTGACAGAAATCACGATATGTAAAGTTACTATTTTAAACATAAAAATAATATTTTCCATTGACATTTGACATTTAAGAATATATACTGATAATCGTCTAATTTTGGGATAGTCAGGGCATCCGATTTTAGAGTGCCTGAAATCCCAAGCAAGGTTTTACACAACCGGGATCGGACAGATTTCGGAATTACATATTCTATAGGAGGACTTTTTTATGTCAACAAAAGCTATGTACAAGATTGACGAAATCGGCAAGGGAAAAGTTGGTTTCTCTACCACCCGTTCAATCATCGAAGGCGCTTTCTATGGCAACAATGTTGTTAAGGTTAATACCTTAAAGGAAGCTTACAATTTAGCAAAGAATTCACCCGGAACAATCGTAACAGATATGCCTGTTTACCGTGGTGAGGAGTTTGGTCTTGATTCAGACGCAAAGGTTCTGCTTTTCAACGATGGCGCAGTTACAGGCCGTTATGCAGCAGCACGTCGTATCAAGGGCGAGCCCGGTGTAGACGAGAAGAAGCTTGACAAGGTTGTTATGGACGCTGTTTACAAGACACGTTGGAAGAAGATGTATCATGCAACCTGCTACGTTGGTCTTGATCCCGAATTCATGGCAAAGGCACATCTGCTTATTCCCGAGGGCGAAGAGAACCTTCTTTACAACTGGATGCTCAACTTCCAGTATATGTCAGACTGCTACAACAAGATGTACAAGAATTCAACTCCTATCGGAAACGGCAACGAGCCCGATATCTACATCTTCTCAGATCCCCAGTGGGCACCTGTTGCAGCTCCTGATGTTGATTACAGCTGCTTAAGCGATGACCTTACACTCTGCTACTTCGATACAAACCAGAACTGCGCAGCAATCCTTGGTATGAAGTACTTCGGCGAGCATAAGAAGGGCACCCTTACAATGGCTTGGGCACTTGCAAACCGTAACGGCTATGCAGCTTGCCATGGTGGACAGAAGGAATACTCACTTAAGGGCGGCAAGAAGTTCGTTGCTTCTGTATATGGTCTTTCAGGATCAGGTAAGTCAACACTTACACATGCTAAGCATGGCGGAAAGTATGACAAGTTCGGCGGCATCAAGGTTCTTCATGACGACGCATTCATCATCAACTCAGATACATGTGCTTCTATCGCACTTGAGCCTACATATTTCGACAAGACAGCTGACTATCCTACAGGATGTCCTGACAACCAGTACCTGCTTACAGTTCAGAACTGTTCAGCAACAAT
>JAZQNB010000044.1:0-6235 GCA_045627085.1 Lachnospiraceae bacterium | reverse complement strand
CGGTTATAACAACAATTTTCTCCGGATTTTTCGGATTTTCATTTGTTTCGGGAGTATTGATTTCTTGTTTACCACAGGCAGCGAGGCTTAAAACACAGGAGATTGATAATAGAATTAAGATTACTTTTCTCATAACAAATCTCACTCCTTTTCTTGTATTATTCTTTCAATTTTCAGTTTTGTTTCTTTGCTAACTTCCGGGATATATTTTATTTTTATCTTCAAAGGCAAAACTACCATTCCCATTACCCCATGCATTGTCTGGATAAGTTATATGATACTATATTGCGTGTTGAGCACATTTCTAATAGGATTTTGCACAAGACAATAAGCACAATTGTATTAAAAAAACACGGAATCAGAGTTTTTTCACCATCATTTGGGGACAGTTTTGGGGACAACCCGAGGATAGAGTGCTTTCCTCCTTGATTTTACTGGTTTTTTTCGGGTATGTCCGACTTCGATCCCCGTCTCGCGCTCTTAAGAGGATATCCGAAGGGATATCTCTTTTTTTATTAATCATGTATTTCTATAAGAATTTAGTACAAACCTTGAAAAGCTCTTCCACATTTATAGGCTTAGCCACATGTTCATCCATTCCGGCAGCTATGGAAGCATCCCTGTCCTCCGTAAATGCATTGGCAGAAAGCGCTATAATGGGTATCTTCTTGTCCGGATACATTTCGCGGATTGCAATTGTTGCATCATATCCTCCCATAACCGGCATCTGAATATCCATCAGTATGAAGTCATAATAGTCAGGGCCTTTTTCTCTCAGCATATCTACAGCAACTTTACCGTTTTCCGCCTCTTCTATAATGATATCCTGCTCCTCCAATATATCCAGGGCAATCTCTCTGTTAAGCTCATTATCCTCCGCCAGAAGTATCCTCTTGCCTTTCATCTTCCGGTGATTTAATTTTTCGTCTTCTCTAAGCTTTGCAACATATTGTTTTATCTCTGAAGCTGTTGCTATTCTGTGATATGTTGTAAGGGTTACAGCTGTACCCTTCATGGGTTCGGACTTTATTTTAATATCTCCGTCCATTGCCTCCACTATCTTTTTCACGATAGCCATTCCAAGCCCGGTTCCCTGTTCTCCACTGACCGTTGAAGAATGTTCTCTTTCAAAGGCGTTAAATATTCTGTCTACGAATTCAGCGCTCATGCCGCGCCCATTGTCCTTAATCGTTGCTACATACTTGCCATAGCCCGGTCTGTCGCTTTCAACCTGTTTTACGGTATACCAGATGTCACCCCCGGGTTCCGTGTATTTGATGGCATTTGATAACAGGTTGGCAACTATCTGATTGGTTCTAGTTTCATCAATCCACACATATTTATCTTTGGTATCATAGAACACATGCAGCTTAATTCTCTTTCTTGCCGCTTCTGCGCCGAATATCTCCAAAAGGGTGTTGTCTGCCTCGCTGAAAATCAGTTCTTCCTTAATCTCCAGCTTTCCTGCTTCTATTCTGGCCATGTCCAAAATATCATTTACCAGTTTAAGAAGGTAATTCCCGGATATTTTTATCTTTTCGAGTGATTCCAAGACAATGTGCTCATCGTCCTTATGTCTAAAGGCTTTATCGGTAAATCCGATTATCGCATTTAAAGGTGTTCGGATATCATGCGACATATTAAACAAAAACTGTGATTTTGCACGGTCGGAGGCTTCAATCTGAAATCTCTCCTGTTGCGCTTTTTGGGCATCAATCCGTTCCAGCAGAAGTCCACAATAAATAGCTATGGTTTTCATTATATCAATGCCATTTTCGGTAAAGCTGTGCTGATCCTGCAGATAATGAACCGTCAACATTCCTGCAAATTTGCCGTTTTTATATACAGGATTGATAAAGGATGATTTTACCGGGCAGTTCTGATGCGGTTTTATGCCCTTCCAACCGGCTTTGCAATCATTCATCATTGCGTATCCGTCAGAAAAAGCTTTGGAATGCACATCCGAAAACGGACATGCCATACATATATCTTCAGAAATGTCTTCTACGCCTTGCGCATTCAATATGTATCTTTCTCCCTCCAAATTGCGGAAAATAACCTGGTCGCAATGAGAAATCTGCATTATGCGTTCGCCGAAGTAGCTTATACTCCTGCCAAAATCCAATTCAGTATCAGAAATAAAAGCAAGACAATCGGCACGGAGCTTTGACTTTACAAGCTCATTCTCCAATAATTTTGCGCGTTTTCTTTCCTCTTCATCAAAATGCAGTGTCTGCGATACATCCTGATGTGTTCCTTCTATCCTAATTCCTTTTTTGTATTCAAAATTCCTGACTCCGCCACAACGGATTATCAGGGTATGTCCATTCGGATGATGCCATGGATATTGAACCTCAGCATGTTCCCCTGATTTCATTTTCTCAACGGAATCTATAACCAGGTCATAAGAGCCCTCATCAATATGGTCGTACCATGCGTGATATGCTTCCTCGGGTGGGACCTGATGTTCAAGGCCTAAGAGTCCGAGCATTGCTTCATCCACATACATTCTGGGCGGTTCTCCCTCGTCCAGTTCAAATGCCCACAAACCGATATTAGCCTTTGTAAGAATATCTGGTGAGAGTGGAATAGCTCCCAGATTTCTGTTTTGGGATATATCCAACAATTCATTTTTAACCTTAGTTTCACAAATCATGGCATTCATTTTCCCCCTCCGTCGTGTCCACATAAACGCAAAAAAAGAAATTACCCACTAATCATTTTAGCACAAAATGATATGGATAATTTCCAAATTTCTACGCAAAAAAGGCTAATTTTTCCGCTATATTTCTATTCATCCTTAGGAAGTTTTTTGAAGTAATCTATCGTAAAAGGAATACAGCACACTGCAGCTATAACGTCGGCTACAGCCTGTGAAATCTCAATGCCGAAAAGTCCCCACAGATTGGAGAACAAAATCACAATCGGTATGAAGAACACACCGCTTCTGAAGGTGGCAAGTATGGATGCTCTGGCACTCTTTCCGGTGCTTTGAAACATCATGTTATTACAAACGGTAAAAGGCAAAAACAATAGAGAAACACACTGATATCTCATTGCAATCGAACCAATTTCAATTACGCTTTCATCATTTCTGAAAAATCTGATAACATCCGAGGAGAAGAAAGATGCAACAATTGCACATGCTCCAAGAAGCGCTGTACCAAATCCCCAGGTAAAGAAAAAGCCTTTTCTTACACGGCTGTATTTCCTGGCTCCGTAATTAAAGCCGGCAACAGGCTGGTATCCCTGTCCGACTCCAAGTCCAACGCTGAAGAGGAAGTTAATTACTCTGGATACGATTCCCATTGCTGCGATTGCCACGTCTCCGAATATTTTGCAGGCATTGTTAAGCACCATGACAGAAATGCTTCCCATTCCCTGACGAATCAGGCTCGGCATTCCTGCTGCCACAATTTTCCACCATGTATGGAGATTATCCTTAAAGTTCTCCCTGAATAAATCAATCGAAATCTTGCTCTCGCATCTTTTAAACATCACGGCCAAAACAATCAGGCTCACATATTGCGAAACGGCGGTTGCAATTCCGGCACCAATAATACCTGTTTCAAAAATCCTGATAAATAAAAAATCCAGTCCGATGTTCAATACTGCTCCGCTTGCAAGTCCATACATGGAAAACATAGCTTTCCCTTCGTATCTCAAAATGTTATTAAATACACAGCTAAGCAGCATTGCCGGAGCACAACATAAAATACACGCGCCATATGTTTTGGAAAAAGGCAGTATTGTATCTGTGCTTCCAAGCAGTCTCATCAAAGGAGTCAGGAATAACAATCCGAATATAAGCAGCAGTATACCTGCAAATAAAGCAGAGAAGAATCCCATTGAAGCATACTTTGACGCTTCCTTTTTATTTCCCGCTCCAAGCCTTCTGGATACTATTGTGCCGGAGCCCTGCCCGAACATAAAGCCGGCTGCCTGAATAATGGCCATCAGTCCGAATACCACGCTGGTAGCTCCACTGGCGGAGTTGCCAAGCGTACTGACAAAATAGGTATCTGCCATATTGTAAAGATTCGTAACCAGCATGCTTATGGTGGTCGGAAGTCCCAACCCCAGTATCAGACGACTTACCGGTGTCTCGGTCATTTTTATATATTGTTTTGTTTTTGCAGTTTCCATTTTTTGATTTACAGCTCCTTAATTACCGATGGCAAAGGCTATGGAATATCCTTTAAGCAAATCATTTTTTTCAATGATTTCATATCCCTCATAACTGATTTTGCCACCATCAATTTTAAAATTTATATTGGGAAGCATGGCAATTCCCTTCCCTGATGTCTTCGCGATGCTTTCCTTTGCTGCCCACAGCCTGTAAAATTGAACTGTTTTTTCTACGGTTGAAAGGCCTTCCAAATAGTCATATTCATCCCTTGAGAAAAATCTTTTGGCTATTCTCTCTTCAATTTTTTCCCGCTTTTGAATGTCACAGCCAATCGGTTTGTCAGAGACCGCCAAAAGACAATAATCCTTTGAATGAGATATGCTGAAAAACAAATTACTGTTTCCTTTCAAAAAAGGCTTGCCGTTTTCTCTTAATTCAATCTCTGCGCCATTTACATCTATGCCACATTCCTTCATGGCATAAACCCACAGTATTCCTGCTGCCGCAGATTGCCTCTTTGCCTTTTCGGATTTAATTTTGCTAAGTTTTTCCACGCGCCACGAAGGTAATACTTTAATCGCTCTGTCTAACAAAGCTTCATCCTTCAAACATTCGCAGTCGGCCAAATATGCTTTTATCATCTACTTACCCAAAACATCCTTTAGCTTTTGATTGCAGCGTTTTACAACATCGCTGTCTATTTTAACCACTTCTCTGTCATATGTCAAAACCCCGTTTGATTCTTCCTCAACATCAGAAAGCTGAGTATATATATATCCGCTGATTCCCTTTCGGGCGGAAGGGTAACATATAGTCTCAAAAATATGCAAATAGCGGCTTGAAAGCTCTGCTTTATCCCTGCATTTACCATATCCGAATAATTTTTCCGTAAAAGCATGGTCCTGTACAAGCAGCGTCAACCCACCGTATTCACTAAGGAACACTACTCTTTTACCATCCTTTCTGAATCTGAAATGAAGGAAATAATGATGTTTGCTTATGCAATCGCCCTGCTTTTGGTCAAACCATCCGCTTGCATGGTCTATCAATCTGGTTTTGTCTATCTTCTTTAATGTTTCCGTTACGGCCTTGGCATCAAACTGTCCCCATCCCTCATTAAAGGGTACCCATACCGCAATACAGGGATGATTGTACAAAAGTCTTACCGTCTTATACATTTCATCTATGAATTCACGTCTGCCTGTATCTGAGGAACGTCCGAAAAGCCAGCCGAATTTCAAATTATCCGGGAAGCTTATGTTAAACGAATTCATTACTGTAGCCACATAGGTAACAAACCAGTCCTTATACCCCGTTCCGCCGTTAACCATATCCTGCCATACTATCATTCCGAGCCTGTCACAATGATAATACCATCTGTCGCTCTCTATCTTTATATGCTTACGCAAGCAATTAAAGCCAAGCTCCTTCATCGTAGTGATGTCATATATTAACGCTTCATCACTCGGTGCCGTATACAAGCCGTCGGGCCAGTACCCCTGGTCCAAAACACCGGTCTGCATATAAGGCTTTAAGTTAAGCATAAATCTTATGTGGTTATCGTCCCCTTTACCATAAGAAAATTCCCTCATGGCAAAATACATTTCAACCCTGTCTGCTCCCACACTCACACACAAATGATAAAGATAAGGATTTTCCGGAGTCCACAACGTAGAATTTTCCATATCAAGCTCTATATTCTCACCAGCTCTTCCGATTTGCTTATCAATCAGTCTTCCCTCCTCGGGCCACTCATTCTCACTTGGAAAATCTCTGAATCGAGCATCAAATGCCGTTTCCTCCCGTGCCATACAGAACACATTCAATGTGCTTTCTCTTCCGGATAATTCCACACGGACATAACATTTCGATTTCTGCACGGATGGAGTAATTTTGACATTCTTAATATATATGTCAGGAACCTCCTCCAGCCATACACTCTGCCATATACCGCTTTGTGCCGTATAATACATACCGCCGCGATTAAGCTTCTGTTTGCCTCTTGCATGATAGGAGGTATCAGTAACATCGGTTACTCTCACCACTATATCCATTTGACCTTCATGTATTTGATTCGGGCCTATTTCCACATAAAAAGGCAGATAC
>JAZQNB010000043.1:0-17624 GCA_045627085.1 Lachnospiraceae bacterium | reverse complement strand
TCATCAGGCTCTGTAGAGATATGCATAGAGAGTGACTATCGGATAACAATATACAAAAAGCCCAAGCTGGCAAAAGTATCGTATAATGGTGAAGAACGCTACTATAGGACTCATAGTGGTGATTACGAGAAGGTGGTTGCCTTGGTGTATAGTGAAGCCCGTGCCGAAACAGTTGACAATGAGGCTGTAAGCATAGTTGCACCAAACGAAGCATCTAATAGTATTCACGTTCCGGATTCAAACAGGTTATCTTTATCTGTTATCGAGAATCAACTGAATACAGAGGATTCACGAATAACGGTCGAATGGAAGAATCTCGCTAATGAGGAGTTCAAATTTGGGCCTTCTTACTGCGTGTATCATAATCAAGACGGTGAACTTATACGAATGCCGGAAAGTGATAGCATCACAGTTGATGCAATTCTTTATGGCCTAAAAAAGGATGAAGCAAAAGAGATAACCTATAGTTTGTCAGTGTTCAATTTTACAGAAGGTGAAACCTATCGCATTTACCTTAACAGCTTTTCACCAAGTGATTACTGGATTGACATTACTTTTATAAATAATGCTTCAGTTTGCAGTGTTGGCGGTGTTGACGAACCAATAAACGCTACCACAAATATTCGGACCGATGTCTGTGAATTATACCTTGAAGTATTGGAAGATTTATGGAATGTTGATCCAGGCTTAAATGGCGGGATATCTCAGATTGGCATTGATCTCTCCGGACTTACTCACTTGACTGAGGAAGAAAAAGAATCAGTGCTGAATGTCTTTGCTTCGAAACATAATCTTCCATACATTGCAGGAACATGGGAAGAACTCTGTGAACAAGGGTATATTGACAAGGATAACCTCTACTGGGAAGATGGATTGTTTTTCTCGATAGAAACAAATGAAGACGCTGTATGGAATCTTCCTGCCATAAAGGAAGGAGATTCGGTTCCGGAACTAACAGCGTTTAATGCTCACAAATGGCGCAGTGGGACAGGAGCTTATTTCTTTGGTCAGTGTACTGCTCAGAAAAATGCTGACGGAACATGGTCATATACTGTAGGCGCGGAAATGATTTCATAATCATGTTTTGAATTATTCTTTATATTCTTCGGCATCTGCATGATACGTGATGCTTGATTTCCTGCGGATTTTCATGAACCAAAATCAGCGTTGTCCCCATCATTTTGGGGACAGTTTTGGGGACAACCCGAGGATAGAGTGCTTTCCTCCTTGATTTTACTGGGTTTTTTCGGGTATGTCCGACTTCGATCCCCGTCTCGCGCTCTTAAGAGGATATCCGAAGGGATATCTTTTTTGTTGTATTTTTCGCCATGTCTTTTGCGATGAAAGGTAACGTTATCGACATATTTATCTATATGTTTGGTTGTAATAACGGGTCTGCCAGGTGATGACACAGTAATTGAATCATTAGAAATATGAGATACTTTTTGCAAAAAGTGGTACAATAAAGACTGTGCTGATTACAATTCACATAAGAACAATATGCAACATAGTCATACTTTTTTCTTCAAAAGACAAAAACACATTGCTTACAAAGGATATTATTATGCTTACATCACTTGCACTTATATTTTTGGTAGGTCTTTGCATGGCCGCCATATGCAGAAAAGTGAAATTACCGCGAATAATCGGAATGCTGCTTACGGGCGTAGTTTTGGGCCCATATGTTCTGGATTTTTTAGATCCTCAAATTTTAGGTATTTCATCCGAACTTAGGCAGATGGCGCTTATTATCATTTTGATAAAAGCGGGATTATCGTTAGACCTGTCAGATCTTAAGAAGGCAGGGCGCCCTGCTATACTTATGTCTTTTTTGCCGGCAGTTTTTGAGATAATTGCCTTTGTTATTTTTGCACCCATAGTGTTAAAGGTATCTGTTCTGGAGGCCGCCATAATGGGAGCGGTATTGGGAGCCGTATCACCTGCTGTTGTAGTACCGAGAATGGTAGCTTTAATGGAAGAAGGATATGGAACCCGTAAAGCTATTCCACAAATGATTTTGGCCGGAGCAAGCCTGGACGATGTATTTGTCATAGTGCTGTTCTCGACCTTTATTAAGCTTGCACAGGGCGGCGCTGTTGAAATAAAAGATTTCGCTGATGTACCGGTATCGATAATTCTGGGAATACTAATCGGAAGCCTTGCGGGATTTGTTTTAAGCTATGTTTTTGAAAAGGCATACAGCAGAAAGCATTTAATCAGGAACAGTCTGAAAGTAATGATATCCTTGGGCACGGCATTTCTGCTAATGGCAATCGAAAATGTGCTTGAGCCCTACGTGGCAGTATCAGGACTTTTGGCGGTAATGAGCATGGCTCTTATAATAAAACTGAGAAGTGAAAAGTCAGTTTCTCAAAGACTTTCTGAGAAATATGGAAAGCTTTGGCTGGCAGCCGAAGTAATACTCTTTGTATTGGTAGGAGCTGCAGTTGACATCCGATATACACTTTTGGCAGGAGCGGGAGCACTGTGCATGATATTAGTGGCACTGGTATTTCGTTCAATAGGCGTCCTGGTTTGCCTCATAGGAACCAATTATACATGGAAGGAAAGACTTTACTGTGTGATAGCATATCTTCCCAAAGCAACCGTTCAGGCAGCCATAGGTTCGGTTCCTTTATCGTTAGGACTTTCCTGTGGCAATCTTGTCTTATCTGTTGCGGTTTTATCCATAATAGTGACGGCACCGCTTGGCGCGTTTTTGATGGATTTTTCGTACAAAAGACTCCTTGAAAAAGAACAGATGTGATATTATTACCGTAAAGAAAATCAACAAACTTTGCAGGCTATGGAAAGGGCATGGGTATTATGTCAGATAACAATAAATCCAAATTAATGATAATTTTATCTATGGTAATATTCGGAACCATTGGAGTGTTTCGAAAATATATACCCACGGCATCCTCGCTGCTTGCTTTATACCGTGCCTTTATCGGAGCTTTATGCCTTGTGGTTTTTATACTTATTACCCGCAGAGGGATAGACTTTAAGTCAATAAAAAAGAACCTTTTATGGCTCATTTTATCCGGTACCGCACTTTCCTTTAATTGGATGTTTTTGTTTGAAAGCTATAATTATACAACCGTTGCCACGGCTACAATTTGTTATTATATGGCACCGGTAATTGTAATGATGGTTTCTTCCTTAATTTTTAAAGATAAAATATCCATGAAAAAATGGCTTTGCATCGCTGTTGCATTCATAGGAATGGTACTTACCTCCGGCATATTTAAAGAAGGCGGACTACCTAAGAATAATGTAAGAGGCATCGTTTATGGCTTACTTGCGGCTTCCTTATATGCGGCCGTAATACTACTGAATCAAAAGCTAAAAGAACTTGGAGCCTTTGACAAAACCATTATTCAATTGTTTGTCGCAGGGCTTGTGATGATACCATATGTTGCGGCAACACAGGGAGTGCTTTTCGTCAAAACAGATTTATCAGTCATAATTCTGATTCTGTCAGTCGGTTTACTGCACACAGGAGTAGCATATGCACTTTATTTTGGCGCAATGAAAGGAGTGAAAGCATACACTGCCGCACTCCTTAGTTACATAGATCCTATTGTTGCAATTTTACTATCTGCCCTTCTTCTGAAAGAATCATTGAGCCTGCTCGAAATCCTGGGCGCTGTATTGGTTCTTGGTTCCATGATGGTCAGCGAGAAATAATATCCTGGCCATATACGGACAGCTGGGACAGAGAGGGAAAGGGTGATTGCTCCGGAGACATTTTAAGATTCTCAATGGTCAGTGATGAAATTTCTTTTTCGGGAAAGACAATTTCCTGCCCTTTATCTGTTTTAGTCATTTTACAAATCATGGAATCTCCATTGCTAAAAGAAAGAGTAATTTCGTTCCACCAGTTGTCGTGTGGAAAGTCAGCACGTTCATAAATGACAACTCTGTCAACTTTTACCATTCTTCCAAATAACAGTTCAAGTTTGGCATCGTTTCTTCCGGCAATACCCCAGGAGGTATAGGGATATCTGAAATGCCCTTTTGTTGCAGTGATGCCGTCTATGACATTTTTGGCCAAAAATGCAGAATTCCCCGGAGTCTCAGCGTTAGCCAAAACATGGGGGAATACATCTACTGCCTCGTTGTAATCATAGGGATTAAGAGACAGATTTCTATATGAATTAATTTCTTTGGGGAAAGCGAGTCTGGCACTTGCAAAATGATGGGAACCTGCAAAGGCGTTGTCTGCATAGCCACGTCTCCTTTCATCAAAAGGAATATCAAAGCGCAAGGTACTGTTAATATAAAGTAATGCTTCTCCCAAAGCTTCGTCAAGTCGGACCCATACATACGAAGGCGTGTCACATTCTAATACAAAATGGTCTCCTTCATGATAAGTGGATTCACATTCGAATCCGACCTGAGAGTTGTGTATATCTTCCAACAGTATTTCATTGTATATATTAATCAGTTTAAGCCTCATGTGTTTAGCTCCCTGTATCTTTTTATACAATTATGGAGCAGAATCGGAAGGGCAGCCAGTGGTTAATTAATACAAAACATGGCAAAAATTATCGTATTGCATCATTAATGAGATTAACAATGGTATGTACCGAATCAGGCTGACCGCTTTGAGCCATGGCATCAATATAAGTCTGTCTGGTAAAATACAGCTCCTGAACCTTATCAATGAGCAAATTCGTGGTCAGCTCGTCCTCGTTAATTACGATGGAAAAGCCCTGAGCCTCAAAGGATGCAGCATTTAATATCTGGTCTCCACGACTGCTTGCAGCGGGAAGAGGTATGAGAATGTTTGGCTTTTTGAGAGCCAAAAGTTCGCATATGGCATTTGCGCCGGCCCTGGATATAACTAAATCCGTCATGGCAAACAAATCCTTCAATTCTTCTTTGACATATTCGAATTGTTTGTATCCTTCCACGGACAAAAGAAGATTATCAATTTTATCTTTTCCGCAGATATGAACCACCTGAAAATCCTTTAACAGACCGGTAAGAGCCTCACGAACGGCTTTATTGACGTTCGCTGCGCCAAGGCTTCCGCCGATTACCATGATTACGGGTTTGTTGCGGTTAAATCCGCACATTTTAAGACCTGCCTCTTTGCCTCCCTTTAATAATTCGTCTCTGATGGGAGAGCCGGTAAGAACTGCTTTCCCGTCAGGAACACATTTCAGGGTTTCGGGGAAATTACAGCATATTTTAGAGGCTACCGGAATACACAGCCTGTTTGCAAGGCCGGGAGTCATATCGGATTCGTGAATAATACATGGAATACCGAGAGAAGCCGCGGCTCTGACAACCGGAACCGAAACAAATCCGCCTTTTGAGAATACGACATCAGGCTTTGTTTCTTTCAAATATTTTCTGGCTTCACCGAATCCCTTTATTACTCTGAAGGGGTCAGTAAGGTTTTTGATATCGAGATAGCGTCTTAACTTTCCGGTTGAAATTCCTTTGTATGGAATGTCGAAATCCGAGATAAGCTTTTTCTCGATTCCGTCGTAGGAACCCATATAGTACACCTCGAAGCCTTCTTTTTTAAGAGCGGGCAGCAGTGCTATATTGGGGGTGACGTGTCCTGCCGTGCCACCGCCTGTCAGTACAATCCTTTTCATAAATAAGCCTTCTTTCTAGTTCATTGATTCTAATGCTCTTGCGAGCTGATCGGGGCAGGAGGTTGGTTTTGTGCCGCACTTTATGCCTTTAAGCTTTGAAATGGCATCTTCAACCTTCATTCCTTTAACGAGTGCCGCAACGCCTTGGGTGTTTCCGCTGCATCCGCCGTAAAATTGAACCGATTCAACGATACCGTCTTTTACTTCCACATCGATTGCCTGTGAACAGGTGCCTTTTGTGATATATCTCATATAAACACATCCTTTCGTACATAAAAATTTAAGACAATATAAACTTTTCAAATTGATTCACTTAGGTTAGAATTATAGCAGATTTGATGCTTATTATCAAGAAATGAGAGGCACCGGGAAGGAAAGAAAACGGATGAAAATAGTAGTTTTGGAAAGAAATTCCGTCGGGCCGGATATTCCGGTCGATTGTTTTGATAAATTAGGGGAAGTAACCTATTATCCGAACACCGTAACAGTTGCGGAAGTTAAGGAAAGAGTAAAGGACGCAGACATAGTGGTGGCCAACAAATCACCCATGAATGCAGAAAGCCTAAGCGAAGCTCAAAATCTTAAGCTGATATGCGAGTTCGCAACAGGCTATGACAACTGTGATTTGAAATACTGTAAGGAACGTGGCATATGGGTTGAGAATGTGGTAGACTATTCAACAGCGATGGTTGCACAGCACACCTTTGCACTTGCACTTGCGCTTTCGCAAAAGCTTCCACATTATGACGATTATGTTAAAAGCGGTGCGTACAGTGCACAGGACCGCTTTTCCAATTTCAGTGAGCCCTTTTCGGAGCTTGACGGTAAGACCTGGGGCATAGTTGGCATGGGAAACATCGGAAGGAGAGTAGCACGCATAGCAAAAGCCTTTGGCTGTCGGGTGATTTTCTATTCCATTACAGGCAAGAGCACGGTGACGGAGTACGAGCAGGTTTCTAAAGAAACCCTGCTTGCACAGAGTGATTTTCTGTCGCTTCATTGTCCGTTAAGTGATTTGTCCAAAGACTTTATCAATAAGGAAACACTTGGTAAGATGAAAAAATCAGCATACCTTATTAACGTTGCTCGCGGCCCCATCGTAAACAACCCTGACTTATACGAAGCATTGGTTGACGGAACAATTGCAGGTGCAGGACTTGATGTGCTTGAAAAGGAACCCCTGCAGCTAACCAATCCGCTCAGCAAATTAAAGGACAGTAACCGGCTTATCATAACCCCGCATCTTGCGTGGGGCAGCATTGAGGCCAGAACCAGATGTGTCCAAGGTGTATATGATAACATCAGCGCTTTCTTAAAAGGAGAGCCTCACAATCTGGTAAACCCATAATAATCAGTCGGAGAGAATAAAATGGAAGAAATGCAGGAAAATAATACTATGGAAGAAAAGAAAACCATAGTAGATGCTTTTAAGGATTTTATAAAATTTTGGCCCTGGGCTCATGATTTGTTTTGTAAATATGAGGAAATCTGGGTTTATCTTGTGGTCGGTGTGCTCACCACTCTGGTGTCGTGGGGAAGCGCCTTTGTGGCGGGCTTCTTTTTGGACGCACAGAAGACCATGCAAAATAACATAATTAACACTATTGCCTGGGTAGCGGGCGTTTTGTTTGCTTACCCCGTCTCACGAAAGCTCGTGTTTAAAAGTAAGAATCCGAACGTATGGAGAGAATTTATCGGATTTGCCGGCTCAAGACTGTCGACCTGGGTGATGGACATAGTCATTATGATATTAACTGTTAACGTGTGGAACATGAATTACTGGGTGGCTAAAATATTCATTTCATCAGTGATAGTGGTAATAGCTAATTATCTTTTCAGTAAATTATTGGTGTTCAGGAAAAAGAAATAATATCGTTCAAAATTTGCAATGAAAAGTCCGCATATCCCAATTTACTATTGCAAAAATAAGATATAAATTTAATAAGGAACTTGTAATGAGGGAGCAAGGCTGCAAAGATATTGCAGAAGGCTCCCTATTGTTTTTTAAAGGACGGATTATAGTCGGAGGAAATCGTATGGGTTATGAATTTGAAAAAGCTTTTGAATATGCATTGGAGGTAACAAAGAAAAATTTGAGGACGTTTGTTGACAAATATCCGCATGTAAGTACTGACAACATATACAAAGGCGAGGGAAATAACCTTTGGACGTCATCTTTCTATCCGGGCATGTGCTATCTGGCATATGATGCAACAGGCGACAAGGAATTTCTATGTAATCGTGAAGTCTGGCTTAAGGATTTTAGAAGACGCCTTGATCAAAATATAGGAATCAATCACGACTTAGGATTCTTATATACGCTTACGGCCATAGCAGATTACAAATTGACGGGAAGTGAAGCGGCGCTTGAGCTTGCAAACGATGCGGCAGCAGCACTTGCAAAGCGTTATAACGAAAAAGGCAGATACATTCAGGCGTGGGGAGGAATGGATTTAAAATACCCCGATGTCCGAATCATCATAGATACTATGCTAAACCTACCTTTGTTATATTGGACAGGAAAAAAGGAATACATTGAGATAGCTCAAAATCATGCCGGAACGGCAGCAGATTATCTGGTTCGCGAGGATTACTCCACCTACCATGCATACCTGATGGACCCTGACAACGGCCGTGCAATGAAGGGCATTACCCACCAGGGACATCGTGACGAATCCACCTGGGCGAGAGGACAGGCGTGGGCAGTCTATGGATTTGCTCTGTCCTACAGGCATACAAGAGAAGAACGATTTTTAGAGGTGAGTAAAAACTGTGCAGAAGTATTCATAAAGAATCTGCCCTCAGACAAAGTATGCTACTGGGATTTTGACTTTACCGATGAAAACAAAGATATCAAGGACACCTCTGCAGCCGCTATTTTTGCAAATGGACTGTTGGAGCTGTCGGATATAATGAAAAACAAAAAAGATTTAGTTGCAACAGAGAGATATTTAAAATTGGCCAAAGAAGTTTTAATGAGTCTCTCCATGAACTACACGACAGAAAACATACCAAACACAAACGGTGTATTGACTGAAGGAATGTATCACAGAAACGATGGCTTTGAAGAATGCACTATATGGGGTGATTATTTTTATATGGAAGCATTACTCAAAATAAAGAAAAAATGGAATTCATTTTGGCTTTAATGAATCAAAGGGGGATAAAGCCATGGGTGAAAAAATAACAAGCAGAGATGAGCTTGTTGAGCTTTTGCTTAACTGGATCAGACCGGTTATGAGTAATTTCTCTAAGGAATATTCGACAGTTAAACTTGGAAACACTGCAGCACACTATCCTGAGGCCAGTGCGCGAATGGAAGGCTTTTCGAGAATACTCTGGGCGCTCGGGCCTTTAATGTCGGAAGCCTGCAATGATTTGCCGGACAAACTGCTCAAAGAAAGAAAAGCTTGGTGTAAGATAGCGAAGGCGGGAATAGTAAACGGCACAAATCCGGAATCCGAGGGCTATTGGGGTGAGGTATGGGACTACGACCAAAAAATGGTAGAAATGGCTGCAATTGTAACAGCCCTACTTGTAGCGCCCGAAGCTTTATGGAATCCCCTAACACCAAAAGAGCAAAGCAACATCCATGATTGGCTCGATCAGATTAATCACAAAAAGGTACATGCAAATAACTGGCGATTTTTCAGGATATTGGTAAATGTATTATTTACCGTCAGAAACCTTAATCCCAACGAGGAGATGTTAAGGGAGGACCTTGCGGTTATTGAGAATTGCTATAATGACGGAGGCTGGTACTATGACGGGAAACCGGCACAGGTTGATTATTATGTACCCTTTGCTTTTCATTATTATGGCTTAATCTATGCAAAATTCATGTCAGAACATGAACCCGACAGATGTGAAATATTTAAGCGCAGAGCAAAAGAATTTTTCAAAGATTATATGTACTGGTTTAACGAAGACGGAATATCAGTGCCCTACGGGAGGAGCTTAACCTACAGATTTGCCCACAGCGCCTTTTTCGCCGCATATGCTTTGACGTTGCCGAATGAAGATATGTCCGTTGCAAAACACTTGGCGCTCGGAAATCTGTCATATTGGTCGGGCATGCCGATTTTTGACAATGGCGGAGCCCTTACAATAGGATATGGCTACCCCAATCTTATAATGAGTGAGATTTACAATGCGCCTGGTTCTCCCTATTGGGGATTTAAGACCTTCTTGCTTTTGGCACTCCCGAAAAACCATCCGTTTTGGACTGCGGAAAGCCATAAGCCTATATTTGAACGCCAAAGACTTATAAAAAACGCCGGAATGATTTCCGCCCATAGTGATGCTGAAGCTTTTCTGTATCCGGTCGGAATGCACTGCATGGAGCACGGTCAGATAGCAGCAAAGTACGAGAAGTTTGTCTATTCATCCCACCACGCTTTCAGCGTATCAAGGGGCAATACACTTGAAACGGGAGCCTTTGATAATACTCTTGCGGTTTCACGTGCCGGCGAAAATTTCTATCGGATGAGATACGGCATTGATACCTGTGAAATAAGTGAGACATCGACAGTGTCTTCCTATACCATAGGTGATATGGCTCATATCGAGACAGAAATCATACCATTAGAAAGCGGCAATCTGCGAATTCATAAGCTTAAAGCGTTATGTGACATTGAACTTGCTGATGGTGGGTTTGCTCACGATAAAGAGAAACCCATGGGGACGACTGAGTGCCTAAAGGTGATTACGCTTTTGGGAAATAAACATCCCCATTACGAACTTAAAGATATAATCGCATCGCCCAACACCAACCTGATAATGAATCGCACCAAAATCCCTATGATGTGGTTTGAATTTAGTCAGGGAGAATATATTGTGATGGATGTATTTTTTACGAAAGAAGGCATAAAAACCGACACAAAATTTGCAAACGAGTGTTTGTGTAAATTCCTACAAAAACGTTTTATTAATTTATAAGATTTATACAAAATAATTAGATTTACTTGCCAAAAACAGAAAACTGTGCTATATTGATACATGTAAAAACGTTTTTACTTTTTTATCAGATTGGTTTACCGGGTGATGAAATTCAAGTAAAAACATTTTTTAGAGGGTGAATTAAAACGTTTTTTATATTGGTTTTACAGGGAAAAGGATTTAATTAAGAAATATCCGAAAAAGACTGAAACTGTATAAAAAACATTTTTTATAAAGACAATAAAAACGTTTTTATTTTTCATCCGGTTAGAAAAGGGAGCCTGACTAATATGGAAAATATCAGAAACGGCAACCTGGCTGAAGGACTTGCTTCTTTTAGCAGGAAAATAGCTGCCGAGGGAATAGTACTTTTAAAAAACGAAAATGAAGTCCTTCCGTTAACCATCAAAGACAGGGTTTCGGTTTTTGGCAGATGCCAGATAGAGTATTACAGAAGCGGAACCGGATCGGGAGGCGCGGTAAACTCTCCGTATAAGACAAATCTGATAGACGCTTTAAGAAAGAGCAAAACAGTAGGTATAAACGAAGAGCTTGCTAAAATATACGAGGAATGGCTTAAAGAAAATCCGTTTGATAACGGCGGAGGCGGATGGGCGGCAGAGCCCTGGTGCCAGAAGGAGATGCCGATTACAAACACGATGGCTGCAAAGGCTGCGGCCGTTTCGGACAAAGCGATTATCGTTATTGGCAGAACGGCAGGAGAGGATAAGGACAACAAGCCGGAGGAAGGAAGCTATTATCTTACTCAGGAAGAAATGAATATGCTTCAGGCAGTTGTCAATGCTTTTGAAAATGTAATAGTAGTGCTCAACGTCGGAAATATCATAGACATGAGCTTTTTAAATACACTTGCATATGCGTCACACATCAAAGCCGTACTTTATGCATGGCATGGAGGAATGGAAGGCGGAAATGCAGTCGTTGATGTGCTGACCGGACGAGTTCCCGCACAGGGTAAACTGGCCGATACGATAGCATACAAGATAAGCGATTATCCTGCTGATAAGAACCATGGAAATGATGACAGGAATATTTACGCCGAGGATATATACGTAGGGTACAGATATTTTGAAACCTTTGATAAAAACGCGGTAATGTATCCGTTCGGATACGGACTTGCTTACACGGAATTTGCAATAGAGGCCGGCGAGTCTTATTCAAGACTTAGAAATGATGTTCAGGAATTTGTAATTGAAGCATTTGTTACAAATAAGGGAACAAAGTATCCCGGAAGAGAAGTTGTACAGGTATATGTTGAGAGCTTCGGCAGCAAGCTTGGCAGAGCGGCAAGAGAGCTTGTCGGATTCCAAAAGACCGGTTTGATTTTGCCGGGAAAGACACAGGAAGTGGAGATTGTTATTCCGCTGTCTGCACTTTCAAGCTACGACGATACCGGTGAAACGGGACACAAAAACGCTTTCGTTGTTGAAGAAGGCGAGTACATTTTCCACATAGGAAACAGTGTCAGAGACACGGTTGTGGCAAGTATAGACAATACAATTTCAATAAATATAGAAGAAACAGTTGTGATTGAGCAGTGCAAGGAGGCCATGGCTCCGATTGAGAGCTTCAAAAGACTTCGACCGGGCACAAAAAAAGCTGACGGAACCTACAGGGAAGAATACGAGTCCGTTCCGTTAAAGGAAACCTCTCTTCACGACAGAATACTGGGAAATCTCCCCCCGACTTATGAAATAACGGGAGATAAAGGATACACACTTCAGGATGTGGCCGATCAAAAGGTTTCCATGGAAGAGTTTATAGCGCAGCTTAATGTTTCTGAGCTGGCCGCAATGGTCAGGGGAGAAGGAATGTGCAGCGCAAAGGTTACACCGGGAACGGCATCAGCATTTGGAGGAGTGACAGACAGATTGCTTCGATATGGAATCCCGATTGGGTGCTGCGCGGACGGTCCGAGTGGGGTTCGAATGGATTCCGGATTTAAATCGACACAGCTTCCCATAGGCACATGTATTGCCTGCACATGGGATCCTCAGGAAATCGAAGAATTATTTACAATGCAGGCGAAGGAGCTTGTTATCAACAAGATAGATACTCTTTTAGGACCCGGAATGAACCTTCACAGGCATCCGCTAAACGGAAGAAACTTCGAATACTATTCGGAGGACCCGCTGATTACCGGTAAAATGGCCGCAGCCACGGTAAAGGGTACAGGTTCTAATGGCGTATTCTCAACCATAAAACATTTTGCCTGCAACAGCCAGGAACATCACAGGCATATGATAGAAGCAGTTGTTTCACAAAGAGCATTAAGGGAGATATATCTTAAGGGCTTTGAGATAGCTGTAAAAGAGGGAAAAGCAAAATCACTTATGACCTCTTACAATCCGATAAACGGATACTGGTCGGCATCGAATTACGACTTGGTTACGACAATCCTTAGAAACGAGTGGGGATATGACGGACTGGTAATGACCGACTGGTGGGCAACAATGAATGATGCAATAGAAGGCGGAGAAGCATTCAGGGAAAATACAGCCGGAATGATCAGAAGCCAAAATGACGTATTCATGGTTGTGAACAATAACGGTGCTGAGCTTAACGGCTGTAACGACAACACCGAAAGCGTTATCAACGAGGGACGTTTAACCGTTGGGGAACTTCAGAGATGTGCTATGAATATCTGCTCGTTTTTAATGAAAACACCTGCATTCATACGCTTTGGAACAGAGAAGAGAGATATTCCTCTTATGAAGGCGGTTGATTACGTCGGCGGAGTGTCGGGACAGAAGCTGCAGGATGAACGACAGATAGATTTGAATAATGCAACACAAAGAACTGACAAATGGTTTTACTCAGACAGAGAGGAGACAGTAGGGGTCGTAGTCAAGATAATGTATGACTACAGCAATATTGCCCAAACCGTCTGCAAGGCAACACTTAACGGTCAGGACTTAATCACCTTCCAGACAAACGGAACAAACGGAAGATGGATATTCCAGAAGCTGTTGAGAGTCAAGCTTGAAAAGGGTTGGTATCATTTAGATTTAGACTTTGTGAAACCGGGTATGCAGGTCGCATACATGGAATTTTGCTTAGAAGATTAGGAGAAAAAATGAACGCATTAACAAACACAAAAAGCAATAATTTTACCGAAATGCTATTTACGGAGAAAAAAGGTAAGATAATGGCCATCTGGTATTCTTTTATTGCGGCTATCGTTTCACTGCTGACATTTTTGCCTGTGTTTAAATGGATAAAGGTTGTGAATACAGCCCCTCTGTTTGAATCACTAAAGACAAATGCCGATGCAATGGAAAAATTAAAATCTGCATATACCGCTTTTGACCTTTTAGGGTTTGTACAGCATGCAAATGCCGGAAAGATAGGTTTATATGCCGGAGTAATGCTGATAGTCGCATGCGCAACGGTATATTTCCAGATAGCATATATTGTAAAGGTATTAAGAAACTACAAGGGCAAAAAGGGAAATCTCGACCTCTATTCAGCAGGCGAGGCAGCAATGTTCTTTAACCTTTTAAATGCTCTTGGCATGATAGGACTTGTAATTTATTCAAATTACAGATTTGGTATGAAGGGCTTTGTACTTATGCCGTTTGCTTACATAGAGTTGGCTATGGGTATTCTCGGCATGATAGTGGTAAAGGTACCTCAGTCAGCTGAAAGAACCTTCTATCATGAGAACGGTCTTTTAAAGGAGCTTAAGAAAAACTGGGTATTGTTTGTTTTTCTTATTCCTACATTTGTTTACTTTTTAATTAACTTCTATCTCCCCATGATTGGTATTTATTATGCATTTACCAATTTCAATTTCAGAGATGGTTTGTGGGCAAGTCCCTTCACCGGATTAAAGAACTTCGAATTCCTGGTTAAGGGCGGAATCCTTAAGACATTGGTCAGAAATACTGTTTTATACAACATAGTATTTATTTTCGTCGGCAATATTCTTCAGATAATATTTGCGATATTTGTCAGCCGTGTAACGGTTAATTGGTACAAGAAGACAACACAGACACTTATGTTTATGCCTTACTTCGTTTCCTTTGTAATCCTGAAGGTTATTTCATATAACATCATGGAGTACGACAAAGGTGTTATCAATACAATGATAGTGGCTATGGGCGGAGAAAGAATTGATATTTACAATTCACCTGCGATGTGGCCCGGCATAATCACCTTCTTCTATATATGGAAGAACATAGGATACGGAATGGTTGTTTACCTTGCAACCATTATGGGTATTGACGCAGAGCTTTACGATGCGGCTAAGGTTGATGGAGCAAACGTTTTCCAGCAGATTCGTTTCATCACTATGCCTCACTTAAAACCTACATTTATCATCCTTTTGCTTTATGCGCTCGGAAGCATCATGAAGGGACAGTTCGACTTGTTCTATCAGATGGTAGGCAAAAACGGAATCCTATACAATGTAACGGATATTCTTGATACATACGTATATCGAACCGCCATTGTAACCGGCTCGGACATCGGTCTGGCTACCGCCGCAGGTGTGTTCCAGTCCATATTCGGATTCCTGTTAGTAGTATTTGTCAACTGGGCTATCAAGAAGAAGAGCCCCGAGTATGCATTGTTCTAGAGAAAGGAGGTAAATAGTTATGCACATTAAAAAAGGACCATCACTTATAATTTTTAACATTATTGCTTATACGTTGTTAGCTATTGCTTCCATAGTATGTGTTGCACCGTTTATTTTGATAGTATCGGGATCATTCACGGATAACCACACTATCCTTACACAGGGATACAGCCTGTTGCCCAGAGATTTTACAACTTCTGCATATGCAACGGTATTTAAATATCCCAAGGAAATCCTTCAGGCCTATAAGATTACCATTTATTACACAGTAGTAGGTACATTAATCGGTCTGTTGATGATTGCACTTACAGGATATGTAGTATCCAGAAAAGAGTTCAAATACAGAAATACAGTATCATTCCTCATTTACTTTACATCTATCTTCGGCGGAGGAATCTTACCCTGGTATTTGATGTATGTAAAGGTACTTGGCGTGGATAACACCAGATTTGCCATTATTTTCCCGGCTCTTATGAGTCCCTTTTACGTAATACTCATGAGAACGTTTATACAGGGAAGCGTACCGGATGCGATTACGGAATCGGCCAAGATTGACGGCGCGGGGCATTTCACCATATTCACCCGAATAGTAATGCCGGTACTTGGACCGGGACTTGCAACCGTCGGATTGTTCCTGGCACTTGGTTATTGGAATGACTGGTATCGTTCATCCATGTTTTCCAAATCGAGAGAATTATATGAGTTGCAGTTCTACTTATCAGATGCTTTGAATACGGCAACGGCTCTTGCACAAATGGTAACCAGCGGTGCCGTAATGAAGGAAATTCCTACCGAGTCAGTTAAGCTGGCAATGGCAGTAGTTACCACAGGACCCATACTTTTGCTTTATCCTTTTGTGCAGAAGTATTTCGTATCCGGTATTACAATCGGTGCGGTTAAAGGCTAGGTTATTAGGGGAATAGACCCTTGATAATAAATATTTTATATTACGTTGGGGAGGACCAACGAAAGAAAGGAAGGATTACTATTATGAAAAATGGTAAGAAATTATTGGCCCTGTTGCTCGCAGGTACAATGACACTTTCTCTTGCAGCTTGTGGCTCAAAAGAAGCTCCTGTTGAAGAGAAGAAATCCGATACTTCTACTGCTGCAGAAGATGTAGCTGCTCCTGCAGAAGATGAAGCAGCAGGTCCCGATCTCTCTGAGAGAGTAGACCTCGTATTCTATGTAATGGGTGATGCACCCACAGACGAAGAAGTAGTTGAAAATGCAATCAACGAGAAACTTCTTGAGAAATTCAATGCAACTGTTGACTTCCAGTTCTCAACATGGACAGATTTCCAGCAGAAATACTCACAGGAACTTATCGGTGGTGGTGCTGACTTAATCTACATTGCTAACTGGCTTGGATATGGCAAGAACGCTAAAGACGGTGCTTTCCTTGAGTTAGATGAATATTTAAGCCTTGTTCCCGATCTTGAAGCTCTTGTTGCTGATCAGCTTGATGCTTGTAGAGTAGAAGGCGAACTTTACGCTATTCCTAATGCTTGGCCTGAGTACGTTTCATCAGGTGTCAAGTATCGTGAAGATTTAAGAAAGGCTTATGACCTTCCTGTTCCTTCATCACTTGAGAACGTTGAAGCATACCTTCTCGGAGTTAAAGAGAACGTACCCGGACAGGGACTTATGACTGTAACAACAGAAGAGTCTACAGGTCTTCAGACAGCATTTGATGCTGCTTGGTTACTTAACCTTAAATACGCTTCAGTTACAATCAACGGACTTCCTTATGGTTTAAATGCTCTTTATGAGTCACCCAGTGATGTTTATGATTACTGGTTCTCAGATGATTTTGTAGAAGACTGCAAGCTTATGAAGACATGGGCTGGCTACGGATTCTGGTCAAAATCAGCACTTTCAGATACAAACAACCCGGATGCATTTGCAAACGGACTTAACGTATTAGTTCCTCAGGGACAGAACCCTGCAAAAGCTAACACAGATAAGAACACATTCGCAGAAAAAGGCGAAGGTTGGGAGTGTGGTTACTGGACATATGGTGAGACCACAGGCGTTATCTATCCCGGACATGCTACACAGAACGGTACAGCTATCGTTCGTGGCTGCAAGAATCCTGAGAGAGCTATCATGGTTCTTCAGTACTTCATGTGTGATGAAGAAATGAACAAACTTGTTCAGGCTGGTATCCAGGGTACACACTATGACCTTGATGAGGATGGCAACTATGTTGCAATCAAGGATGATGCAGGAAATACAGCATTCGTTAACGAAGCATTCAACACATGGAACCTTAGAAACTCAGTTTATAAGCTTGGTGGAGAGAGCGACAGACAGCTTCAGGAAGAGTTTGACAGACTTCATGAACTTGGCGCTAAGACAAAATTCCCCAACACTGATATCTATTCAGGATTCTCAGAGACAACAGACGATTACGAAGCTGAGAAGGCAGCTGTTAATAACGTTATGAGACAGTACCTTGCTCCTCTTCA
>JAZQNB010000042.1:0-10943 GCA_045627085.1 Lachnospiraceae bacterium | reverse complement strand
GGAGCCGCTTGGTTTCCTGCCGAGCGTATAAAAAATGCCCCGGATAAATTATCCGGAGCATTTCCTTTGCCTTATTAATTGATTAATTAACCAATCTTAGCGCCGCACTTTGTGCAGAAAGCGGTACCTTCAGGAAGTTCAGCACCACAAGCGGGGCACTTAACTCCAGCGGGAGCAGCTTCCTCAACGGGAGCTTCTACTACAGGCATCTGAGCGCCACATGCAGGACAGAACTTTGTGTCCTTAGCAACTTCCTTGCCACACTTAGGGCAAACCTGGCTACCCTTTGCAGCGATAATTGCCTTCTTGGCAGCTTCGATGTTTGCTAATGCAGTATCAATCTTCTCAGCGATTTCAGGGAACTTAGCAACTACGTCATCCTTGAACTGGTCAAAGAAAGCCTTACCAAGTTCTGAATATGCAGCATCGATAACCTTGTTCTCACCGTTGATGCTTGACTGAAGCTTTGTTACTTCAGCGATTTCCTTAGCCTTTTCTGTAGCCTTTGTTGCGCCCTGTGAAATGCTATTTGATAAATTGTCAAAAAATCCCATGTTCTTAATCCTCCTATTTACTGAGGCGTCCTCGCCTCAACTGAATACAGTATAACAACAAACTATTCTTTTATGCAATATACTTATGATTAAGTTTTGATTACATATTTATGTCTAAATGCTAAATTACGAAACCATATTTTGCAAATCGTGTACCCAAATGTCATTTGACGCTCTATGCAGGAGTCCGTATAATTATTTACCCAACCGCTTTTTAACGTACTCAAGGCTCTTTAAATATTCTTCGTCAGAATGCAGGTGCTCTATTATCATAGGCATCTTGGGATCAACCTTCGTTGCAAGTTCTACATATTTTTCTATATTTAATGTACCTTCGCCACAGGCACATTCACGCAGTTGGAAGGTAAATTCCGGACGTAAGCTTACATCCTTAAGATGACAGCTGCAGATTTTGCTTCCAAGCTTGTCAAAGCATTCTTCCACAAACTCTGTATTGAAAAAATAGCGTTCGGGACAATTAATCATATTTACAATGTCCATGTGAACGGCGAATTCGTCGCGTTCCACATCATCAATCAATCGTAAATACTCATCAGGTCCGGTAGGAATCATCCAAGGCATCGGTTCAATTGCGAACTTCGTATACTTCGGCTTCGCTTCATCAATTACCTTCCTGATTGTACCGACAGCATCCTTCCATGCTTCCTTGGAAAAATTGCCTGCATATGCACCATCCCACACAGGGCCGTAGGAAGTACCTACAATATTCACGCAACAGTTTGCTTTAAGTTCATCGGCAAGAAGCAACTGACCTATGGAATAATCCATGGCCTTCTTTCTCTCTTCCATATCTGCGGCCAGAACATTTCGCCAGATTCCAACCTCTGCTATCAGAAGATTATTATCTTCTGAAGCTTTCCGATAGCCTTCGATTTTTTCCTTAGAATCTTCACAGCTTGCGGGAAAAACAACTGTTTCGCAGCCAAGAGCTCTGTGACGTTTACCCCATTCTTCCGGGGTTCTATGAGTTAACGGAGAAGATAATCCAAGATACATACATTGCCTCCACACTAGAAATTTCTGTAATGAACAACCGACGGATCGATTTCCGAAAGCGACTTAGCTCCGGTACGGGCCATAATACTCATCAGTTCCCTGTTCATTTCAAGGATACGCTTGGTTACACCGGCACTTCCTTCTTTAAGCGGTCCCATAAGATTACGTCCGACGCAAACCGCATCTGCTCCAAGCGCCAGGGCTTTGAAAACATCCATACCGCTTTCAATTCCGCAATCGAGGAATATCGGAACCTGTCCATCAACAGCCTTTACAATTTCGGGAAGTATCATAAGCGGAGGAACTGCATATCTCATTATTCCATGATGATGTGACACCAAAATTCCCTTTGCGCCCGCCTCAATGCTTTTTTCCGCATCATGCGCACTAAGCACACCTTTAATGATAAAAGGAACCTTTGACGCCTTAACATAGCCTGCTATATCAGAAGTAGTCTTCGAATGCATCGGAAGACCCACAACGACGTCATATCCACCGTTTCCTGAGAAGCAATGGTCAATATCCATTCCTACGGCAAATGCGCCATTCTTCACAGCATGCTCGATTTTATGAAAAATAACCGAATCGTCAAGATGTGGCTTTATGATTTTAACAGTCTTGGCACCGGTATTTAGAATATCTTCAAGTTCATCATCTTCGCCCATTCCAACCCAGTGAACAGCACCGGCGTCCCTGGCACCCTTTCCAAACTCAGTCATTGCATTCGGGCAAATGTCATGAAGATGTGAAAGCGCCGCCGTCATAATGGGCGTATCAAATTTCTCACCGAAAAGTTCAAATTCCGTTGACGGAATATCCGCATCGAAATACCTTGTCTCAAGCAAAACCGAATCAAAAAAATCTCTTGTTATCTGATTTGAATCTCCTCTGTCCATATATCCCCCTATCGTTTTGACGCCTTTGTCACCAGAAGCTTCCTTCTGTTACAAACATATCAACTGCAGTTCTTTTTTTCAACGACGCACTATTGCAAAAAAATGACTTCTTGACAATAGCAAATCTATCATAATATGCTTTCACTATAATTTATCCCCAAAAGGAGCAGATATGATTAAGGCAGTAATCTTCGATATGTACGAAACACTGATAACGCTTTGGGCAAGCAAGCCGTACTTTAGAAGGGAAATGGTTGAAGATATGGGCGTTTCCGTCGAAGCAATGTCACCATACTGGGACGAAACGGAGGAGGGACGAAGCATCGGCGAGTATACCTTCGAAGAAGCTGTTGCCATGATGCTTAAGAAACTCAACATTTACTCAGATGAACTCCTTAAAAAAATGTCGAAAAGCCGTCATGATGCAAAGGCGGAAGCCTTCAATCACATTCATCCCGGAATAATCCCAATGCTTGAAGAAATACATCAAAGAGGTTACAAAATCGGCCTTGTCAGTAATTGTTTTTCCGAAGAAAGCGAGCTTATCAAGGAATCCTTACTTTACAAATATTTCGACGCCGCAATGCTTTCCTTCGACGAAGGTCTTTCGAAGCCGGATGAACGTATCTTCCTACGTTGCCTTGAACGTCTTGACTTAAAACCTGAAGAATGTCTGTATGTAGGAGATGGTGGGTGCGATGAGCTTATGGTCTCAGGAAAACTTGGCATGCATCCGCTTCAGGCAGTCTGGTATTTATACGACAACAGCGGGCAGCCTTGTAAACGTATGGCCGAATATGAACATCTGGAAAATCCCGAAGATATTTTCAAATACTTATAAAAACACCTCATCCGCCTTCGGCGCCTTCCCCTGTTAGGGGAAGGATTAATTTCCCTTCCCTTATAGTGGAAGTTGCTCGAATCGCGGGTGAGGTTTTTATTACTTGCAAAACACTTCAATAGCTTTAGATGCAAATACTGCAGTACCTTCGCCACCGGCTTTATCAATATTATCGGTAAATTCGCCACCGGCTGCATACATAGCTCCAAGACCGGAAAGAATTTCTTTCGTACACATGTAATAGTGGTTAGTAATATAGTCCTGAAGCTTCTTTACCTGTGTCTGAACTCTGTCATCAGAAGGCTGCAAGGATTTCATATCTCCGAATTCCTTAAACAGTCCCATAAATTCCTCAGCAAACATCACCTGGTCCTTGGAAGAATAATTCTTTGCTTTCTCCTCGTATTCTTTATAGGCCTTTGTGTTTCCCCACTCTTCCTTGGCGCGTTTACTGTATTCTTCAATCTTTGAAGTATCAAATGCCGTAAAATCCATTTTTCTATTCACTCCTGTTCTTTTTATTTCGCATGCGAAATCAATAAGTTTCTTAAGATGCTCCCGCTTAAGTGTCAGAAGTTCAATCTGCTGATCCAATGCCTTGCTTCTGTCAAAATTAGGTGCATCCACTATCTCCTTGATTTCCTTAAGAGGAAATTCTAACTCCTTAAACAGTAAAATCTGCTGAAGCTTCTCAAGTGCCGCATCGTCATACAGCCTGTAGCCTGCTTCGGTATATTCTGAAGGACTGAGCAGTCCTATCGAATCATAGTATTGCAGTGTGCGTATACTCACGCCTGTCAATTTGCTTACTTCATTTACTGTCATCATTGCTTTTTCCTCCCTGCGATAACTACACGATAAACTATTACGTAACGTAGGAGTCAATAGTTTTTTGAAAAATATTATTCTTCCACCGGAAGATACCATTTTCCGCAATTATCGACGTTTTTAATGAATCTGTCGGCTTCTGTAGTAGTCTCCTCAATCAAATCCGTATCAATATCATGACCACAGTTTGAATAAAGAAGCAGCTTGCAATGAGGAAGACACCTTGCAGTTCTAACCATTAACTCCGGCGTACTGATAGGATCGTCAACCCCGCCAATCATAAGCGTCGGTATTTCTATAGTAGCAAGTGCTTTTCGAAGATTTTCCTCATTCTTCATTTTAAGAAGGGGACGTCCGTAATTAATGTTCCGCTCTTCCTCGGGAGCAGGAGGAAGTTCCCTGATATGCTGCTCTCTTTGCTGTCTTCGTAACGACCTTGCCTCATCATTATCAATGGGCGGATTAAAGGGAGGAAATTCCTTGATGATTCCCTTCTCAAGCATCTGCTTAAATGACATAGCGCCCGTATCAAGGCTATGAGGTCCGCCGACAACAGCAATGAAGGCCCTGATACGTTCCCCATGATTAAGCATAATATGCCAGCCGACTCCGGCACCATGTGATGCACCCATGTACACGAACTTGTCTATACCAAGCTTATCTGCTACAGCTACACAATCATCTGAAAAAACATCATACCAGTGGTCGCCATAATCTTCCGAAACATGTGAGGACGGGCTAAAGCCACGAAGTGTGACACAAATGACATGATAACCAAGTTTTGCCATCTGTTGTTGCATCCCCTTAGGATAAAATCCAATCTGCGCAGACATGATATAATTATCGCCCTGGCCAAATTCTTCATAAAACAGCTTAATTTTCTCATCTATCTGAACAAACATCCGCCTTTAGCCTCCTCCAAACAGTAAATACTTATACGCGGTCTACACCGTCACATTTTTCAGCCTTATTAATTGATCCATCGGCGTTATACGATAGTTCTGTAACGCAAACGCTTCTATGGAACAGACTGCCTCCGGGAAGCTCGTCCGTATGATAGAACAAATATGAATGTCCCTTAAAATCAGCGATTCCGGGATGATTTGTAAAGCAGGGACCTGCATCCATAAGAATTCCGCCATATACCCAGGGGCCGGTAGGATTCTTGGAAGTAGAATATGCAAAGTGCTCGTTATTACCCTTGCCTTCTGCAAAAGCTGCATAAACCATATAATATATATCATTACGCTTGTAAAACCAGGGGCCTTCGCCGTAAGTCGTACCTGTCATATGACCGCCCTTGGCAAATGACTCAACTGTCATAGGAATCTTGCCAACGCCTACCGACTGATTGTATGAAATCATGTCCTCGTTCAAAAGAACATATCTGAGTTCAGGGTTTCCGAAATACAGATATGCCTGTCCGTCGTCATCAATAAAAACCGTAGGATCGATATCGTTCCAATCGCCTTCATCCACAAGCGGATATCCCAAATCCTTAAAAGGCCCGGTCGGATTATCGGAAATACCTACCGCTATCGCCATACCGCCATCCTTCTTGTGCACCGGACAATACAGATAGAATTTGCCATTCCTTGCTACAGCCTGCGGAGCCCATGCTCTGCTGTCAGCCCACTCTATATCATCAAGAGAGAATATTTTCCCATGGTCGGTCCAGTTAACCATATCCTTCGTTGAATAGCATCTCCAGTCAACCATAGTGTAAAAATCATTGATGAGCACATCCTCATCATGTGTTGTATAAAGATAGAGGGTGTCACCATAAACCATTGGAGCAGGATCCGCAGTATAAATTGACCTGATTATTGGGTTTGTGCTTCTGTTTTTATCGCTCATATAATAATTCCTCCTGTGTTGTTAAATATCTTCCTTATCATATTCTACTACTTCGTCTGTATATTTTCTCGACATATCATGAAGTTTTTTACGATTTTCCACGCTTTCGAAGACAATTGAAAAATCATAGTCCTCCGGATAAAGCTTTTCTGCCGCAACAAGCAATTTTACACGCTTATGGTTAATCCATATTTTCTTATCCTGAAGCTGAACGCGAATAACGCCCTTCTCGTTCACAGGTTCACAGACAATTCCAATCTTCTTATCAGGAAAAATCATGACGCTGTCCCCAATGCTGTATTTGTCGGACAGATTCTCCTTTCGAGGTGCTTTTCTGCTCTTTTGAAGTTTTACCATATTCTCCTTTTTAATTGTGGTGTCTTCTTTATGGAACTTATATTTCTCTACTGCTTTTTCACCATATGCTGCCTTGATGGCAACACGGAGCATATCATTGGGCATTCCAAGTCTGTCTGCAATGTAAAATGCGCAGCTTTCACCTGCTTCTCCTATTACCATCTGATAGGTGGGGCTTAATGTTTCTTTGTCAAAAGTCATCCTTGCATTCACTATATGCCCGGTCCTTGCTGCATATTCCTTTACCTCCGGGTAATGCGTGGTTACAAGAAATAAAGTTCCGCTCTTTTTTAGTTCCTCAAGTATCGAAATTGCAATTCCCATACCTTCTGTCGGATCGGTTCCTGAGCCTAACTCGTCCATTATTACGAAACTCGTGGGGCTTACCTCTTTAAGAACCGAAAGTACATTAGTAATATGTGCGGAAAAAGTAGAAAGGTTCTCTGAAATATTCTGTCCGTCCCCTATATCGCACAAATACGCACTGTTCATGCAGATTGATGCCTCACAGGCTGTTACATGAAGTCCGCACTGAGCCATCATACTGTTAAGCATTACCGTTTTTATCGCAACGGTTTTTCCGCCGGTATTCGGCCCGGTAATAACTATTCCCTGAACATCTCCCCCAAGTTCAAACTGCAACGGAACCGCTATTTTTCTATCCATTAATGGATGCCATGCACTTACAAGCTTAATCCGGCGCTCAGTATTGATTTCAGGTTCCGTAGCACCCATATACAGGCTTAATTTTCCTTTTGAAAAAATGAAATCAAGTTTTTCCATCATCCTGATGTTTTCAGATATATTCTCTGCCTCAGCCGAAACCATGGCACTAAGCGTATATAATATTCTGTAGACTTCATTTTCCTCACTTATTTTTAGAAGCTGTAATTCTTCGTACAGTTTGGCAACAACTGACGGTTCTATAAAAAATGTGCTGCCGGTACTGGATTTATCAATAACAGACCCCGAAATTTTCAATTTGTATTCCTTTTTTACAGGGATACATACCCTTCCGTTTCGAACAGTGTAAAAATTGTCGGCCATGCATTCCTTATTGCTACGCATAACCTGCTCAGCCTTCTGTTTCATTTCATCATTGCATTTATCAATCTGTGTTCTTACATCCTTAAGTTCTCTTGAAGCATAGTCATCAACTGCTCCGTTTCTGATCTGATGGGCGATTTCGTCTCTAAGTTCATCACAAATGCTGAAATTCTCATCGTAAAATGCAAGAGAATTTTCGTAAGCTTTTCCACGTGCCAAATAATCCTTTATACGCTTACACGCAGCCAAAATCGTCTCAACCTTTTCAAGTTCATAAGGTGTTAAACATTCTCCCCTTACAGCAGCATCAAGAATATCCTTAATCTCTGATACGTTCTGAAGCGGAGGGGTTCCGTTTTTATCAATCATTTCACGGGCATCCGTCGTATCCCGTAACTGTTTTTTTAACTCGCTTTCGGAAAAAATAATGCTCATGGCGTCTACTTCTTCTTTTGCAAAGTCAGTAACGGTAAGTTCCTTCCAGATGCTTTTTACCTTATCAAATTCAATTTGTTTCTCAATATTCATTTTAATATTTCCTCCAAATAGAAAGAGCATGACCATACAGTCATGCTCCCAAAATATAAATATCCATACTAATACACGGATACATCAATATGAAGCAATTGTAATGGAAAAAGTCGGAAAAATTCCAACAAATGGGCATACTCCGAGTGTCATAAAGCACCGGCTTTGCCCTGCATGTTCAATTATGCATTTTTCTCCGTTACAATTAACATTAAGCGCCTCCGCATTCTCCATAGGAGAATGGAATCAAGATACTCACTAATCATTTGATTAGGATAATACTTTTTTATTATATAAATTCCTGCAGTTCGTGTCAATGATGCTTCCGTTATACGTAATTTGTATACCTTAAGCGAACTATTATCATACTCCGTCAGTCAAAAAGCGTAGTTTTGAAAAGAGATATTCAGCCAGAAATATTTTGACTGCATCAGGAAGTATAAAAGGAAGGACGCAGGTCGAAAAGGCGACCAGGAGCTTATCAAAATCAAAAGAACCATTCCCTGTAAAACACAGAAACCAAATAAGTCCAGAAGCATAAAGACAACTATGTCCGATGCCAAGTGCAATAATCCTATACATTTTCCCGGCAGGAAATAGTTTTATAAGCAGCCCTGAAACCAGACACATAAAAATGAAACCTACCAGGAAGCCACCTGTAGGCCCACACACAAATGCCAAGCCACCTCTAAAGCCTGAGAAAACCGGAAGTCCGATTATCCCTATGAGGAGGTAACTAAATACAGTAATCAGTGATTTTGATAATCCCAGAAAAAGAATCGCCAGAGAAACGGCTAATGATTGTAACGTAAACGGAACAACCGATGGAATGGTAATCCAGGCGCAAACCGTCAATAATGCCACAAACATAGCCGAATAAGTTAATTTTCGGGATAGTGAAAAAGATTTTTTTGCCATAAAATTCTGCTATTTCTTATTATTCAGGACATGGTTTTTCAACGCATGTCCATTATTTCGTTAAGTTTGTTAAAGATTTCCTCTATGCTGTATTCGGAAGGTTTTTTAGAAGTAAACATACCATCACTTACCATTTTTTTAGCTGCCGAAACGCCCTTCTCATTATAAACGGAAAAATCCGCCAGCATTCTTTCCAGTTTATCAGGATTATCATTATAGAGAAGTTCCTTGATTGCCTGTAATCCACGCTGAACCTCACCATATATTTCGGGCATCCAGGTAATCTCGATATTTTTCGACTTTAAGTAACTGCTGTGCTCAATCAGATTCATCGCTCCGCCCAAGTCATCATGCGCGCCAATCACAACTTTTCTGATTCCGCCCATAACCATAGTTCCCATACACATCGGGCAAGGTTCAAGGGCAGCATATAGGGTGTAGGTTTTTACATAAGGATATTTTCTGATATCAAGGTTTCTTATTGCCTCAACCTCTGCATGGAGCACTCTTGGATTCGGTATATCCTGTTCCCCAATCTTATTCCTTCCCTCAGATATAACATTACCTTCTTCGTCGATAATTAATGCTGCAATGGCCTTGCTTTTCTCGCAAAGGGATATCCATTCCAGTTCAAACAAACGCTGCCAATATTTATCTAATTCGCTATATTTCATATTACCTCCTTTTATAGACTTCATTTTATCATTTTAGGCAGTAAATACTGTTCAATAAAATCAACCCGGTCAAATATCGTGGGTTTGAACGAGGATGCTACAGCCACAACAAGGTTCTCATTTGGATCAACATAGATAACATTTCCGCTGTTTCCTATAGCTGCATAGATATTCTTTTCAGGATGAATAATCCACCATAAATAACCATAATGCATGCCCCTGAAGTACTTGCTATCAACCTCTCTTGGGGACACCATCTCTTCAATCCATTCTTTATTTATAATTCTCCGGCCAGCATATTCCCCCATGTTAAGACATAAAATTCCAAGCTTGCTCATATCAGAAGCAGATAAACACAGTCCGTAACCCGGAGTTCCAAGGTCAGTAGGATCTGCAAACCATATATTGCCTTTAGGTCCTTTACTTATTGTAAATTCCTTGTGTTCTTCGGCTGACTTAGCATAATAATTCTCATGTTTAGGAATTCCTAATGGTGTAAAAAGATATTTATTGGCGAAGTCTACAGTAGTCATTTCAGATATCTTATATAGGATACCGGAAAGAATATGAAGACACACAGTCTGATAATTGAACTCATCAGTTAATCCCTTTCGTCCTCCTAAAAAATCCAGGGAAGTCTTGGTCCAGTCCGCAGAGGAACAAACCTTGCTCCAGGGATCTCCTTTACACTTATAAGGCGCTCTCATGGTCAGAAGGTGGCGTATTGTTACTTCATAGATAGTTTTCTCCCCTCGCTTTGGAATATATTCAGGGAAGAAATCCAAAACCTTTCTATCTATAGAGTCCAGCATATTCTCCTTAATAGCAATTCCATATAAAAGAGCTATAACAGACTTGGTTGCTGACATCACATGGGTACAATCATCGGGCTTATAGCCATTCCACTGATCAGAGAAGATTCGTTCACCATCTTTAATAACTTCTATCTGACAGATATTAGGCTGAGTCTTTGCAATAACACTATGTAGTATTTTCTTGTCCATATTCATGTACTTAATTCTCCTTTTTGCAACATCTTCTTACCGGTAAGAGAACTGATTCAGTACTGATATTCCATACAATAAGTTGATTAGAAATCTTTTTCAAGTATTTTTTTTAAGAATATTTATTGCTCATAAAAGAAAACATTATAAAGAAAAGCCTCGGAAATACCTGATTTCCGAGGCTTGCAATATCTTTGAGAACTGTGCGAGCGTAAAAAAGCAGCCCGTGACCGAACGACCGCCGGGTCGTGAGGTTCGGCTTGTAGCGTTAATCGATTAACTTTCAATTTTCAACAATCTCAAAACGAATTACACAGGGTTCCTTTCCATGACTATCCAATGGCGAAGAAACAATCTCACGTGTTTTTAACTTAACATCAAGCATAATCTGATAATGATGTAAAAAATGTCCTGCACAGCAA
>JAZQNB010000041.1:0-3431 GCA_045627085.1 Lachnospiraceae bacterium | reverse complement strand
CCTTATCTGCATCAAGAATTGCAACCAGTGATATCTCAGGGATATCCAAACCCTCTCGTAACAGGTTAATACCAACAAGGACGTCAAAGACATTCATGCGCATGTCTCTGATTATTTCGCTTCGTTCCAGTGTATCTATATCCGAGTGAAGGTACTTAACACGTATACCAACTTCTGCAAGATATTTTGTAAGGTCCTCCGCCATCTTCTTGGTAAGTGTTGTTACAAGAACCTTGAATCCTTTTTCCGTCTCCTTACGAATCTCAGAAATCAGATCATCAACCTGTCCTTCCACAGGACGCACGTCAATAGGCGGATCAAGAAGGCCCGTAGGTCTGATAATCTGCTCGGTTCTTAACAGTTCATGCTGCTCCTCGTATTCGCCGGGAGTAGCAGAAACCATCAAAAGCTGGTCAATGCGGCTCTCGAATTCGCCAAAGTTTAACGGCCGGTTATCAAGTGCGGAAGGAAGTCTGAATCCGTAATCTACAAGATTCTCCTTTCGTGAACGGTCGCCTGCATACATTCCCCTTATCTGAGGCAGAGTAATATGCGACTCATCGATAATAATCAGAAAATCGTTATCAAAGTAGTCGAGCAGGCATTTCGGCGGTTCGCCCTCTGCCGTTCCCGCAAGATGCCTTGAATAGTTCTCTATTCCGGAGCAGAAGCCGGTTTCCTTAAGCATTTCCACGTCAAAATTGACACGCTCGGAAATACGCTGCGCTTCAATCAATTTGTCCTCGGCCTTAAACTCCTTGACGCGTTCATGCATCTCGGCTTCGATTGCATCGCATGCCTTAACCATTCTGTCCGGTTCAACCACATAGTGTGAAGCCGGAAAAAGAATAACGTGTTCAAGGGTTCGCAGCATTCTGCCGGTAATGGCATCAACTTCAGAAATTCTGTCGATTTCGTCACCGAAAAATTCTATCCTGACAAGATAATCGGAACTGTGTGAAGGAATAACCTCGAGAACATCTCCCTTTACACGGAAAGTATTACGGGAAACATCCATGTCATTACGTGTATATTGGATAGCAATAAGTTTACGTACCACCTCATCACGGTCTATCTGCTGTCCGTGCCTTAAGGATACACACATTGCCTTGAATTCCTTGGGGCTTCCCAGACCATAAATGCATGAAACGGACGCAACAATGATTACATCCTTACGTTCTGTAAGTGATGCCGTCGCAGAAAGACGAAGTCTGTCAATCTCGTCGTTTATTGACGAGTCCTTCTCAATGTAGGTATCCGTCTGAGGAATATATGCCTCCGGCTGGTAGTAATCGTAGTAGGATACGAAATACTCAACCGCATTCTCCGGGAAAAATTCCTTCATCTCTGCATAGAGCTGTCCGGCAAGAGTCTTATTGTGTGAAATTATCAGTGTAGGTTTATTAAGCGCCTGTATTACGTTTGCCATTGTAAAGGTCTTACCCGAACCGGTAACGCCAAGCAATGTTTCAAACTGATTTCCTTCCCTGAACCCGTCCACAAGGTCTTTAATGGCCTGAGGCTGGTCGCCGGTAGGCTGATAAGGCGAATGCAATTTAAAATCCATCAGTCAATCCTCGCATATTGCAAAAGGGTACAACTCATAATAGCATAACAGATTTTATAAGTCTACTGTTTTTCGAACATTAGTTCGCTTGAATGTAAATATATCTTCCGCCATAATGTATTTTGATATTGGTTCCTATTTCTTTGGTCGTGAAGGAGTTCCGTAATGTTTTCAACGCATCGTTGTCAATCTTCAAACCCAGCTCATGATAATCTGTTTTGCAAATGCCTTATTATGGCATTATTTCCTTTTGCATTAGTTTTCATATACTGCCTGATACGCGGAATTAATCCGTTTACTCTATACATTCCCAATTCAACCAACAACGACTCCCTGTTTTATTACAAATTAGTCGAAAGTATAGTAGAAAATGGCAAGCCGTCAGGCTATTTCGGATTCAACGAAAGTCATGCACCCATAGGCGGTTTTTGTTCCTGGAATCCACTAATACTCAGCGCATGGATAATATGGGGATTCCTTTTCGGGATTTCATCGACTTCTTTATTGCTTTGCAACATTATTCTTTTTTCATTCTCCTTAGCAATGTTTACCTTTCTCGCAAGACCCGATTGGAAACATCTTATTGCAGTAATCTTTTTGTTAAGTATTTTTCCAAGCCTTCCGATTCATTTACTTACGATGCTGCCTGAAATTAACATTGCATCATGCCTCATTATTATCCTCGGATTGTCGATTAGACAGGCTACTTCAAAGAAGCCGTTTCTCTGCCTTGTCATAATGGCCATACTCAGCAGCATTTTAACGATAATACGTCCATATTTTGCGCTTTATTTATTATTAGCATTTTACTATATAGCCAAAAGAAAACGGCCTAAAGAAATACTATTCATTCTGATTGACCTGTTACTCACCATGGGAGTGTATTTCTTTTCAAGTCACTATTTGACCTCTCCCTATTTTGTTCCTCTTTTTTATACGGACTTGATTAACTATCTTATACATTTTCAATTCAGCTCCGCGCTTGTATTCATCAAAGATGTCGGTCTTCCGACAGGATACAAAATATGGGATTTGATAAAGCAGGGCTTCACTACCGGATACACCTTGGGAACTCACTACATAATCGTTGCTCTTTCCGTATGCTTTATCTTTTTCAGTTGCTTCTCCCGCAAAAAGAAAAGCGAGCTTCCAAATAAAATTGCATATATACTGACCGGCGGCGGTATGTTTATTGCAATTGCTTTGATATTGCTAAACCCCGGCGAGGGAGGGCGCCATATGTTCTCATTTGCAATTTGCGGAATAATCCTCTGCGCATGCAATATGGATTCATTTGTTCAAAAAGCAGGCAACATACTCATTGGTGTCGTACTCATTATTCTCCTTTTGCATGGTTCATTCATTCCAACATATTACGATGTGGTTCAGGAAGATCAGGCTCTTGAAGGCAATATAGCTTACTGGGAAAAAACATTTTCGAATAAAGGCGTTCAGTCATCCGAAAATCTCTGTTTCGATAATACCCTGATTTGGGTACTGTCAGACAACTCTTCAGATGTCGTAATAACCGATTATCGCGAACTGTTCGCCGTTCCTTCCGGTATAGGAATTAACTGTTGCCTGTATTCATATGTAAACGATAACTTTAATCAGCTTAACGGAAGATACATCGCAACTCCTTCCGACGGACTACTGTCTCAAAAATGCATCGAAGCCGGGTACACAGAAATCGGTCACACTGACAAAGTCACAATTTATCAAAGATATTAGTTTTCCATATAAAAAGAATCCTTCCCCTAACAGGGGAAGGATTCTTTTTTAATATCCCATATCTTTTAAAACTGCTTCTGCACGTTCTATATCATTTAGTCTGGCAACAGGTTTCCCGTTAGTCATCATGTAG
>JAZQNB010000040.1:0-103957 GCA_045627085.1 Lachnospiraceae bacterium | reverse complement strand
AATTCTCTTTACGTCAAGACCTGCAATCTTACCTGCATCCTTGTTTGCCTGACGCTGTGCATCGTTGAAATATGCGGGTACCGTGATAACTGCCTCTGTGATTTTCTCTCCGACATAGCTCTCTGCATCAGCCTTTAATTTCTGTAAAATCATAGCTGAAATCTGCTGAGGAGAATATTTCTTATCATCAATTGAACGGCCATGGTCTGTACCCATATCTCTCTTGATGGATGCAATTGTCTTATCGGCATTTGTAACTGCCTGACGTTTTGCAGGCTCACCTACAAGTCTCTCTCCTGTTTTTGTAAAAGCTACTACCGAAGGTGTTGTTCTTGCGCCTTCCGCATTTGCGATAACGGTGGGTTTTCCACCTTCCATAACAGCAACACAGCTGTTTGTTGTTCCTAAATCGATACCAATAATTTTACTCATTTTATTTTCCTCCTAAATGATTTGATTTTTAATTAAAAACGGAAACCATGCTGTGGCGTACCACAGAGTCTCTGTATGTGTATCCTTTTTGTAATTCTGCTGCCACAAGACCTGACTGCTCGGGCGTTCCTTCCGCCTGCATTACGGCATTGTGAAGATTCGGGTCAAATTCCTTGCCCAGTGCTTCAATCGGCTTGACGTCGATTGCTTCAAGCTCCTGCATAAGCTGCTTGTAGACCATTTTCATTCCGTCTGCAAACGGGTCCTCCAAATCCTCGGGAAGAGAATCAAGTCCTCTTTCAAAATTGTCTACTATCGGGAGAATTTTCTCTATGACGCTTTTGGCTCCCACCTCAAACATCTGCTGTTTTTCTTTGTCGGTACGACGGCGGAAGTTTTCGAACTCCGCAAGCTGTCTTTGTACCTTATCTTCAAGCTCTGCGATTTTTTCTTTCTGCGCATCTGCTTTTTTATCCGGTTTCTTTCTGGTTTCTTTCCTGTCGGTTTTTTGCTCTTTGGCTTCGCCGGCTTCTTCTTTCCTCAAATCAGCCTCTTCCACCGGAGTGTTTTCCAGGTTTTCTTCCTTGGTTTCTTTGTTTTCTGCCATCAAAATCAAGTCCTTTCTATTTCTCTTTGTATAAATCATCGAGCTTACTCTGTAATGATTTAAGCGTTCCGATTACCTTTCCGTAATCCATTCGCTTGGGTCCGACAATACCTATCGTTCCCTTCATACCGTCACCCAGCTCGTAGGTAGCTGTAACCACACTGCAGTCCTTCATGGATTCTACCGGGGTTTCATCTCCTATGTAAACCTGGATTCCGTCTCCTGCTTCTTCAGTATTAAATGTATGAAGAAGTTCGGAAAGCTCGTTTTTCTCTTCAAATGTATTAATCAGATTGGACGCTTTCTGTTGATCCGCCAGCTCCGGGTATTTGAAGATGTTGTTGGCACCGCTTGTGTATATCTCCAAATCCTCATCCGCCTTAATGGCATCGCCCACGGCATCCAAAACCTCATCGACTATGTCGCTGTGTTCACCGGCAAGCTGTTTCATCTTTTGGATGATTCCCAAATTGATCTCATCCACCGACAGTCCGTTTAGATTGGTGTTTAGAAGCATGTTTAATTTAAATAACGTCTCATCGGAAAGCTGCGAGCCTACCTCAAGGATATTGTTTTTGATCACATTGCCTTCAACAACTATGACTGCCAATATGTGACTATCATCAACCCTCGAAAGCTGAATGAATTTAAGCTTGTTTCTGCCTGTTCGCGGAGCAGCTATCATGGTAGCGTACTGTGTGTTCTGAGCCAGGACCTTAACCACCTGCTTTAGCATGCTCTCCATCTTGTCCTGACGTTCCAAAAGCATTTCCTTAAACTCACTGACTTCACGCTCCTTTGTCTCCATCATGGAGTCAACATAAAATCTGTAAGCCTTGTCGGAAGGAATTCGTCCGGCTGAAGTATGCGGTGAAATCAGATATCCCATCTCCTCGAGGTCGGCCATCTCATTTCGTATGGTGGCAGGTGACAGCTCCAAATCGGTATATTTGGAAATCGTTCTGCTTCCCACAGGTTCGCCGGTCTCTAAGTAATTACGGATAACATGTAACAATATGGTTTTTTTTCTTGCGTCCAGCTCCATCCGTTTCTCCTTCTCGTGTTATTAGCACTCGAATCATTGGAGTGCTAACATCTACGCATATTAAATTATCACTGCTCACGTATTGTGTCAACAACTAATAATTAAATAAATTCTTAAATAAATATAAATTGTTGGTGTGAGTGCTGTTATGGTATAATTAGCGACGTAGGATTTACTTAAATAAAGAAGGAAAACTTATGAAAAAAAGAAATGCAGCTTTAGAATTATTACGAATAATCGCAATGCTTATGGTTATAATGCTCCACTATATTAATAAAGGACAGGCTTTTCCCAATTATGAAGACGCCTTTAAGTTCGGTGCAAACGGCATTGTTTCTTATCTGTATGAATCACTCAGCTATGTGGCCGTCAATATCTATGTCATGATAAGCGGTTATTTTTTAGTCACCTCCGATTTTCATTTTGACAAGGTATTTAAGATATGGTTCCAGGTATTTTTCTACTCGGCTCTTATCTATGCAGCCGTACTTTGCTTTGGAAACCCTGACCCAATCTATCTTAGTAAATTCTGGGCACTTACCGCAATTTTGCCCATCACGGCGCAGCATTACTGGTTTGCGTCCATATATCTGTTTATGTTTGTGCTCTCTCCCTTCATGGCGGTTATTGCCAGACGTTTAAAGAAAAGCCAATTCCTTTCACTGATTGTTATTTTGATGTTACTGTTTTCGAGAGTCTGGAGATTAGTTCTTCCACAGTCTTCACCCATCGATGACAGGGGCTATGGTATTTTGTGGTTCATAACACTGTTCTTTACCTCCGCTTACATCAGACTGCATGTAAAGGAAACCGCATCCTATAAAAAGTACCTTTGGTTATATCTGCTGTTCTCATTATGCAATGTATTAACCGCCTTTGGCATGGGCTTTATCAGTGAAAAAACGGGCAAGTATTCACAGCTTATTTTCTCATTTTATGAATACAACGCTCCGTTTACGATACTTTCAACCATTTGTCTTTTCCTTTTCTTCAGAAATATGCAGATTAAAAGCGAAAAGCTCTCCGGATTTATCGTTCGCGTTGGGGAATTGACCTTTGGCGTTTATTTGATTCATGAGCATTTTATATTAAGGGATCTGTGGGTTACCTTATGGAATGTGCCCGCGCAGTACACATCGGCCCTTTATCCGGTATTCGCAATACTCAATGTAATATTGGTGTTTGTAATTGCTGCGCTTATAGATGCTCTGAGATTACTTCTGTTTAAGGCATTATATAAAACCCGACTTTTTAAGACATTCTTTGAGAAATTAAGAAAACTGGACAGGTTCTTCCCGGACAGTGAGGTATAAAATTCATGAAATTTGTAAAAAAGCATATTAACTGCATATTCGGTGCGATTTTATTTATCATTCCTTTTGTAAATTTTAATTACGGAATAAATCTTGACGATATAGGTTACAATCTTGCTAACTATGAAAATGCTCCGGGAATTAATCAGACCTGGCTCATCTCGACTATACTTTCCATCTTTACCGGGAAAGGGCTTACATTTCTGCCTTTCGGTCACAGAATGGCAGGTATGGTTTTCTACTGCTCGCTGTTGTTTGGTATTGTGAGTGTACTTTTCTACAGATATATGTCCCGTACTTTTTCACCCGTCATCGCCTTTGTCGGCGAACTCACAGCCGTTTTGATGTGCTGGTGCCCCAAAACAATACTGTATCATTATCTGGGGTATTTCCTGTTTTCATTCGCAACCGTTTTGTTGGTGGAGGGACTTGTCCGAGAGCGAAAGCTCTTCCTTGTATTATCGGGAGCGGTTCTGGCGCTAAATGTGTTTGTGCGTTTCCCCAATATTACCGAGTTGGCCCTGGCGGCTGTATTTATCTGGTTTTTTATTCTGGAAAAGAAATTCGACCTTAAGCCGGTATTATATTTTGCAGGCTCTTATGTCGTAATATTTATGGTCGGCTTCTTCACAATCGAGCTTTGCTTTGGAAAAGGCTCCTATATTAATATGATAGCCTCGCTGTTTTCCATGACGGATACCGCAACGGCTTACACTCCGGCAAGCATGGTATTATCCATATTCACAGGCTACCTTGAGAAGGCAAAATATTTCGTAGTGCTTGCCATTCCCGCATGCGTCTTTTTCCTTCTTGAAAAGCTTAATCTGAAAAAGGGCTGGCGCTATACCTTTTACGGACTTGACGTGCTAATTTCCTTTGGTCTTCTTCGGGTTTACAAATATTTGGGGCTGTTTGGATTTTTCTATGCCGACTATGCCTGCTTTTATCTTTTCGCAGTCATATTCTTAATGATTGGCATAATCGCATGTCTGTATGCTGCCTTTAATCCCGGGTACGATAAAAGAGTAAGGCTCTATGCCCTTGCTGCCATTATTATTATCTTTATAACCCCCCTTGGCAGCAACAATGGTCTTTACACCATAATAAACAATCAGTTTATAACAGCACCTTTAACTCTCTACATTATATTTAATCCGGTGCTTGAAAAGAAAAAGGTAAATTCCCTTCAGATTTCCGCTTTTATCATAGTCGGCTGTCTTTTATTTCAGGGCACGTTTTTTACCTATTATTTCCGTTTCCATGAGCAGATGATGGGAAAAGATTTTGTCGAAGTAACGCAGGTACCCAAACTGAAGGGCATGTACACAATACCTGATAAGGTCAAACAGCTTGAAGGCTTATATGATTTCCTTGAAGAAAATAATCTGACCGGAACGCAAACCGTTATGTACGGAAACATTCCTTTTGTTTCCTACGCGATGGAGCTTCCTAATGCCATTTCACATATATGGCCTTCCCTGGCTTCATATCCGACATACGAATTCGAGGGAGAGCTTTTAGAATTGAGCAACCCGCCGCTTGTTATATATTCCGCGCAATATTGCCACGACCTGCTCTCCGACACAGTCACCGATTTTACTGACAAGGAACAGCTTTTACATGATTATATGTCTTCTAATAACTATGTATTAATTTACTCAAATGATTATTTCCGTGTATGTAGTCCAAAGTGATGGAGGAGTAATAAATGAAATTCAACATTACCAAAACACAAAAAGCAGCCTTCGTAACAGCCGTAATAGCCGGTTTTATGGCATTCGGATATATGATGGCCAATAATTTCCTGACCTATGATTCTCTTTGGAACATTTACTCCGATCAGAATATGATTTCCAGCGGCAGACCTTTTCTCAAATATGCTGCCGGAATTAGTTCGGATTATAATCTGCCCTGGTTAAACGGATGCCTGGCGATTATTTATCTGGCCCTAAGCGCATTGATATTGGTTAGGCTCTTTAATCCTTTAAAGGTCTTGACCGCAGCCGTAATCGGTGGATTTGTTACCGTATTTCCTGCAGTAACATCAACCTTTTCCTATGGCTTTACCGTTGATGCGTATATGCTGGCCGTACTGCTTGCGGTACTATCCGTATATATCTGTGTGCAGAGAAAGTATGGCTTTGTCGCAGGAATATTCCTTTTAGGATTATCGATAGGTATCTATCAGGCTTACTTTTCATATGCGATTGTGTTATGCATTGTCTTTCTGTTAATGCAGCTTTTGCGGAAGGAGAAGCTGCGCAATACTCTTCTTTATGCTGCCAAATTCATCATTATGGGCGTGTTCGCTTATATATTCTATGTTTGCAGCCTGAAGCTGATGCTGTTAATCGAAGGCGAGGCTCTCTCGGGTTATCAGGGAACTGACACAGTTGTCGGTTTTAAGCTTTCTTCAATCCCTGCCGGTTTGAAAACTGCCTTCGTAGAATTTTTCAATTTTGCACGCTACGAAAACGTGCTTACTACAACGCTACTCATGAAGGTTGCCTTCGTCATTATAGTGTTAATGGCAGTGGCAATATATGTAGCATTGTTTATTAAAAACAAGTGTGTAAATACAGCCAAAATTATAATCGCTCTTATTTTGTTCGGCGCAATACCTTTTGGGACCACCATGATAGCCATCATGGTTCCCGATGCCAACTTTCATCTGTTGATGAGAATGCCCTGGGCTATTCTTTTCGTATTCGCCGCTTTGTTGTTCGATGAATTTGAAAGAACCAACATCATTATTAAATACCGTCCCCTCATCTCGGAATTTTCTCTCATAGCGTGTTGTGTAATGATTTTTGAATTCATCGTTATGGGCAATGTAGCAGGCTTTAACATGAATGAAAGATATGAAAAGAGCTATGCTTTTTGTCTTAAAATAGAAAACAGACTCGAGTCAACTGACGGATATCATACAGGTGACAAGGTAGCGATTTTGGGCGGAATTCCTAATGAAAACTGCTATCCTTCTACGGAGATAACAATTAACGACCTTTCAGGATATTTTGGAACGAATGGTGAGCTTTGCGTTAATTCGACTGAGAAATGTGCTGAATTCATGAGACATTACTTAGGTTTCTCCATAAGCACAATCTCCGATGAAGAGGAAATTGCACTTACGGAAACAAAAGAGTTTATTGAAATGGATTATTTCCCGGCATCCGATTCCATAAGGAAAATCGGTGATGTCTGGGTAATAAAGATTAACGGCTAATTATTTAAGCAAAAAGTATGTAAGAACAATGGCTCCGAGGATAATTCGATACCAGCCGAATACCTTGAAGTCATGTTTTCTTATATAGGACAAAAGGAATTTGATAACGACAACAGATACTATAAAGGCTGTTATCATTCCGATTGCCAAAATGGCGAATTCCAAGCCGGTAAATGCAAATCCAAAATCGAGCAGTTCAAGAAGGCTGGAACCAAACATTACGGGAATTGCCAAAAAGAAGGTAAATTCCGCAGCAACGGTTCTGGATACTCCTATAAGCAAAGCTCCCAGAATAGTTGCACCGCTTCTGCTGGTGCCGGGGAACAGCGCCGCTACAAGCTGCCAAAGTCCGATCACAAGGGCTACGCCATAAGACAAATCATTTAAATGTACGATTTTGGCTTTCTTGTTTTTGTTGATATTCTCGATCACAATAAATCCGATACCGAAGGCTATAAGCGCAATTGCAACGCTTACTCCGTTATAGAAGCGTTCCTCAAACCATTCATCAAGTCCAAGTGCTACGACCGCAATAGCCGGCAGACACGCAACTATAATCTTGAACCATAGTACCCATACGTCTTTTTTGCAATACGATAACAATCCCTTATCTGAAACGGGGTGGGGATTATTTTTCCTGCCAAACGGCCATATCTTTTTCCAAAACAATATTACAACTGCAAGAATAGCTCCTAACTGAACCACAACCAGGAACATGTTCCAAAACTCGGCAGATACATTTAATTTTACAAACTCATCGAGCAAAATCATGTGTCCGGTTGAGCTGATGGGAAGCCATTCCGTTATGCCTTCAACTATTCCGTAGAGAATAGCCTTTAAAATTTCTATCATTTTCAAGCCCTTCCTTTATCGCGGGTATTCTGTCTTTACAAATCTTTCCAATGCCACAAGGGATCTTTCTACCTTTTCGGTGTCTATACAATAAGCCATTCTGAAGTATCCTGGGCAACCGAAGGAATCTGCCGGAACCAAAATCAAATCATACTTAAGCGCCTTCTTGGAGAATTCCTTGGCATCCTCTTCAAGTGCCTTGGGGAAAATGTAGAAGGTACCGCCCGGTTTGACAACCGTAAATCCAAGCTCCACAAGTTTATTGTAAATCAGATTCATGTTTGTCTCATATACCGACAAGTCCGAGGTTTTATCAAGGACCTTGGAAACGGCAAGCTGTATGATGCTTGCGGGACAGTTGTGTCCGATACCACGCGATATCTGTCCGCACATTACTATCATATCCTTTGCGTCCGGACATGCGGGATTGACAGCCACATATCCTATTCTCTCTCCGGGAAGTGATAATGATTTTGAGAAAGAATAGCACATAATGGTATTGTCATAGAATTTGGATACGCAGGGAGCATCAACTCCTTCAAATACTATCTCTCTGTATGGTTCATCCGAAATCAGGTATATGATATGGCCGAACTTATCGGATTTTTGCTTTAATATTTCAGCCAGTCGTCGGATGGTTTCGGTGCTATATACTATTCCGGAAGGATTGTTGGGGGTATTGATTAACACCGCCATAACCTTGTCGGTCAGCATTTCTTCAAAGGCTTCAAAATTAATCTGGAAGTCAGCCGTGTTGGGCGGAACTACCTTTAATACCGCGCCCGTCAGGTCAACATACGGATGATATTCCGGGAAGAACGGTGCAAAGGTAAGTATCTCGTCTCCGGGCTCCGTAACAAGTCTGAAGGCATGAGCCAACGCACCTGCAGCGCCTGATGCCATAAAAATATAATCTTTGGTATAGGGAATGCCGTATCGTTTGCTGAGAGAAGCTGCTACCGCTTCCCTAACGGCTGTATTTCCAAGGCTGGGAGAATATCCGTGCAGAAAGCTTGAGCTTTCCTCCTCTAAAAGCCTCTTCATTTCTTTTGTAAAATCCTCGTGCACCGGTACGGAAGGATTTCCCAAGCTGTAATCGAACACGTTCTCATAGCCTATCTCTTTTCCTCTTTCCGTAGCGAACTCGGATAACTGTCTTATTACGGATTTGCCCGAAAGCATATCCCTGTATTTCTGAACTAACATAAATCCTGTATACCTTTCTATATTACTTTTTCTATATGATAGGTGTCTCGGCCTTCATCCTTTGCCATGTACAAACATTTGTCCGCTTCAAATCCGAAGTCCCACTCATGATTGTCGTCGTTCGGTACGGATATGTATATGCCCTGGCTAAGCGTTATGGATACACCATTTTCCTCATTTCGAAGGGAATGTGCACGCTCCTTAATATGTTCGGCCGTCTGAGCAATTTCCTCATATGACATATCATAATAAATTATCATGAATTCGTCTCCGCCGTATCTGGCTACAAAAACCCGGTCGTTATTGAATTCGCGTAGCATAGTCCCGACCTTAACGATGCATTCGTCACCCATCAAATGCCCATACGTGTCATTATAGCCTTTGAAATGATCAATGTCCAACAATTCTACACCAAGTTCTTTGTTTTCGGCCTTAGCCGCCTCAAATTTGTCCGTCAGATACTCATTTATATAAGCTCTGTTGGGCAGTTCGGTCATGGAATCATAATAAGCAATGTTCCTGAGAGTTTTATTGTGTGCCTTTAGGTTTTTATGCTCACGCTCAACGCTCTGCAAGGCATCCTGCAATTCCAATATCTTGCCGGTTACTTCCATGGTATATTTTATATGTTTTTCATAGGCTTCGAAATATTCCTTGGTCTGTTTCTCATATTCCGCAAAATTCTCAGCTTCGAGATACATCTTGCTGATAAAGGGGAACAATGCTATATACATTTCCGGATTGGTTTTAATAGATTCAATGTCAAGATTGTGAAGCAAAACGTGTGAGAATTCTTCGTGCTTTGCAATAACCAATAAATCCAAACCCGGAATAATGAGCTCGGAAAATTCACGATAACGTTCGATGGGTGCTCTTTTTATTACATCACCGGATAGTATGTTCATGGCCGCCTCTGCGTTTCCGTTAAGGAATTTGGATACGGCATCAAGCGTAATAAATCCCAAATATGAAAATCTTGCCTTGGGATAACGCAGTCTCATTTCCTGCGCTTTTTTAAGCATATCATCTACGGTTTCATAATGTCTTGTAAGAGCCTGGCAAATACCGTACATGATAATGGCATCCGTCATATGACCTGCCTGTTTAAAGTCATCCGACGAATAAAATGAAATAGCAATTTCATACTGCTTTGCAGCTTCTTCATATTTCTTGAGCTGCATCAGAATATCTGCAATGCCGGAATAGGTTCTGGCCTTTGTGTAGTTGTATTCATATCTGTCAGAGTACTGTAAACTCGTATAATAATAATTAAGCGCCGCCAAACGGTTACCCATTCGATTGGATATATTGCCTGACATGTTATAGGTTCGGGCCAAATACTCATACTGTTTGGTCAAAGGAAATCTCTTTGTACATTCTCCGAGACAATGGAATGCTTTATCAAAATCATTTGCCGCGAAATAATATTCCGCAAAATAAAAATAGCCTACTCCAAATAAGCTCTCGGAATTTAGTTCCGCAGCGTTCTCCAAAATAGACTGACATGCAGAAAGGGACAAATATCCCTTTGTCCTCAAATATTCTGCATCCAATATGATTTTTTCCACATCATTTGTCATATTCATCGAATTCATAGGTACTATTGTACCATATCTGTTCCACAAAACAAGTCCTGTCAACAGTTACAGCTTTAATCATTCGCCCATGTAAGCGCACATTTTACCGCTTTTTGCCAGCCTTTTACCAATTCGTTTCTGTAAGAATCCTCAATTTGAGGGCAAAAGCGCTTACCGGGTTGCCAATTAACACAGATTTCATTCCTGTCCTTGTACACGCCGACTGTAAGCCCCGCCAGGTAAGCCGCTCCGAGAGCTGTTGTCTCAATGCATTTGGGTCGCACAACTTCAGTGTTAAGTATATCGCTTTCAAATTGCATCAGAAAATCATTTGCACTTGCGCCACCATCTACCTTTAACGAAGAAAGAGGACGTTCTATGTCTTTTTCCATTGCGCGCAACACATCATGTGCCTGATATGCTATGGATTCAAGTGTTGCCCGTATAAAATGCTCTTTTTCGCAGCCTCTTGTGATTCCCACTATAGTACCTCTTGCCGCCTGATTCCAGTAAGGCGCACCCATGCCTGTAAACGCGGGAACAATGTACATTCCCTGAGTGCCCGAAACCTTGTCTGCGTATTCCTTGGATTGGGCTGAGGTTTTGATCATTCTCATCGAATCACGGAGCCACTGAACTGCCGCTCCCGCCACAAATACGCTGCCCTCAAGAGCATATTCCACGTCATCGCTTAACCCCGCCGCTATGGTGGTAAGAAGTCCGGCTTTGGATTCCACCGCCTTGTGCCCGGTATTCATCAAAAGAAAGCAACCTGTTCCGTATGTGTTTTTGACATCACCCGGATTAAAACAGCACTGTCCAAATAAGGCTGCCTGCTGGTCGCCGGCCACTCCGGCAATCGGAATTCGTCCGCCCATAACCGTTTCATCTGTTTCTCCGAACAGATATCCCGAGGGATGAACGGAAGGCAGCATGCATTTGGGAATATTAAAGCGCTTAAGAATTTCATCATCCCAGCATTTATTATGAATGTCAAAAAACATGGTTCGCGAAGCATTTGTGTAGTCCGTAACGTGTTTTTTACCTTTTGTAAGCTGCCAGATAAGCCAGGTGTCAACCGTACCGAATAACAGCTCGCCTTTCTCCGCACGCTCATGACCGTTTGGAATATTATCCAATATCCAGGCAATTTTAGATGCGCTGAAATATGCATCCGGAATCAGGCCTGTTTTCTCTTTTATAACCTTGTCAAAGCCATCCTCTTTCAAGGCTTCAATTCGGTCCGCCGTTCTTCTGCACTGCCATACTATTGCATTATATACCGGTGCACCTGTTTCCTTTTCCCATACAATGGTAGTCTCACGCTGATTGGTTATGCCAATGGCATAAATATCCTCCGCACTTGCGTTTACGGAAGCCATACACTCTGTGGCTACCGCAAGCTGTGAGGACCAGATTTCCATGGGGTTGTGTTCTACCCAGCCCGGTTGAGGATATATCTGCGTAAACTCTTTTTGAGACATGGCACTTATATCACCTGCTTTATTAAACAATATACATCTCGAACTGGTCGTTCCCTGGTCGAAAGCCAAAATATATTTTGCCATGCTACTCTCCTCCACTATTTGTATGCTCGTGTTGCAACAATATCCACTCCGGTTCCCGCAACATTTTTAACTATGACATCACCGATGCTTACAGGGGCACTTACCTCCAGATTGCGAAGTGCTTCCATTACATCCATAATTTTCCCTTTGGGAATATCCATAGCTGTCTTAACACCTATAACAGTATCCTTCTTTCCTTTTATCTTTACCGTCGAGGTCACTATTCTGGTGGGGTTTGTCACCTCTTTTTCACCATAAGCCGCACCGTTAGGGCATTTATTACCCGTAACTGTTACTTTATTATTTTCATCCACCGTAACGGTAAGTGAGCATCCTACCGGGCAGCAAATACAGGTTAATTCAACTTTTTTGCTTTTATCTTCCATATTTTGCTACCTCCTGCCATTTGTATATTCGCATGCAAAGGCTGCGGCTTTCTTCGCCTCGTCCGATACATGGTCCACCAGTTCATGCACATGAAGTACATTTCCACAGGCAAATATACCCGGAACGGAGCACTCAAGGTTTTCTCCCACAACAGGGCCGCCTGTCTTTGGATCCATAGCTGCACCTACCGCTTGCGTCAGCTCATTCTCGGGAATCAGACCACAGGATAGAAGCAGGGTGTCACACGCAACAAACCATTCCGTTTCCGGAATCGGCTTCATGTTCTCATCCACCTTGACCAAGGTCACTCCGGTTACTCTGTCGTTTCCATGAACGCGGGCTACCGTGGTATTTAGATACAACGGTATATCAAAGTCATTTAAGCACTGAACAATATTTCTCTTTAATCCTCCGCTTTGAGGTTTGATTTCTGCCACGCAATGAACACGCGCACCTTCCAAAACCATTCGTCTTGCCATGATAAGTCCGATGTCTCCGGAGCCTAGTATTACTATATCCTTGCCCGGCATCCTGCCTTCAATATTGACATAATACTGCGCCGTACCTGCACTTAATATTCCGGCCGGCCTGGTTCCGGGAATGCTTAAAGCTCCCCTGGGTCTTTCTCTGCAGCCCATCGCAAGAATAACCGCAACGCATTCTATTTTGAGCATGCCCTCGTCACGGTTCATGGCCGTCACTAACTTGTTGCCGTTTGGAAGCACCTCGATTTGCGTCACCATTGTACTTAGCATATAGGGAATATTTTCTTCTTCAACTTTTGTGGCATATCTGTCAGCATATTCGGGGCCGGTCAGCTCTTCATTGAAGGTGTGAAGGCCGAAACCATTGTGAATGCATTGGTTAAGAATGCCACCCAACACCTTATCACGCTCTAATATTAAGATTTCACCTGCTCCGTTTTCTTTTGCCGAAAGAGCTGCTGCAAGTCCGGCAGGGCCTCCGCCTACAATCAGAATTTCTACTTTTCTCATTTGGCAGCACCTCCTTCTTCCTTGGTATATCCGGTCAGAATATTTGAAGCATCAGTATTTTTGACTATTTCACTCTGGTCCAATGAAAGTTCGCGGGCCAGTATCTCAACTACCTTAGGCGAGCAGAAGCCGGATTGACATCGTCCCATGCCGGCTCTGGTTCTTCGTTTTATTCCGTCCAAGGTCTTTGCTCCGACAGGTCTGTGAATGGCATCCAGGATTTCTCCTTCCGTAACGAATTCGCATCGGCATATTACATTTGCATATGCAGGATTCTCCTTTATCAGCCTCTCCCTCTCTTCATCGGAAGCAAGCGCCATATTGGGAATGCCCTTTCTCCTTGCAATAAAAGCCTTGTTATCAGAAGCCGGCGCGTATTTATTTACCAGCTCTGCCACATATTCGCCTATAGCCGGCGCGGCTGAAAGGCCGGGAGATTCGATTCCGATGCAGTCAAAGAACCCGGGAGCATCCTCCACCTCGTTAATTACAAAATCGCCGTTTCCTTCCGGCATATATGCGCGTAATCCCGAAAACGATGTAATTACATTCCTCGTATCAGCATTCGGAACACTTTTTTTAGCCATTTGTGTAACATAAGCCATTCCCTGCGCAGTAGTGGCAACGTCATCTTTATCCATTATGTCATTGGCAGTCGGACCCATTAACAGATTGCCGTGTACGGTGGGTGTAACCAATATTCCCTTACCCATCCTGCCGGGCAATTGGAAAATGGTCTTTTCTACCGTGTTTCCGCATTTCTTATCCAAAAGATTGTATTCACCGCGTCTGGGAGCAATCTTAAGCTTTTGGGCCGAAACCATATTGTGAATTTCGTCGCCGAAGATTCCTGCCGCATTAATGACTGTTTTGCTTTCAAATATCTCATTATCGGTGGATACCTCATATCCGTTTTCCGTCCTTTTAATCGCTTTTACCGGACTTTTTCTGTAGAATTTTACTCCGTTTTCTGCAGCATTTTCAGCAAATGCATAGTTCATTCCGAACGGACAGACAATTCCGCCCATAGGTGCATACAAAGCTCCTGCTATCTCAGGGTTCAGATTAGGTTCCATTTCCAAAGCTTCTTTGGTACTAAGAAGCTTTAGTCCTTTTACTCCGTTATGCTCTCCTCTTTCCTTAAGTTCATTAAGCTTTGGTAAGTCCGCCACGTCAAAACATAAGACAAGGGAACCGTTTCTCTTAAAAGGAAAATCCAGTTCCTTGGAAAGCTGTTCCATCATCTCATTGCCACGCACATTAAGCCTTGCTTTGAGCGTTCCCTCTTTTGCATCATGCCCCGCATGAACTATTCCACTGTTTGCCTTAGAAGTGCCTTCACAAATATCTGCGTTCTTCTCTAACACTGCTATGGTTCTACACTTCTTGGACAGCTCTCTTGCTATGGCACAACCCGTAACACCTGCTCCGATAATAACAACATCAAATTTTTTCATGAATGCCTCCGTTATGGAAAGAATTTGTGTGATTTTACGATTATAATAATTTATCTTATTATACCACGATATCTTCATATATCGTGCATTTATTTTATTTGCGAAAAGACCTGTTTTGCGATATTATAATGGCAATGTAAGACACAAAAAGAAAGGAAATATTAATATGGCAGCAGAAAATAATGGTTTTGAAAGAGTAAATAATACTCCCAAAAAAGGCAACCCCAAAAAGGCCATCGGAATTATCGTAACGCTTGTACTCCTGTTGATATTAATCGGAAATTCAACATATCAGGTTAACGAACAGGAGCAGGCAGTCCTTGTTACTCTCGGAAAAGCCCAGGCAGTAACGGATTCCGGTCTTCATATTAAAATACCCTTCATCCAATCCGTCAGAAAGGTTAACACTACCATCCAGGGCATTTCAATCGGATACGACGAATATGACAATTATGTACAGGATGAAAGCCTTATGATCACATCAGATTTCAACTTTGTAAATGTGGATTTCTTCGTTGAGTATCGTTTCTCAGATCCGGTAAAAGCACTCTATGCTTCCAAGAATCCGGTGGAGATACTCAGAAACATCTCACAAAGCTCCATTCGTGCAATAGTCGGCAGCTATCCGGTCGATGACGTTCTTACAACCGGAAAGAATCAGATTCAGGCATCCATCAAGGAAATGATTATAGCAAGGCTTGATGAGCAGGACATTGGTATTCAATTGGTAAATATCACCATTCAGGACTCCGAGCCTCCCACCAACGAAGTAATGGAAGCCTTCAAGGCAGTTGAAACCGCAAAGCAGGGCAAAGAAACAGCACTTAACAATGCCAACAAATATAGAAATGAGCAGATTCCTCTTTCAGAAGCTCAGGCCGATAAGATTGTAAAAGCCGCTGATGCCAAAAAGACCGAGCGAATTAATGAAGCAACCGCTCAGGTAGCACGTTTCAATGCAATGTATGAAGAATACATCAAAAACCCTTCCGTAACGAAGCAGCGTATGTTCTACGAAGCCATGGAGGAGGTTCTCCCCGACTTAAAGGTTATAATTGAGAGCGAATCCGGAAGTGTTCAGACTATTTATCCTCTTGAATCATTTTCAGGAAGCGCAGAGTAAGGAGGGAGAAAGCATATGAAAAAATTTACAAAAGTATTGATTACCGTGCTGGTTTTAATCGCTGTCTTCATCGTTTTATCAAGTGTGGTAGTCACTAAAGAAAATGAATATACCCTGATTAGGGAATTCGGTAAAATCGACCATGTTGTTTGTGACGCAGGTGTCAGCTTCAAAACGCCTTTTATTCAATCCGCTGATACGCTTCCCAAGGAAACACTTTTATATGACCTCGCAAGCTCTGATGTCATCACAAGCGATAAGAAGACCATGATTTGCGACAGCTACATACTTTGGAAGATAACGGACCCTCTTAAATTTGCCAAGACCTTAAACTGCTCCATCTCAAATGCTGAAAGCAGACTTGATACAATAGTGTACAACTCAACCAAAAACATCATTTCCTCAACCAAACAGGATGATGTCATAAGCGGAAGAGACGGCGAATTGGCAGAAGCCATTATGAATAACATCGGCAATGTAATGGATCAGTACGGTATCGCTTTACTTGATTTCCAGATAAAGCAGCTTGATTTGCCAAGTGACAACAAGGCGGCTGTATACGAAAGAATGATTTCCGAACGTGATAATATTGCTGCGACCTACACTGCAGAAGGAAATTCGGAAGCTCAGATTATCATGAACACTACCGACAAAGAGGTAACCGTCATGCTTTCGGAGGCCAACAAAAATGCAGAAATTCTGGAAGCTGAAGGCGAAGCAGAATACATGAAAATTCTTTCCGATGCATACGCAGATGAATCAAAAAGTGATTTTTATTCCTTTGTAAGAAGTCTCGACGCCATCAAGACCTCCATGACAGGGGACAACAAAACCATCATTCTCTCAAGTGATTCACCGATTGCACAAATATTCTACGGGAAATAAAAATATAAACAAAAATAAAAGCTACTCGGGATATAATCCCGGGTAGCTTTATTCATTAACTTCGGATGAACCTCTTATCTCCACCACCAATGACTCATAGGCTCGCTTCATCAATTGCTTTTCTTTGTTCTGCGGTAAAGGGCTCAGCCTTAAGCATTCCGAGGTTATCGAGAATCTGGGAAGGCTTGCTGGCTCCTATAAGTACGCTGGTAATGTCGCCGTCACGCATTATCCATGAAAGGGCCATCTGTGCAAGACTCTGTCCACGGTTTTTTGCAATCTCGTTCAAAGCTGCAATCTTTTTAACCGTTGCTTCATCTATCTGGCTTTCCTTTAAGAACACGCCACTGGTTCTTACTCGGCTGTCTTCCGGAATTCCGTGCAAATATCTGTCCGTAAGTAGGCCCATCTGAAGAGGGCAGAAGGTAATTATGCCGATTCCGTTTTTGGCCGCATAATCCTTTAAGCCGTCTCTCTCTATTTCTCTGTTAAAGATATTGTAAGCACGCTGATTGATAATAAAGGGTGTTCCCAACTCTTTTAATATTTTAGCAGCCTCAATGGTCTGTTCTTTGTTATAATTGGAGATTCCGACATAAAGAGCTTTTCCGCTTCTTACTATTTGATCGAGTGCATACATTGTCTCTTCAAGCGGAGTTTCGGGGTCCCATCTGTGATGATAGAAAATATCAACATAATCAAGTCCCATTCTTTTTAAGGACTGGTCAAGGCTGGAAATCAGATATTTTCTGCTGCCGCCATCCCCATAAGGGCCCTCCCACATACCGTAGCCGGCCTTTGTGGAAATAACCAGCTCATCTCTGTATGCGCCAAGTCCTTTTCTTAAAATAGCTCCAAAGTTCTCTTCTGCAGAACCGGGTGCAGGTCCGTAATTGTTTGCCAGGTCAAAATGTGTAATTCCGTTGTCAAATGCCGTATATGCCATGTTCTGCATATTTTCAAAATTGTTTACGGAACCAAAGTTGTGCCACAAGCCAAGTGATACCTTGGGGAGCTTTAAGCCGCTGTTGCCTGTGCGATTGTACTCCATTTTCTCGTATCTGTTTTCGTCTGCTTTATACATAACATCCTCCCAATTAGATTTATCGTTCGACCACTTGATTGTATCACAACCGAAACGTTTTTGATATGATTATTTCCTTATTTACGGCTTCTATTTTGCGATTGCATCTCCCCATATTGTATCTACCAATGACAGACAATAATCATATGAAAAAGAGGGGTCCTGTGCCCGGATGGCATTTTGGTCCGCAAGCTCTTTTGTATAGTCTCTCATTTTATATACGGTAACACCATCCATTCCGGCCTCGACGTGACAAATAAGGGGGACAATATCGTAGTCCACAATTTCAGCTTCGCCCATACCCTCTAAATATGAAATCGTAACCTCGCTCATACCTCCCACCATTCTGTTAGCAACGCCTTCGCCCGTTCCGGAGGTCCAATTGACAAAATTGCCAAGCGAATAGTAGGTCAGCATTGACAATTCTCCGCCATCATAATACTCCTCTATAGGTTCTATGACGTGCGGATGTGTGCCTAGTACCAAGTCTACTCCGTTTTCCAGAAACAGTTCGTTCCATTTTCGCTGCTCACTCGAAATATCAAGGCTGTACTCTGTTCCCCAATGAGGACAGACGATGGTAAAATCCGCTTCAGCCTCAGCGCAGGCTATGTCGGATATGATTTTAGCTTTGTTTTTTTCCGTCAGCATATTAACTGCGTAGGGCATATCCTCGGGAAGAGCAATACCGTTTGTAGAATAAGTGTAATTTAATATCGCTATTTTTATACCGTTTACCTCGGTCACATATATACTTTGTGCGTCCTTTTCAGAAGCATTTATTCCTACGACTCCTATTTCCGGGTGATTCTCTTTCCAAAAGCTTAGGCAGTTAATCAGGCCCTTACTGCCTTTATCCAGCGCATGATTGGTGCCATGGCATATAACGTCAAATCCGACCTCGCACAGCTCGTCACCTATTTCATAGGGTGCATTAAAAGCAGGATATCCGCTGACGCCCAAATCTTTACCTCCGATTATAACCTCTTCGTTTACTATACTTAAATCCGCAGCCTCGATTTCATCCCTGCAGTTTGCGAAAATCACTGAATAATCATAGGTGCCATCCTCTCTTAAAGCCGACCTTTCAACCGGTGTGTGTAGCAAAATATCTCCGACCATTAATATGGTAGCAGTTGAGGGCATCGGGCCGGGAGTCGGATATGGAGTGGGCTTATCTTCCTGCTCAACCGATGGTATGGGTGTAGGGGTAGGCGTCGGTGTCACCTGCACATTGTCCTTAGTGCTTATAAATTCCGTTTTGCCACAGCCTGTCATCACAATTATTATTATCAAAAAAAGAGGTACTATCTTCTTCATGGCACTCCTCCGAATTGTTCATTATCTACAATTTATCATTTTCTTAACGCTTAGGCAATCAGACCATTCGTACTATTGCAAAAAAATCTCTTCAAAGCTATAATGACTTGTAACGTTTTATATTTACTTTATGAGGAGTGACTTGAAATTAATGACTAATTATTTTACTTGTGAAAATCTTTACGACAACATCACATCAATTGCAGACCCCACAGGAGTGAGGGCTTTTTTAATAACAGGTGAAAAGGAAGCTGCACTTATAGACACATGCTGCGGAATAGGCAATCTTAAGGGTTTGGTCAGAACCATTACCGATTTACCGCTGTCCGTTATCTGTACACATGGGCATGTGGACCATGCCGGCGGAGCTTATGGTTTTGATAAGGTATATTTGAATGAAGAAGATTTCGAAGTGGTAAAAGAGCATACCACCATCGCACGCAGAATGGCTTTTGCCACAGCCTGTAATGTGGAAACCGAAGAAAAGGACTATGTTCCCCAAAAGACAGATGCTTATCTGCCCTTAAAGAATGGTCAGGTTTTCGACCTGGGCGGTATTACTCTTGAATGTATTCAGGTTAAAGGTCATACTCAGGGAATGACGGCTGTGCTTATAAAGGAACCCAAGATTCTGATAACAGGGGATTCCTGCAATCCTTTTACCTATATGTTCCTTCCCGAATCAGCATCCATCAAAACATTGATGGCATCTCTTTCATCACTTCTTACAAGAAGTATGGAATTTGACACGGTTTGGGTTTCACATGGTGAAGCTTTTGTTCCTAAAACCATAATCAACACTGTTCTCGATACCTGTGAGACCATACTTAAGGATAAGGATGACAAGGTACCGTTTGAATCAATGGGTCGCAAGGCATTTATTGCCGCAAGGATGGACGAAAACGGGCGTATCGATAAGAAAATCGGCAACGTTGTATATTCACCGGACAAGCTTTAATACTATTCTGTATTGCAATTAACAAAACAGCATCAGGGAAATCATCCCCGACGCTGTTTTTTTGAATCTTGATTTATACGGCCTTTTCTATTCCAACATCTACCTGTTGAAGGGTTCCTACATTGCCGTTTTCATATAGGAATATTCCTGTTTTCTTTATGTAGGCGTTAGCCTCCATTCCATGCTTTATCGCAAAATCAGTTGTTGCTCCGCTTACATTTATGGCACCTATATTTTTGTCCTTAAGCAGATAACTGTGCTGTTTGCCGTCTTTGTCAAATACTACGCAGCTTAATTTATCATAAATTGTATCGCCTTCATCTATCCATCCGTTATGGTCTTCATCAAATTCCGCCAGGTCGTAAAATCCGTCACCGGATTTTGCCCCAAACAGCTCGCTTCCGTCATTGATAATCCCATCGCCGTTTCTGTCAAAGGCAAGAAATGCAGATTTTTCCGACAAAAGATTAATTTTCTCTTCTTTGCCGTCTGAATCAATATCAAAGAGTATCTGTAAATCCGAAACATCAGCGCTGTCGCAGTCCAAATTGATTACAAGAGGGTCGCCATACATAAGCGACGTCATATCGATTTCGCTTTTCCTGCTGTAATAAAGCTCCCGGCTCACTGCCACATCAATGTTGAAATCAATTGTTCTTCCGTCCGAGGTCTTAACGGTACCCTTCGAGGAGAAGGACATGCTTTGAAACTCGTGAACAGTTTCCTGCGTCTCCAGATATATTCGATTTTGCCCTGCTGAAGTATCAGTGGAGAATCCATAATCCGAATCGAAATCCTCTACCGGTTTTTTCTTGCCATGGGAGAACAGGCAGTCATAAATGTACTGTATGACTCTTTGCCTGAAGGTTTCCTTTAGGTCCTCTCCGGTGAAGGCTTTGATGTCTCTTGCCTTTCCTAATTTTTCGCTATTTAGTTTTTCATAGATGGAAAGCGGTGACTCGTTTTCATTATTCAAAGTCTCTCTTTCGCTTTCATTTCCTAAGCCGTATTGATAGTCCCTTATCGCAAAAGCAGTTTTCTTTTCGGCATAGGTAAAATACCTGTTTTCGGATTCCATTCCTAAGTTCGTGGAATCAATTCTCAAATTTTCCCTCCTTTAATGTAAAAAATTAAGGATGGAAGTGTCCTTCCATCCTTGGTTGTACTAAGTATATCGGATATTGTACGGGTTTCTTTAGTGTAAATTCAAACCTTTGTCTTCTTCGCAGCCCATGACAATATTCATGCACTGAACCGCAGCAGCGCTGGCACCCTTCCCCAGGTTGTCAAAGCGTGTTGCCACCACAATTCTTTCATCGTTGCCGGTAACAAATATCTCAATTCCGTCCCAGCCGGATTTTGCATCCGAGAAAAGCACTCCGCCCTCATCCACATCGGCTCCCACGGGATTAACCGTGATAAACTGCTCATCCCTGTAATAATCGGCAAGAAAATCTCTGATTTCGGCAACGGTTTTCTTTTCGTTTAACATGTCTGTATATAACGGAAGCTCTACCACCATTCCGCTGTAATAGTCCGTAGTCATGGGGCAGAAAAGCGGCGTACGTGTAAGTCCTGCAACAGCCTTCATCTCTTTTAAATGCTTGTGGGACTGACCCCATGCATACATTCTGGCAGCACCGTATTTTGCAGCTCTTTCATCATCCTCGTACTCGGCTATAAGCTTCTTTCCACCTCCGGAATATCCTGACACGGCGAAAACAGATACCGGGTAGTCCGCAGGAAGTATCCCGCCTTTGACAAGGGGATAGGCTATTGTGATAAAGCCTGTCGCATAACATCCCGGAACGGCAATTCTCTTGCCGGTTTTGATTGCCTGTCTGTGCGCCGGCGAAAGCTCCGGGTATCCGTATGCCCAGCCTTCAGCCGTCCTATGTGCAGTGGAGGTATCAATAATTGTGACATTCTCATTTGTAACCAGCTTTACTGCCTCTATTGCGGCAGCGTCCGGCAGGCAGAGAAATGTAATGTCTGATGCATTTATGAATTTTGAGACTTCAGCCGGGTCCTTCCGAAGCTCAGGACTGATTTTTAACAGTTCTATATCATTACGCCCCTCGAACCTTTCAAAAATCCTGAGCCCGGTAGTTCCCTCACTTCCGTCGATAAATACTTTTGTCTTCATATTCGTCTTTCACTTAATCTTATTTTGTGTTCTTTTCAACGTTCTGCTTCATCATGGCACGAACCTTCATGGAAAGTCCAAAGAGGTTGATAAAGCCTGATGCATCCTTGTGATCATAAAGGTCACCGGTTGTAAAGGAAGCAAGACTCTCTGAATAAAGTGAGTAAGGAGAGGTTGTTCCCTGTTTGATAATGTTGCCCTTGTACAGCTTCATCTTGCAGGTACCGGTAACGGTTTCCTGTGTCTTATCAACAAATGCTGAAAGACTCTCACGAAGAGGGCAGAACCATTTCCCTTCGTAAACAAGGTCTGCGAACTTGGTAGCAACGAGTTTTTTGTAAGCAAGTGTCTCACGGTCAAGGCAAATCTCCTCAAGCTGTGAATGAGCTTCCATGAGAATTGTTCCTCCGGGAGTCTCGTATACACCACGGCTCTTCATTCCTACTACACGGTTCTCAACGATATCAATGATACCGATTCCGTGTTTGCTGCCCAAACAGTTAAGCTCACGAATAACATCCGATACCTTCATCTTCTTACCGTTTACTGCAACGGGGATACCTGCTTCAAATTCAATTTCCACATCCTCTGCTTCATCGGGAGCATTCTCAGGAGTGGTGGTCAGAACCAATAAATCATCATAGTTAGGTGCCTTAGAAGGGCTCTCAAGCTCAAGACCTTCGTGGCTGATATGCCAGATATTACGGTCACGGCTGTAGGAATGGCTTGCATCAAAAGGCAAATCAATTCCATGTGCCTTACAGAATTCGATTTCATCTTCACGGGACTGCATGGTCCATTCCGGCTGACGCCATGTGGCAATCACCTTGATGTCTGGAGCGAGTGCCTTGATGGAGAGCTCGAAACGAAGCTGATCGTTTCCTTTTCCGGTAGCACCATGGCAAATGGCAACAGCTCCTTCCTTGCGGGCAACTTCAACAAGCTTCTTGGCAATAACAGGTCTTGCGAAGCTGGTTCCCAGCAAATATTTATTCTCGTATACTGCTCCGGCCTTAACGGTGGGCATGATATATTCATCACAAAGCTCGTCAACAACGTCTTCTATATAAAGCTTTTCAGCTCCCGAATAACGTGCTCTCTCGTCGAGTCCTACAAGCTCACTTTCCTGTCCTACGTCCACACAGCAGCATACTACATCGTAACCGTAGGTCTCCTTCAACCACGGAATAATTGCTGTTGTATCAAGTCCGCCCGAATATGCTAAAACTACTTTTTCCTTAGCCATTTTATCTTCCTCCTAAATCGGCAAAAATTACTTTTAAAAAATCCATGTGATTAATATACATCCGAATGAAAATTTATGCAACAAAAATATTGTATTTATGCATAATTTTTACATTTTATGCATTTCTATGCGCATTCCTTGCATATTTTTATCATTATTGCATAAAAATGTTACAATATGCATTTTTATATGATACTATATACACGTACTAATTTTGTGGAGGATAGAAATTATGCCCGTATTTGACTTCAAAGATAAACCAAATTCCAATGAGCCTGCCGTATGTACCTACGCTACCTTTGACTCATACGAAAACATTGCAGACAAAGAACACCCCATTATGATAATCGACAACAGCGGGAATACGCTTCTTCATCATTCAGGCGGAATATTTGTAAATCCCATCAAACGCACGGCATTTGAATTTCACAACAATGGTGAAACAACACCCTGTGATATTTTGCAGATAGATTCCCGTTTTACAGGGCTATATAAATGGCTGGGTGAAAATCATATCAAGGTCCGTCTCTCCGGTGTCATAACAGAAAGAGGATATGAGGTCTATAAAATAAGAGAATTTTCTTTTGGCGAAGGTGCAAAGCTTTCCTCAGAAGACGGATTCCTACAATATATGATAGAAAGGCTGCTAAAAAGCGACCCTCCAACGGAAAATGTAAGTGATGACGATACCGAGCCCGAAGGCGATGATATGAAAATCACGAGTATCCAGTCGATAACTGACTTCATCTCCTGCGCCGGCAATACACTTCCCGAGAACATCCGAATATGGGCCAGAAGAAACCTCTCGGTTGCGAAATCCAACGAGGTTTCACCCGAAGAAAGGCGTCATGCACAGCGCGCCTTATCCATTATGATGGGAATTAACTGGAAGAACAATTATTTTGCAGACATTGACCCGGTTGAAGCCAAACGCATTCTGGATGAAGAGCTCTACGGAATGGAAAAGGTTAAACAGCGTATAATAGAAACAATTATTCAGATTAACAGAACTCACACCTTACCTGCTTACGGGTTACTCATTGTCGGCCCTGCAGGAACCGGAAAGAGTCAGGTTGCTTATGCCGTTGCAAGGATATTAAAGCTGGCCTGGACTACTTTGGACATGAGCTCCATAAATGACCCCGAGCAGCTCACCGGTTCATCAAGAGTATATGCCAATGCCAAACCGGGAATCATCATGGAGGCTTTTGAAAAAGCAGGTGAATCAAAGCTCGTATTTATCATAAACGAATTAGATAAAGCAAACGAAGGCAAGGGAAACGGTAATCCTGCCGATGTTTTGCTCACACTTTTGGACAATCTGGGCTTTACTGATAATTATATGGAATGCATGATACCCACGGATGGAGTCTACCCCATCGCAACCGCCAATGACAAAAGTAAGATTTCCGCTCCCATAATGTCACGTTTCGCAGTGATTGAAATACCTGATTATTCAGCTGAGGAAAAGAAAATCATATTTTCCAAATTTGCCCTGCCCAAGATACTTAAGAGAATGAGCATGTCTATGGATGAAATAGAAGTAACAGATGATGCTTTGAACAAAATAGTAGAGCTTTGCAGCGGAACATCTGGCATTCGTGATGTCGAACAGATAGCGGAACATCTGGCAGCAAACGCTCTATACAAAATAGAAGTAAACCACGTTTCAAGGGTTTGCTATACGGCAAAAGATATAAAAGACCTCATAGAGTAAAGCACTTACTCTATAAGGTCTTAAGAAATCCTTCAATCATACTAAGGACATAGCTGTATGTCCTTATGGGCATAGCTGTATGTCCTTATGCGCATGCTCCATTATGGCTCCATAGGAAAAGGGGAAAAGTATCAAAAGTCCGACAATCGACAAGATTGTTCCCCAAACAATGTTGCCCCATTTAATATAATGGTCCATTATGATGGGGGTTATGTCTTCGAAGGCCTTCTCAAAAGCCTCCTGAGTTTACTTAAACTGTTTCAATATCAGATTCTGTTTCATTACATTCCATAGCATGTTTCCAATTAGACTTGTCACACGCAGCAACCGATACCGATACTATGGATAATAATGCGACAGCCGCCACTCCCATCCCGGCAAGAACAGTCAAAAGACCTGTCGTTTTGGTTGACAGATACAATTCTATCGCAACAAGCGGAAGCATTATTACCACCACAAATGCTATTACACCTCTGACGGAAACCGCCTCGGATGTAATGTCATAATTGGCATAAATAGTCTTCTCTTTATTATTCCTCGTAGAATAACAAAACTTTCTGGCTCCCTCGAACTTAGTTCTGGAAGTCCTTTCCGATAAATGTGCCATATCCTATCCCCTTTTAAAAATCGATAATATCAGTATAAAATATCATAATGTTACCGTCAATGATTATTATTGGTGCATAAAAACATAAAAAACGTAGCAAAATTATGCATAAATATTAATTTTTTCTGCATAAGGGTTGAATTTTGCTACGTTTTGTATTAAAGTAACACTTGCTTTGTTGTTTTTGTTCTTATTTATGTAGGAGGTTACATGGTATTAGCACTTACCTTTCAGGAAGAATTTATCAGATGTTTTATAACTGACGACAGATACAAGCTGTTGTTACGCGGAATCGGAGTAACCCTAAAGGTTTCTTTGATAGCTGTTATCCTTGGTATTATAATCGGTTTCTTTGTTGCACTTTCCAAGCTTTCCAAGAAAAAGCTTTTAAAGGGAATCGGAACTGTTTACACCGATATCATACGCGGAACTCCCGCCGTAACGCAGCTGATGCTCATATATTTCGTTGTTTTTGCAACAATCGACATCCCGAAATGGCTGATAGCGGCAATTGCTTTCGGAATCAACTCGGGTGCTTATGTTTCAGAAATCATTCGTGCAGGTATTTTATCCATTGACCGCGGTCAGACCGAAGCAGGAAGGTCGTTAGGTCTTAATTCGCGCCAGACTACTACCAGGATTATTTTCCCCCAGGCGCTAAAAAATGTATTCCCTGCTCTGTGTAACGAGTTCATCGTTCTTATAAAGGAAACTGCCATTGTTGGTTATGTAGGTCTTATGGACATACAGAAGGCCGGAGATTTTATTAAAAGTGCAACCTTTTCCGCCTTCATGCCGTTATTTGCAACCGCTATTATTTATTACGTAATCGTTAAAGTACTCACTATTTTGCTCGGCTTCATCGAAGATGCATTACGTAAGTCAGAGATTCGCTAATAGGAGAAAGCTATGATTAAGGTAAAAAACCTGAAAAAAACCTTTAACGATTTAGAAGTTTTAAAGGGTATAGATGAATATATCACAAAAGGTGAGGTTGTATGTGTTATCGGTCCTTCCGGTTCCGGAAAAAGCACTTTCCTTCGTTGCCTAAACCGCCTTGAGGAAGCAACCGAGGGTGAGATATATGTCGATGACGAACTAATCAATTCACCGGATGCCGATATCAATTTAATCAGGCAGAAAATGGGAATGGTTTTCCAACAGTTTAACCTCTTCCCCCATTTGAAAATAATAGACAACATCACCCTTGCTCCTGTTCTTTTGAAGAAAATGACCAAGGAAGAAGCTCATGACAAGGCTCTGGAGCTGCTCAGGAGAGTTGGTCTTGAAGATAAGGCTTATCACTATCCGGGCTCACTTTCAGGCGGTCAGAAGCAGCGTGTTGCCATTGCCCGCGCCCTTGCCATGGACCCTGAGATTATGCTTTTTGACGAGCCCACATCAGCGCTTGACCCCGAAATGGTCGGAGAGGTTTTGGATGTTATCAAGGACCTTGCACGTTCCGGAATGACCATGGTTATAGTCACACACGAAATGGGATTTGCCAAAGAGGTTGCCAGCCGAATACTGTTTATCGATCAGGGTATCGTAATGGCTTCCGGCACACCCGGGGAAATATTTGAGAATCCTTCCAATGAACGTATGAAGAGCTTTCTCAGTAAAGTATTATAGGTATAAGGTCATCACAGACATTATATAGATTTATTAAATAATTGTGAGGAGAATAATTATGAAGAAATTATCTAAAATGATGGCTACTCTTTTAGTAGTCGCTTTAGCAGCTGTTTCACTTACAGGCTGTGGTTCAAAAAGTAACGGTAAACTTGTTTTCGGTACAAACGCAGAATTCCCTCCCTTCGAGTTCATTTCTGCTAACGGTGTAATCGGTGAGTACGACGGTATCGATATGGCCATCGCAAAACAGATTGCAGAAGATAACAATTACGAGGTTGAAATTGCAAATATGGAGTTCGATTCACTTCTCGTTGCACTCCAGAACGGTCAGCTTGATGCCGTAATCGCCGGTATGACAGTAACTGACGAGAGAAAAGAATCCGTTGATTTCTCAACACCCTACTACAAGGCAACACAGGTTATCATCGTTAAAGAGGATTCCGATATTGCATGTGCAGATGACCTCGCTGATAAATTCATCGCTGTTGTTCAGGGATATACCGGTGAGACCTGCGTTTCAGAGCTCGGCTATAGCTATGAGTCCTTCAAAAAGGGAACAGAGTGCGTTATGGAGCTTGTTAACGGCAAATGTGATGCTGTTGTAATTGACTCAGCTACTGCAGCTAAATATGTATCTGACAACGAAGGCTTAAAGATTGTTGAGGATGAGTCAGTATTCGGTTCAGAGGAATATGCAATCGCAGTTAGTAAGGGTCACGAGGACTTACTTGCCAAAATCAATGCTTCCATCGAGAAAATGCTTGCAGACGGAACAATTGCTGACCTTGGCGATTCCTACTGCTCAGCAGAATAATTTATATCTGCCCTTACAGAATATGTAACATACAAAATTTAAGCGTAGCAGTTTTTGACTGCTACGCTTTTTTATTCCTTATTTGAGTAAAGCAGCACTATTCTCAAGAAATAATTAATCCATATTTCCGGATGTGGTGGATTTTCTATGGCCATTTCCAAAGGCTCTGTTTTTATGCTATAATAACTTCTGTTTAATGTAAACTTCTGAGGATTGTGAAAATGAAAGCCAAAAAAATAATCATTCCGGGCATAGCCGTAATATTAATAATTGCATTATTCCTGATAGCCAGGCCCGTAAAAGCGTTTAAATTTTATAAAGACAGCCATAGTGGTGAATATAACAGCGTGATGGTAAGCAGGTACCCGCTTGCGAACTTCGATTTTTCCTCTTATGAAAAGTATTGTATGAATACTGTCTGCGAGGCAGAAGCTTCCTTCCCTTTATTACAGTCGGAGTTTATTTTTCTTGCACTGTACAGAAATCCTAATATTTCTACGGTTTATGTGGGAATAGATTACTCTTCTGTCGACAAAATCGGGCTCATCGAGAAGCTCATCGACAAAAGGGCAGACATAAATTGGGAAGTAAATATTGCCCCTTTATTTATAGATGATGTACAGAAGCTTAACAATACCGATAAGCTGTCTTCCATAAAGGACTTTTTATTAAAGTATGAGGCGTATCCCAATATAAGAGTCAGCGCTCCCGCACTTAGCAATGGTATTATATTTAATCCCCGAAGCTTTGACGAAAACGGACTTGTTGCCTCACAGACAATAGATTATCTCGTCTCTGACTATTATATAACCGCACAAAATTTTGAAGAAAAATCATCTGCCTTCATCGAATTTGCAGACTCATATGATAAATCGGATTTTCCGGATATGAGTGACACTACTGTCATTTTGTTGGGAGACAGCATTTTGAAATTCTCAAACGGGAATGACTCGATTGCTTCTTTGTTGGGTTATTTTTCAAATATCAACGTGTATGATTATTCAAAGGGTGGCGCCAGTGCAGCTTACCACGAGGGTAATGATGTCCCCGACGCAAATTATCAGTTTGAACAGCTTTCAGCGCTTGAAGACGACATAGCCTTCGGCAAAATTCAGTTTTCTTCAATAGATAAGGTATTTGTATGCATGGATTTCGGACTCAATGATTTCTTTAACTCTCATGCAATAAATGATGGGACACTTTATTCATATGAGTGTGCTTTTGACTCGGGTATCAAGGCGGTATCTAACCTTTTACCCGGTTGTAAGATTGTGATTCTCGGTGCGACCTACACGCCACAGGGAGACTTCGAAAACAAGGTCGGCAATACTTTGTATGCATACCTTGAAGCCTCCAAAAGAGTAGCTGATGCAAATAACTGCCTGTATTTGGACAATTACAACGGATTACTCATCGATAAGGATAATTATCCCCTCTATTACGATGGTGACGTGCATTTAAATGCCTACGGGCGCTACGTATACACCAGGCATCTGACAGAGTTTCTTAAGGACAGGTAAAATACACATAGTGCTCATGGTTTACGCCGTTTATTGAAGCCTCCCCGACTCTTTTGAAATTTAATTTATTCAAAAGTAAAACGGAGGCCTTATTTTCGGCCAAGGTAAAGGCATTTACTTTATCAAACTCAAGATCCTTACAGGCAATATCCAGTATTTCCCGGCATACCTCATATGCATAGCCTTTATTCTGCATGTGCTTCGCAATAACATATCCCAGTTCAACATCCTCAAAGCCCTCACGCATGGACAGCCCGGCTCTTCCGATAACTCTTTTACTTTCTTTGTCGACTATTGTCCATACGCCAAAGCCATAGAAGCCATACACCTTTTCTCGATACTGTGAAATGTATTTTCTCTCTTCTTCTTTGTCCTCATACAAGCCCTCTGTGTAATCGGTCATCCCGGGAGCCAAATATATCTCATAGAAATCATCCACATCATCTTCAGTTGTCTCTCTAATAATACATCTTTTCGTTTCGGCCACAGTCCAGGGAATGTTCATATATCTTTGGTAAACCTTTTCAAAAAACATATCATCGGTTTCACCCAAATCCGTAATGACATATTTTGCAAAATCCGGGGCGCGAAGCCCATCGTGTTCATAGAACACAAAAGGAGCTTTCTTCTCATATAATTGTTTGGCTGTATTTTCTTCATCCGTAACGGAAACATTATTAATAATTGTTGTCATAAATTTGCCTTTTTAAAAGTATGGTGTTAATATCAATTATACATTTTATTAATGAAAGGAAGCAAGAAAATGGCACAAAATCCTATTGTAACCATAACAATGGCATCAGGAGACGTTATCAAGGCAGAGCTCTATCCCGAAATCGCTCCTGTAACCGTTAACAATTTCATATCACTTATCAATCATAATTTCTATGACGGCTTAATATTTCACCGTGTAATTAACGGCTTCATGATCCAGGGCGGCTGTCCCGACGGAACAGGAATGGGTGGTCCGGGATATTGCATCAAGGGTGAATTTTCGGATAACGGATTTACCAATAATTTAAAGCACACCGAGGGCGTTCTCTCCATGGCAAGAGCAATGAATCCCAACTCTGCCGGAAGCCAGTTCTTTATCATGCACAAAACCTCTCCGCACCTTGACGGAGGATACGCAGCCTTCGGTAAAGTAATCGAAGGAATGGAGGTTGTTAACAAAATCGCCGAGGTCAGAACCGACTATTCAGACAGACCGTTAGAGCCTCAGATTATGAAAACTGTTACAGTTGACACATTTGGAACAGAATATCCCGAACCCGACAGGTTATAATAACGGGTTATATTGTGTAATAAATTAAACAATTTCGTCATTTTGATGGTTGCAGAGCCCCTGCAACCATTTCATTTGTGAATTTTGACAAGGATTTAACAATAAAAACGTTTTTGATTTGCCGTGTTTTGCGTGAAATTGATGTTTGTTTTCGCACAATTTATGCTCTGTTAAAGTGTATTTTGCTAAATTAAAAAGGTTAATCGAATAATATTAGACATCATCGTTCATATTTTGTTTACAATCTGTTAATGAAATTTTGAAAAAATAAACATTGTTTATACATACCTTTCCTGTATATTATAATCAACAAATAAAACACAAGACATCCACATATCATTTGTTTAATATAAATAACTTTTTCATAATAATGCCAAGGAACGGCGGGTTCCTTGGCATCCTCCCTTTTTAGGGATATTTTTTTTGCTCTTTTTCTTGACATTTTCATAATAATTCAATATTATTTTAATGTTGCTTATAGAAAAATTTACGGGGCGTGGCTCAGCTTGGTAGAGCGCTACGTTCGGGACGTAGAGGTCGCGTGTTCGAATCACGTCGCCCCGATTAATTTTATGTTGCAAAATGAAATTAGATGTGCTAATCTCATTTTGTTGTTTATATAGCTATTTGAAGGCCGCAGGACCATTTGGAACTGTAGTCGGATAGCACTCCGGAGAATCCCGATTACAAGGGTACCGAAGGGGCAAGAGGAAAGGCTTATGTATTTTGAAGCATTTCTTTAATCTCTCAGGTAAAAGGATGGAGCAGTATATTTTTCATAAATATATGTGTTTGTTATTTCCGGAGGACTTAAGCTATTTAAGTCCTTTATTTTTTATTATTTTATAGGAGAAAGAAAAATGGAAAGCTTTATTGAAAAAGTAACTGCAGTCAATGATGTGGTTAACGGATTCGCCTGGGGATGGTATGCACTTATACTCCTCCTTGGAACAGGTCTTGTCTGTACCATTATCACAAAGGTATTTCAGGTATCACACCTTAAGCATTGGTGGAGCGAGACTATCGCGTCAATGTTTAAAAAGGATACTCATCACAACAAGGATTCAGGCAGTGTATCTCAGTTTCAGGCACTTTGTACTGCTCTCGCAGCTACAATCGGAACAGGAAATATTGCCGGTGTGGCATCTGCCATCTGCGTAGGCGGTCCCGGTGCCGTTTTCTGGATGTGGGTAGCAGCCTTCCTCGGCATGATGACCAACTACTCGGAAAACATTCTTGGTATTTATTATCGTAGAAAAAATGACGATGGCGAATGGTCCGGTGGTCCTATGTACTACTTAAGAGAAGGTCTCGGTTCCTATAAGGGCTGCAAGACTCTCGGTAAGATTTTGGCTGTTGTTTTCGCATGTTTTGCAATGCTCGCTTCCTTTGGCATCGGAAACATGGGACAGATTAACAAGATTACCATTAATATCGAATCAGCATTTTTCACCGGTGTTAACGCACCTATGTTTGGCGGTGTATCCATCATCAACTGGATTATCGGTATCGTATTAATGCTCGTCGGCGGATTCATTATTCTCGGCGGACTTCAGAGAGTTGCAAGCTTCGCAGAACGAGTTGTTCCTTTCATGGCTATTGTTTATGTAATCGGTGCTCTTGTAATATTTATCTGCAATATTGGATCAATTGGTCCTATGTTCACAGCAATCTTTAAATTTGCATTTACTCCCGTTGCCGTAGCCGGAGGTATCTCGGGTTCGGCCGTTAAATGGATAATTGACAATACCGTAAAGCAGGGTTGCAAACGTGGTGTGTTCTCTAATGAAGCAGGCCTTGGTTCTTCAGTTATGGTACACTCAAACTCAAACGTTATTGAGCCTGTTAAGCAGGGTATGTGGGGTATCTTCGAGGTATTTGCAGACACCATGATCGTTTGTACAATGACTGCTATCGTAGTCCTTTCATCAGGTCTTATCGACCTTAAAACAGGCATAGCTGTAGAAGGAATAAATGATGCGACATTGGTTGCAACCGCATTCGGCAAAATCTTTGGCAAGCCCGGTGAAATGTTCGTTGCCATCGCAGTATTACTCTTTGCATTCACTACCGTAATGGGATGGTCTCACTATGGTTCAAAGGCAGTCGAGTATCTCTTTGGAACCAAGGGTGTTAAGGTATATCGTGTTTTCTTTGTACTCCTTATGGTTTCAGGTGCAGTAATGACATCTTCCCTTGCTTGGGATATCTCAGATACCTTTAACGGTCTGATGATGATTCCCAACCTTATCGGTGTCATTTCACTCACTCCCGTAATCGTTAAGATTACCCGCAACTATGTCGACAGAAACATAAAGGGCAAAGATGTAGCTCCTATCCTCTCAGCCATTCCCGAGATTCAGGCTGAAATGGAAGCTAAGTTAAAGGAAGCTAAAGAAAATAAGTAACAGCAATATTTCGTTACTAATTTCCATGCAAATCTTACCGTGGCCTAAGTAAACTTATGGCCACGGTTTTTTTATGATATATTATGCCATTTTTTGCCAAAATATGTCCGCTTTTGACTGTTTTTGTGTTTTTGGTCGACAAAGCCTATATTTTGATACAAAATTAAAAGTGCTTTTATGGTTAACATTTTCATGTTGGGGGTACATGGCAAATGTTTATATTATTTTAGAAGGAGAAGAGAAAATGAAAACCAAAAAAAGAGCACTAAGTATCATCATGGCACTTACGCTTTTGCTTGGCAGCATGGCATTTCCCGCTGACACCGCAAAAGCCGCATTATCAGGGAATAACCTTTCCCGCGGAAAGAGTGTGACGGCTTCTTCCCTCGAGGACAGTACCTTCCCGGCATCTTACGCCGTTGACGGAAACGGCAGCACTCGTTGGGCATCTTCCTACAACGACAACCAGTACCTGACCGTCGATCTGGGTTCAAACAAATCTGTTACGGGTGCAAGAATCTCATGGGAAGCAGCATATGCTTCACAATATCAGATTCAGGTATCCACTGACAATTCCACATGGACAACCGTATATGAGAATTACAATTCAAATGGCGGGACTCAAGAGATCAGCTTCAACGCAACAAATGCAAGATATGTGAAGCTCTACTGTATCAGACGTGCTACAGAATGGGGCTTCTCGGTTTATGAGTTTGAGGTATATGGAACGGATGTGACTGCTTCAACCTCAAATGTTGCAAGAGGCAGGAGCGCTTCTGCAACCTCTATTGAAAATAACGATTATCCCGCTTCCTATGCTGTAGACGGAAACGCAGGAACCCGTTGGGCATCTTCCTACAATGACAACCAAAGCTTAACCATTGACCTTGGTTCAGCAATGACTATTTCAGGTGCCAAGATTTACTGGGAAGCTGCATATGCTTCACAGTATCAGATTCAGGTTTCCACTAACAATTCTACATGGACAACCGTATATGAGAATTACAGTTCAAACGGTGGAACACAAAATATCAGCTTTAATTCAACATCAGCCAGATATGTAAAGCTCTACTGTATCAGACGCGCTACCGAATGGGGATTCTCAGTTTATGAATTCGAGGTATACGGAAATGCTTCCTCAGGCGGCAACAATAATCAGCCTGAAAATTCAAACGAAAACCTTGCATTAGGCAGGACAGGGGCTGCATCTTCAACAGAAGAGGCTCAATACGCAGCTTCATATGCCTTTGACGGAAATGGTTCAACGCGTTGGTCATCTTCCTTTGCTGACAACCAGAGCCTAACCGTTGACCTTGGTTATGCAAGAAATGTATCCCGCGTTAAGCTTGCATGGGAAGCTGCATATGCCTCACAGTATCAGATTCAGGTATCCACCAATAATTCTAACTGGACAACCGTATATGAGAACTACAATTCAAACGGTGGAACACAGACTATCAATTTCAACACCGTTTCAGCCAGATATGTAAGAGTAAATTGCATCAAACGCGCTACCGCTTACGGTTTCTCACTTTATGAATTTGAAGTATATGCAAACGCAAACGGAAGCAACACTCCCAGTCAGGGGCCCACAAACAATTCAAATGGTGAATTCAAGGTAGTCGGATACTTCCCCAATTGGTATGGAGATGTAGTAAACAACGTTCAATTAGAGAAATATACACATGTCAATTTTGCCTTTGCAATTCCTGATTCAAACGGTAACATTCGTTCACTCGAAGGCAGCAATATCGCAACAAAGCTTATCCAGAGTGCCCACAGCAAAGGTGTAAAGGTTCTCATCTCAGTCGGCGGATGGTCATATAATGGCGATGTATTGGAGAGCACCTTTGCACAGGCTACAAATACAGATGCCAAATGCCGCACGCTTGCTAACAATATCCTTAATCTCGTAGACCAATACGGTTTCGATGGTGCGGACATCGACTGGGAATACCCCAGAAGCAATACTTCATGGCAGTATGATTCTCTTATCAATTACCTGCATCAGGGCTTATCCCAAAGAGGTAAACTCCTTACAGCTGCAGTAGCCGGCGGAGCTTCGGGAAGCGCTTATTCAAGTACCGCACTCGGCATGATGGATTGGATTAACATAATGGCATACGACGGAAACGAAGGTTCAGGTCACTCACCTTATTCCTTCGCAGTAGAAAGCGGAAACTATTGGAGATATACACGTAATCTTCCCGCAGAAAAGGTAGTTCTCGGTGTTCCCTTCTATGAGAGACCTAACTGGGCTTCTTACAAGGATATCGTTGCAAGAGACAGCAACAACGCATACAGAGATTCTACTAACATAAACGGAACCACGGTTTATTACAACGGCCTTAATACAATCGCTCAGAAAACTCAATGGGCCTGTGAAAATGTAAGTGGTATCATGGTCTGGGAAATGACTCAGGACGCTACCGGTAATTTAAGTTTGTTAAATAAGATTTGCGAAACACGCAACCAATACTGGAGATAAAAAAGTCTGATAGAAGTTGCAAATCAAAAAGGAGAAAGTCCGATTGGACTTTCTCCTTTAAAATATGCTTTATTGTATTCCACTTAAAAACTTCTCGATATTTGCTACGGCGAGTTCTTCATCTGCACCATCTGCTGTTACTGTAAGGGATTCTCCATTGTCGAGTGTAAGACTCATCATTCCCATAATGCTCTTTGCGTTTACCTTCTTGTCACCTGACTGAATGTAAACTGTACTGTCGTATTTGCTGGCTTCCTGTACCAGCAATGCAACCGGTCTTGCTTCAAGGCCATTAACTAACTTGATTGTAACACTTTTAGACGTCATATAATTCCTCCTAAACTTATACCCTTATTGAATCCGCAAGGCATGATAATTTTCGAAGTCTGTGATTAACCCCGGATTTTCCGACAGGCGGGTCGAGGTATTCACCTAATTCCTTAAGCGTTGCATCCGGATATTCAAGACGAATCTCAGCCATTTCCCTAAGCGAATTTGAAAGCTTATCGAATCCGTAATTATCACGAATGAATTCGATATCTGCAATCTCTCTGGTTGAAGCATTTACCGTTTTGGCTATGTTGGCCGTCTCACAGTTCACACGTCTGTTAACGGTATTCCTCATCTCTTTCAGAATTCGAAGATTTTCAAGCTCCATCAAAGACAAGGGTGCTTCACACACATTAAGCAAATCAACTATGCCGGCACCTTCCTTAATATAGACCACATAATGCCTGGTCCTCTTAATCATCCGGGCTTCTATTTCAAATTCGCAAATCAGTTCCCTTAACTGCTTTGCCAACGCTTCATTTGTACATGCAAATTCAAGATGATAACCTTTCTCCGGATCGGAAACAGATCCGACGGACAAAAACGCTCCTCTTAAATATGCTCTTTTACAGCATGCGTTCTTAATAAGTAGACTGCTCACCGGCTCAGATGTATCCCCAATACCTGACAAAATTGCTTTCATTTTGTCTTCTCCGATGGAGTCACCAACATTTATATTATATGTTTTCTTTAACAATGTAAAGCATTTTGTTATAAGGAGTGAATTTTCCGTCTGAAAACCCAGTGTATATGAGCCATCGGTATCCCTTCCTATCTGTCCGCAAAAATGCATTATGGCCGAAAGCTCTGCGATCTGGCAATGTCTGGCATTGCCGATATGTCCTGCCAATTCTTCTTTTACTTTTCCGGAAAAGGTCATTTTCTTACCCTCTAACGTCTGTATCTGTCACCGTTTATGTCTCTGTGATAAAGCTTGATTCCATATTGGCCTTTGCCCTCAAGTCTTTCATAGAGCTCATTGGCAAGTGTTACGGATCTGTGTTGGCCTCCGGTACATCCTATAGATATAACCAGTCTGTATTTTCCCTCTTTAACATAATTGGGAATCAGGAATTCAACCATGTTTACCAGTCGCTCCAAAAACTCCTCCGATTCAGGCGAGTTCATGACGTAATCTCTTACTTCCGTGTCGTTTCCGGTTAAGGGCTTTAACTCATCTATATAATACGGATTGGGTAAAAATCTGACATCAAAAACCATATCGGAATCAGATGGAATTCCGTATTTAAAACCAAAGGATACTACCGTAATCATAAGCGAATTGTATTCTTCGTTATTTACAAATATTTTGGTCAGTTCCTCTTTTAATTCACGCGTCAATAAATTGGAGGTGTCAATTACATAATTGGCCTGTTTCTTGATTTCTTCCAGAATTCCAATCTCTTTGTCAACTCCATCCTCCACTCTACCTTCGGGAGAAAGAGGATGAAAACGTCTGGATTCTTTATATCTTTTAATCAAGGCCTCTTTGCTGCTGTCCATGTAGAGAATTTCGACTTCGTAGCCGTTCTTCTTTAAATTGGTGATAACCTTCATTGCATCCTGAAAGGACTGGTCTGCACGCACGTCAAGTCCCAGAGCAACCTTTGAAATCTCAGTGTTGGGTTCAGCCGCCAATTCGACAAATTTCTCTATCAGAGGAATGGGAAGGTTGTCCACACAATAAAACCCAAAATCCTCAAGCATTTTCTGTGCTGTACTTTTCCCGGCACCGCTAAGGCCCGTCACAACAACTAATCTCATTTAAAATCTCCTATATAGATTACTTCCCGTTCCAAATTCACATCAAACTTTTCTTTAACTTCATTTTGAACATGGCGGATTACGTCAGCCACATCTTTGGCTGTCGCCTTGTTTTTGTTAATTACAAACCCGCAATGCTTCTCTGAAATGCAGGCGCCTCCAACCGTATAACCCCTAAGGCCTGCATCTTCTATAAGCTTGCCCGCGAAATATCCCTCCGGTCTTTTAAAGGTGCTTCCGGCGGAAGGATATTCAAGCGGCTGTTTTTCACGACGTCTGTTGTTAAAATCATCCATCCCGGCGCGAATGGAAGCCTCGTCACCCCTGTTAAGCAAAAACCATACCTTTAATACGGTTAATTTTCTGTTTTTTATCACGCTGGTGCGATACCCGAATTCCATGGTATCGTTATCGAGTTCCATTATCTCGCCTTGTGCATCCGTGACGCGTACCTTAGAAACGACCTGCTTTAATTCGCCGCCATAGGCTCCGGCATTCATTACCACTCCACCGCCTACACTGCCGGGGATACCGCCGGCGAACTCTAAACCTGAAAGAGAATTTTTACAGGCTGTCTGCGCCACCATTGAAAGCAAAGCACCTGCCTGTGCCTCCAGAATATTGTCGTGAACAACTATATTGTTCATAAGCTTTCCTATGCGAATTACAACGCCTTCAAAGCCTTGGTCGGAGACAAGTATGTTGCTGCCATTGCCTATAATAACATAGTCAATATCAAGCTTTTGTAAATATGAAATCAGGCCTGTGACAATCTCCTCGCCTGCTGCCTCTATCAGGCAGTCCGCTTTTCCACCGCATTTAAAGGTGGTATATTCCGACATATCGGCTGAAACGCTCAGATTGTCCTCGCCGGCTATTTTTTTGAGTTCACTCAAAACCGCATCACTTATCATGTGTATTATTTCTCACTTTATTTGTTAAGAATAAGTCCTGCCGCACCATAAATTCCTGCATCATTTCCGAGCTTTGCAAGCGCAAACTCTGTCTTTCTGCAGGCTGCAAATGCATATTTGATAAACGCAGGCTTTATGTAATCAAACAACACTTCGCCGGCCTTAGAAACACCGCCACCGATAACAAATATCTCAGGATCTGCCACTGCTGCAATAATTGCCAGGCCTTTACCCAGATATTCGCCAAATTGGTTAGCTACTTCAATTGCCAGCTCGTCACCGGCCTTTACCGCATCAAATACAGTCTTGGAATTAACCTCTTCGTTTCTAAGAACGCTGGGCTTATCGTCTTTTGCAAGTCTTCTGTTGGCAAGTCTGGTTATACCTGTAGCAGATGTATATTGTTCAAGGCAACCATGATTTTTGCAACCGCAGGTTTCCGTTTCATTATCCTCAATATGAATATGACCGATTTCGCCGCCGGCACCGTTAGTTCCGACCAGAAGCTTTCCATCGACAATAATTCCTCCGCCTACGCCCGTTCCAAGAGTTACGGCTATCATATTCTTATGGCCTTTTCCGCCGCCCTGCCACATTTCGCCGTAGGCTGCAACATTGGCGTCATTTCCTGCCACAATAGGTAAATCAATATATTTTCCAAGCTCCTCAGGAATACTGAAATTGCCCCAACCGATATTAACGGCTCCGTTTACCAGAAATCCTGTGGTGTCTATGGCACCGGGTACTCCGATTCCAATACCCATTACATCAGCTGTGTCTAAATTCTTCTCTGCCATTTTAGCTTTGATGGTTTGAGCAATGTCGGGTAAAACTTTTTCTCCGTTATTTTCTTTGTTGGTAACAATCTCCCATTTGTCAATAACGGTTCCGTTCTCGGTGAAAAGACCTAACTTAACCGTTGTTCCTCCAACATCAACTCCAAATGCATACTTACTCATAAATACATATCCTTCCTTTTATAAAAATATTTTATTATTCGTCCTCTTCTTCCTCACGCTTCTTAGCCATGTTACTCTGGAAACGTGCGTACAGCTCCTTGGCTGCATTGTATCCCATCTTCTTCTGACGGTGGTTAACGGCAGCCGATTCACAGATAATTGCAAGGCTTCGGCCGGGTCTTATGGGAATATTGTGACATACTACTTTGTTGCCAAGATATTCCGTATAGCTTTCTTCCATGCCTAATCTGTCGTAATCCTTGTCCTTGTTCCACTCTTCAAGGTTTATTACCAGGTCAATGGTCTGAGAATCCTTTACGCTCGATGCACCAAAGAGTGCCTTTACATCGACAATACCGATACCTCTCAGCTCGATAAAATGTCGTGTAATGTCAGGTGCGGAACCTACCAGTGTATCATCGCTGACTTTCTTTAGGATAACGGCATCATCGGATACCAGACGATGTCCTCTTTTTATAAGCTCAAGGGCGGCTTCGGATTTACCTATTCCGCTTTCACCCGTTATCATAACGCCTTCGCCGTAGACATCCATCAGTACTCCGTGTACGGAAATGCTCGGTGCGAGCTGAACATTCAGCCATCTGATAATCTCAGCCATAAAGTTGGAGGTTGTCTTCTTGGACAATAGTACGGGAACATTATGCTCACGTGCACATTCCAAAAAAATATCATCGGGTTTTAAGGAACGGCAGAATACAACGGCAGGAATGTCATAGGACATCAGTTCATTGTATATTTCACGTTTTCTGGTGTCCTCCAGTGTCTCCATATAGGAATGTTCAACGTTTCCGATAGCCTGAATACGGGTGGCATCAAAATTGTCAAAAAAGCCTGTCATCTGCAGCGCCGGTCTGTTCACGTCCGATTCATGAATTTTCTTTTTCTTTATCTCGATTTCAGGAGTGAGGTTCTCGAGATTCATTTTCTCGATTATGCTTGTAAGACTTACTGTAGCCATAATTTTGCTCCTTATCTGTTATTTTTCTTCAACGTTTCTATTATACTTCTTTGCCAAATATTCGGCAACATTTAAAGCCACCATGCTGTTAAAGCCTTCCATCTTTGCAAGCTCTTCGGGCGTAGCTGCAGCTATCTCATCGATGGATTTGTAAGCACGCATGAGCGCCTTTCGTCTGGCAGGACCGACACCCGGAATATCATCCAAGAGAGAGCGTACCTGTTCCCGGCTTCGCAGGGATTTGTGGTACTCTATGGCAAAGCGGTGTGCTTCGTCCTGAATTCTTGTAACCAGTTTAAAGCCTTCGCTGTGCGTATCGATTGGCAGTTCAAGATTATTATAGTAAATTCCTCTCGTGAAATGAGTATCGTCCTTAACCATTCCGCATACCGGGATATTTATGTGAAGCTCCTCCAAAACCGCAAGCGCAATGTTAACCTGACCTCTTCCGCCATCCATCAGCAACAGGTCGGGGAATTTGGAAAAGCTTCCGAATTCCTCCTCAAGATTTTTCCCGTTCAGTTTGGCCTTCTCATCAAGCCCGTGCAGAAATCTTCGGGACAGAACCTCCTTCATGCAGGCATAATCATCAGGGCCTGTAACAGACTTAATTTTGAACCTTCTGTAATCACTCTTCTTGGGCTTACCTTTTTCAAATACCACCATGGAGCCTACGTTTTCAAAGCCGTTGGTATTGGATATATCAAAGGCCTCCATTCTGTCCGCACAGGATATGCCCAAAAGGTTTTCTATCTCTTTTACGGCGCCCAGTGTTCTGCCTTCCTCACGTTTTAATTTCTCCTTATCCTTGGTCAGTACTATTCTCGCATTTTCACAGGCCAGCTCCACAAGCTTTTCCTTGTCGCCCTTTTTGGGTACATGTATATAAAGTCGTGAGCCTCTTTTTTCGGAAAGCCATTTCTCGATTATTTCACTCTCGTCTATCTCATATTGGACCATAATCTCACGGGGCAAAAAAGGCGTTCCCGCATAGAATTGCTTGATAAAATCTCCAAGAATTTCTTTTTCGGGTTTTCCCGACACATGTGTCATGTAGTAATGTTCTCTGCCTATCAGTCGTCCGTCGCGTACAAAGAATACCTGAACGACTGCTTCATCCTCATCGGCGTAGATTGCAACCACATCTTTATCTTCCAAGTCAGAATCTGTAATTTTCTGCTTTTTGCTTATCTGATTGACATTTGCAATCAGGTCCCTGTAATATGCGGCATCCTCAAAATTCAATTCCTCTGCCGCTGCTTCCATCTTTTTGTTTAAATCCAAAAGTGTATGCTTGTAATCTCCGTTTAAGAATGCAATGGCCTTGTCAATCCGCAATGCGTATTCTTCTTTTGATATGTATCCCTGGCAGGGCGCAGTGCATTGCTTTATGTGGTAATTGAGGCATGGGCGGTTTTTGCCTGCATCCCTCGGAAGATTAATGTTGCAGGTTCTGAGGCAAAAGAGTTTATTAATCAAATCTATGGTATCTTTTACGGCTTGCGCACTTTGATATGGCCCAAAATATCTGGATTTGTCTTTATTGATGCTCCGCGAGAACAGTATGCGCGGATACTCTTCCCCAAGGGTGATTTTAATGTAAGGATATGTCTTGTCATCTTTTAAAAGGGTGTTGTATTTGGGTGAATTTTCTTTTATCAGATTATTTTCCAGGACCAGAGCTTCAAGCTCTGAATCGGTCACTATATATTCAAAATGATCGATAAGACTTATCATTTGGTCGATGGCCGGTCCGCGCCCCACATTTGCACGGAAATAAGACCTTACTCTGTTGTGCAGATTTATCGCTTTTCCCACATACAGAATAGTGTCATTTTTGTCATGCATAATGTATACGCCCGGATTTTTCGGGAGTTTTTTTAATTCTTCCTCAAAATTAAACATAAAAAAAGACCTCTTATGCTATTGTACCATAAAAGGTCCTGTTTTGTTACATTTGCCTGCTCATTATTGCCACCATTGCGGTTCCGATGATAATATACACATCTCCCATGATAAACATAAGCATACACCCGGTTACAATCGCCGCAAGCTTGGGTTTTGTTTTGCTTACTACTCTTATCATCCAGAAAACGCCTGCTATTAAAACAACTAACGCAACCGCCGCGCAAATCAATACTCCGTCAACCGTCATCTATTCCATCCTCCCTTTCGAGAAAAGACCCACATCTCCTTCCGGTTTGGGGGCTTCCTTTATTGAAGGCTCGACCGGATTTCCGTCAGCTGCTTCTTCAGACACCTCTTCATCTGATGCTTTTACTTCGTCGTTTTCAACAAAAGCATTGGCATCCTCCGGGTTAGCCGACTCTTTCTCATCTGATTTTTCGGGTTCCTCGGGAAGTCCTTTTTCTTTTCTGAATATCGACATAAATTCTTTGCCGGTAATGGTCTCTTTTTCTATCAGGTATTCTGCAAGCTTGTCCATAAGCGTTCTGTTTTCTCTTAAAAGTCTGAGCGCTTCTTCATAGCTTTCCTTCAAAATTGCAACTACTTCTTCATCGATTCCGGTTGCGGTTTCTTCAGAACATGTAAGCGCCGATCTTCCCTCCAGATATTGGCTCTCTATGGTAGCGAGTCCGACAAGTCCGAACCGTTTGCTCATTCCGTATCTGGTCACCATGTTTCTGGCGATGTCGGTTGCCTTTTCGATGTCATTGGCTGCGCCTGTGGTAACTGTATCAAATACAATCTCTTCGGCTGCACGTCCGCCCACCAGTCCGACTAACATGTCTTTTAGCTCAGCTTCCGTATTGAGGAATTTTTCCTCTTCGGGAACGTGCATAACATATCCCAAAGCTCCCATGGTCCTGGGTACAATGGTAATCTTCTGAACCGGCTCGGAATTCTTCTGCAGTGCAGAAATAAGGGCATGTCCGACCTCGTGGTAGGATACGATTTTCCTCTCCTCCAAGCTCATAATGCGGTCTTTCTTCTCTTTTCCGACCAGAACGACCTCAACGGCATCAAACAAATCCTTTTGGCAGACACATTCTCTGCCTTCCTTTACGGCATTGATAGCCGCTTCGTTTATCATATTGGCCAGGTCAGAGCCGACAGCCCCGCTTGTGGCAAGAGCTATTGCTTCCAAATCCACCGTTTCATCCATCTTTACATCCTTGGCATGCACCTTTAGAATGGCAACACGCCCCTTCAAATCCGGTTTGTCTACGATGATTCTGCGATCAAAACGTCCGGGACGGAGAAGTGCCTTGTCCAGTATCTCAGGTCTGTTGGTAGCTCCCAGAATTAATATACCCTTGGAGCTGTCGAAACCATCCATTTCGGAAAGCAGCTGATTCAGGGTTTGCTCTCTCTCCTCGTTTCCGCCACCGTACTTGGAATCACGGCTTCTTCCTATCGCATCAATTTCATCTATAAAGATTATACACGGAGCGTGCTTGTTAGCTTCTTTAAAAAGGTCTCTGACACGGCTTGCACCCACACCAACATACAATTCAATGAAATCCGAGCCCGTAAGTGAAAAGAAGGGAACATGCGCTTCACCCGCTACAGCCTTTGCCAAAAGGGTTTTACCTGTTCCGGGAGGGCCTACCAATAACGCACCCTTTGGAAGTCTGGCTCCGATTTTTGAATATTTGCCCGGATCGTGCAGGAAGTCAACCACCTCTACGAGAGACTCCTTTGCTTCCTCAACGCCGGCTACATCCTTAAACGTAACTCCTGTTTCTTTTTGAACATATACCTTTGCGTTGCTTTTTCCTACTCCCATGGGGCCGCCGCTTCCGCCCATTTTTCTGAGAATACTGCCGAATATCAGCCAGAGCAAAACAATGGGAAGCACAACCGTTATCAATATCTCCATCAGGAATCCGGAATTGGAGGATACCACTCTGGAGATCTTCACATCCGCATCCAGCAGACGCTTTGTAAGTGTATCCATCTCCTCTGCGGTATATACGGTATATTTATTTGAATTGCCATATGCATAATTTAACAGGGCTACATAAGGATTGCTTTCCCCGTGCTCTTCGTCGCCCTTTAAGGTAATCGTTAAGATTGACGTTTCCTTGTTTATTACTACCGATTCAACATTTCCTGCTTCCAAATCCGCTATGAAATCAGAATAGCTTTTCTCTACCGCATTTTTGGAAGAACCGATAAAAATCGAGTACAGAAAATATGCCAAAAGACAGGTCCCGATAACAGCTATCATTATAGCCCCGAGGGATGGTTTTCTGTTGTTGTCATTATTTTGATTATTCCCTCTTCCGGGACCCTGATTTTGATTGTTGTTCGGATATCCGCCATTATTAAATTGGTTCATTCTATTATCCATATTAACAGTTTGCCTTTCCGAATATACTTTAAGTCTATTTTATTATATTTAGGCTAAATTGATAAATCAATAGACTAATTGTGAAATTTTCGTGTGCATTCGTAAAACATTTCTAAACTGCACAATATACCACATTAATGTAGCAAAGAAATGTTTGCTCTATGGGTAAATCTACACTATAATAGAAACTGTGCGAAAAACATTTTCTCTCTATTTACTGAGGAGTGAATTTGAAAAGCACTGACTGTGTTAGCCAGAATGTGAATTTAAGACAACACCCCGGAGTATTTGAATAAATAATTATTATGAGAAAGGGATTTAAACATGAACGAAAACGAGAACATTTCATTGACACTTGATTCTGAAGAGCCTATAGCACTTACCTTTGAATCTTTGGAAGAAGAGACACCTGCTGCCGCAGCGCCTGTTGAAAAGGAAATTGAGCCCGCAAAGCTCGAGGACACTCCTCTTTCAGATGAGGAGAAGAAGATGGTTGATGATTTTGCAGAGAAAATCGACATTACCAATTCTCAGATGGTTTTATTATACGGCTCGAGCTCACAGAAGAAGCTCAGCGAGTTTTCCGATACTGCTCTTGCAAAAGTAAAGACCAAGGACATGGGCGATACAGGCAAAGCTCTTACAGACCTTATTAGTGAATTACAGGGCTTTGATGCTCTTGAAGAAAAGAAGGGCCTTGCCAAAATCTTCAAAAAGACACAGCTTGGCATTGACAATCTCATGGCTAAATACAACAGTGCCGACAAAAATGTTGAAAGAATCAAATCTGAGCTTGAAGCACATCAGATTACTCTCATGAAAGACATCAGTATGCTTGATAAGATGTACCAAATGAACCTCACTCATTTCAAGGAGCTCTCCATGTACATCCTTGCCGGCAAGAAAAAGCTTGAAAGCTTCAGGGCAAATGAAATAAAAGCAGCCGAAGAAAAAGCAAAGGCATCAGGTCTTCCCGAGGACGCACAGGCAGCCCGCGACTTAAATGATTTGGCAGACCGTTTTGAGAAAAAGCTCTACGACCTTGAGCTTACCAGAAATATTTCCATTCAGATGGGACCTCAGATTCGACTGATTCAGAATAACGACACCATGATGTCCGAAAAGATTCAGACCACAGTCATCAACACCATTCCTCTTTGGAAGAATCAAATGGTACTTGCTCTCGGAATAGCTCATTCCGAGCAGGCTATGAAGGCTGAGCGCGCCGTAACGGATGCAACTAACGAGCTGTTAAAGAAAAACGCAGCAGCCCTCAAGCAGGGTACTGTCGAAATCGCAAAGGAATCCGAGCGCGGTATTGTTGACCTCGAAACATTACGTGTCACAAACAAAGACCTTATCGATACTCTTGACGAACTCAACCGTATCAGAACAGACGGCAAAGCAAAACGTGCCGCAGCAGAGGTTGAACTCGGCAAAATCGAGGGAGAGCTTAAAGCTAAACTCCTTGAGCTTGGTCAGAAATAAATTAAGTATAATAACAATAAAAACTCGCGTACCCAAACAGGGCACGCGAGCTTTTTATTCTGAGCTTCCTTTTTTATATATCCTCCCAAAATCAAATCACCTATCTGTAAATAATGTATTTGTTGATAGGATTACCCATGGATGAGAATTTCTCCTCATATTCCGTCATGACATTGCCCATCATCATTTCTTCATCATTGTGCAGGTCGCGGCTCATTTTCCTCAATTTATAACCGGCAGGCTCAAACTCCTCTAAGGCAAAGTCAAAAAGGTCATTGTTGTCTGTTTTAAATTCAATTTCGCCGTCTTTTTTTAATATCACATCGTATCTTGCTAAAAACTGTCGGGAAGGAAGTCTTCTTTTGGCATGCCTGTCCTTGGGCCACGGGTCGGAAAAATTCAGGTAGATTCTGTCTACCTCTTCCCTCGCAAATACCTTGCAGATATCTTCCGCATCCATTCTGATAAATTTCAGATTGGGAAGCTCTTCCTCTTCCATTTTTTGTACCGCGCGAAGCAGTACAGATGAGTATTTCTCTATTCCGACATAATTAATGTCAGGGTTTTGCTTGGCCAGGGCGTGAATGAATTTGCCCTTGCCCATTCCAATTTCAATTCTGATGGGATTGTTGTTTTCAAAAATCTCATTCCATTTCCCGGGGCAGGTAAACAGCTCCTCCTCGTCGATAACGTATCTGCTTGCTGCAATGGCTTCTCTGGAGCCGGGTACATTTTTAAGTCTCATATATTTTCCTCTTTTTGTTATTTATCAAAGTAAATTTACTTTGTTTTACGCTTTCTGTCAATGAACTGAACTTTTATATAAGTTTCCTTTTTTTATTTTTGGAAATGTAGTATTATTATTCATGTGCTAAAGTATTACATCATACGGGGTGTTTGTGTTGAAAAAGGGATTGAAAAGCGCTTGTCTGATATTGGCGTTAACCACAGTAATTTCATATGGTTTTTCCGCAAAGGCTGAACCTCTTTCCGAGGTTTTGGAATATAACAGGAGTCTCCCTGTTGATTCCAATCAGATTACAGACTGGCCAAAGGGTCCTGTTATTAACGCCGAAAGTGCTATTTTGATTGAGGCCGAGACCGGAGCCATTCTCTATGCCAAAAACATTCACAAGAAGGAATTCCCCGCCAGCACTACCAAAATTCTTTCCACTTTAATAGCATCCGAGAGCTGCGAATTGGACGAAATTGTTGATTTCAATCACGATGATGTTTTCGGAATTCCCCGTGACAGTAATAATATTGCCATTGACGAGGGTGAAAGTCTGAATGTGGAAGAATGTCTTAATGCTATTCTGATAAGAAGCGCCAACGAGGTATGTTTAGGACTCGCCAGACACATCAGCGGAAGCTACGAGGATTTTGCTGCCCTTATGAATCAAAGAGCGGTAGAGCTTGGATGTGTTGATTCGAATTTCGTCAATCCCAACGGCCTGCCAGATGACAATCATTATACTTCGGCCTATGACCTTGCGATGATAGGTAAAGCCTTCTTTGACAATCAGTTCCTGTGCGAGATTACAACAACACCCAGATTGAAAATATATGCCAGCAATCGCCAGCCCGATGATATTATAGATTCCAACAAAATGGACTTGATCAAGGGCAGAGAATATGAGTATGAGTATCTTGTGGGCTGTAAAACAGGCTACACGGAGGTGTCGCGCTCTTCCATAGTATCGTGTGCGGAGAAAGACGGTTTAAAGCTTATATGCGTAGTTATGAAGGATGAAGCTCCTTTTCAATATGAAGACACCATCTCTTTGTTTAATTACGGCTTCAGCAATTTTGAAAAAATATATATTTCTAAAACAGAATCGAAATATAATTTAAGCTTTTCCGACAGTTTTTACAGCGGCAATACAGTGTTTGGCAATTTGAAGCCTCTTCTTTTCGTAGATGAAAACGCGTACGTTATCATGCCGATTGCGGCTGATGCAGCATGCGTCTCCTCTGAAATCACATATGGTTCAGAGGACCCCGACACTGCAGCTTATATACGTTTTTGCTACAGCGGCGCAGACATTGGAATCGTACCTGTTCTCTTTCGCCTTGAGGAGCAGTCCGATTACGAATTTGACCTGATAAACACGTCTGACGAAGTTGAATTGGCAGACCCTGCAAACGAGGAAGGAATATTGTTCGTAAACCTTCTGTTCATCCTTCAGGTAATTTTGGCACTGTGCATCCCCGGAGGAATAATTTTCCTGATTGTGAAAATATCAAAGAACTTCCATTTCTCCATAAACAAACGTCTGAAATGGAAACGTTCAAGGCGAAGTTCAAGCCGTCGTCGCAAAGGACGCGGGCTTCACTTTTAATCCGCGCACTCCCAAACGGCTAATGTATTTCTACTGCTTTGCTTTTTTCATTCGCGGATTCCTTTGCTCCACATGATGCCTGAATTTCTCCTCTATTACAGCAGCATCCTCTTCTGATATAAATTTGTTGGTTTTTACCACATAAATTCTGTTTTCAGGGGTTTTATGAATACGTATCTTGCTCTTCATAAAGCCGTGCTCATCGCAGATTGACAGTGCATAGAAATGCTTGCCATTCGGGCTGAACCACTTAATCTTTTTCTTGAGATTTTTGTGGCAAATATAACATTTCGTCGAGCTGACCTCGCGGTCTGCGAAGGCATCCCGTTTATTGGAAAAGCATCTTGAAATATACTTCTCGTAATTATCAAATACGACTTTGATTTCTTCTTTTTTGTTCTTGGGCGGTTTGTATGTATCATATGAGAAAAACTGCTCTGTCTCTCTGTCCCTATCCAATATGGCCGCCAAAACCTTTGCTGTATAATAAGCATCAGAAAAGGCTCTGTGAAAGGGAATATCCTTTTCGATATACAAATAATCTATGGCATATTCCAACGATTTTCTGGACTTCTTATCCTCATAAGCAATTGCAAACAGCTTCTGAACATCCAAAAATCTTATGGGTCCGTCACTTAATGCGGGCAGACCGAAAAAGTCGATATTTCTCTGTAATTCCGTAAGATCAAGTGGTCCCCAGGTGCAGAAAACATAATCAGAGCCACACCAGTCCAAAAAGCGCTTGCCTATTTCCTCAAAGCTCTTGCCCCTTTCAAGCTCTTCCATCTGCATATGGATGAGCTTGCTGGTTATCTGATGCATCTGCCTGTAAACCACAGGTTTGATAAGCTCATTAAACTCGCCTACCATCTTTAAATCACTGTTAAGTTTAATGGCGCCAATCTCTATTATCTCGAAGGGAAGCACCTTTACCTCCGGCTCTTTTCCGGTTCCTGACTGATTCCACTCCAGATCCATTACAATGTAATCCATTAATAACTCCTTTATCCGGGAATAATTCTAAACCCTTCCGTCCATACATTTCCTGGTAACAGCCTGTTCATATACGGTCTGTCTTTGAATTCACCCGTATAACCTGCACAGTCACATATTCCCCACCAGGGTTCAATGCATATATAAGCCGCATCAGTTGCAGGCATTGACCAGACTCCCCATACGGGACAGGTGGGTGCCTCCAATCTGACCATTTCTTTTCCGTCTTTATCAAGAAGTCCTATCGCCATTATCCCCTGTTTTTCAAGGACAAGCGCATCATTATCAAATATTCCGTCCCTTATGGGTATAATACCGTCGGGTGCTTCCAAAGTATATGAGTTTCCTGTAAGAAGTCCGGTTTTTACATTAATTTCAGTACATGTAGCCGTATCTGCTTTTGTGCGGGAATATAATTTGACACATGTGTCATTTCTGTTTCCGGTTCGAGTACCGTCTATAATTTGCGGAGTCGCAAACGCCGGATGCCCACCAAATGAAAAATACATGGTATCCTTGCTCTTATTCTCCAAGTGCCAAATCTCCCTGATGGAAGCCTCCTCTAATTTGTACTCAACACGAAGTATAAATTCAAAGGGAAAGCTTTTCATCGTATCCTCATTTGAGGTGATTTCAAACACTGCTCTTTCTTTTTCGGTAATTACAACTTTATAGTCGTAATCCCTAGCGAAACCGTGTTTGATTAATTCGAATTCTTTTCCATTTAAACGGTATTTGCCTTCATTAAATTTACCTATGGCCGGAAACAGAATAGGTGATGTCTTTCCCCAGAATTTGGGGTCGGCTTCCCACATAATTTCACGGTTATTACTTTTAACCTGCAAAGACTTTAACTCTGCTCCGGCACTTTCTATCTGTGCAATAACATATTCGTTTTCCAATTGTACTCTCATTATTTTAAGCCTTTCTTATCTTTTGTTTGTCGAGCATTGCCCGTAGAGCATCTTCGCTTTCACTGACCCACGCATCCTCTTCGTCAGCATTAAGCCCCAGGTATTGAGCCAGGGTTCTTTCATCATCACTAAAGCTCCATTTGTGGCAATAGTCGTCAATCTCTTCAAATTCTATTTTTCCGTTTATGTATAACGATTTAAAATTTTCCATTTATACCGCCTTTCTGCTGTACACATGCTTATTTTATCATATTAATACGGCAAAAAAAACATTGCTGAGCTATTTTCTAAATTGAATCATTAAATCAATAAAAATATATTTTTGATTATTTTAACGCTTTATGTTACAATAGCTATATATAACTTAAATTACTTATGTCGGAGGACAATCAATGCGAATTGATGAGTTACCTGTTGGCACTCCAATTTCTTTTTTGGTAGATATTAATGGGGAACAGCACCTTGAATTTTCTTCAAGAATTCAGGATGTTCATCCTAAGAAGAAATTTGTGTTGGCGGAGGCGGTTTTCGAAGGGGATAAGATCGTTTCCTTTAAGGGTGAAAACACCATTGTTAATGTTCTGGCAGTGTTCGTCGAGGATAAGCCTCAGCTTTTCCAGAATGTTACGGTAATCTCCATGCGAAAGAGTGATAATACGCTTTGCTACAACCTTATCTGTGCGACTGAAGGAAGACCGTTCAACAGACGAGGCTGTTACAGGTGTTTTGTCGGTCTGCCGACAACTCTTGCATATAAGCCCGGTGCAGAGCCTGTAGAAGTAATAATTCGTGATGTTTCGGTTACGGGCTTTGCTTTAACCTGTCCTACCGAAATTCAATTGGTCACCAATCAGGTGGTTCATGTAGTGCTGGATGATAAGCTTGCAGATACGGGAGAGAAGTTTTCTTTCCACATGTATGGAATAGTTGTAAGAGCTCAGAATCTTGAAAACGGCAAGACCGTTTATGGTTGCAAATTAAACAATCATGTCGGCGGTTTGGAGAACTATATTGCATTAAAAGAAAGAATAGGCCTTAAAAAAGGCAGAACATAATACATATAAGGTCTTAGAGTATCTTAAAAATTAAAAGCTACCGACAATCCGGATTTCTCCGTTGTCGATAGCTTTTTTTAAGCTTTATTTGTCCTCGAAGTATTCTTCAAAGTAGTATTTTTTGAGAACCTCGGCGAGCTTGTTATTTTCACTTGATTCTCCGGCTTTGCTCCAGGCTTCTGAAATTCTGTCATAGTCATTGCTTTCTACATTTACCTGAAGGTTTTTCTGGTGCCTGATGCCCCAGTTGCCGTTGCTGGAAATAACCTTGTAGGTCCATGTAGTCCAGCTAATTCCGGATGAATTTATAAGCCTAAGTCCTTCATCCCAGGCATCATAATTGTTCATCAGTGAAAATTCTCCGAGCAAACTCGGAACATTATAATTGGCCGAAGCAATTGCCGTCAGCTTTTTGTTCATGTTGGTAATCTGCTGTCCCTTCGCATTATCATAGTCATCATACAGATAATTATGATATTGATACATTACATTTTCCCAACCGAATTTTTCGGGATTGGGCAGGTCTACGGGATCCCAGGTGGCCTCCATTATTATTACATGGTCAGTGTCAATCTCTCTGATGCGCTTATAGGCCTCATCATACATAGCCCAAAGGTTGTCATGAAGCGCGGAATCTGTGTATCCGCTGTTGTATCTATAGGTACAATAGGGCTCATTTAACAAATCATAGCCTGCAACCCACGGATTTTCCCTGTAATGCTTTGCAATTTCTTCCCATAGCTCATAGAAAATACGCTGGTTGTTTTCTACTTCCTCTTTATCGCCAAAGAAGAATTTACTTGCGCCGATTTTATCATCGCCACCATCTACGGCTGAATGGTCGGAGCCGCTTTGTGAACCGGGTGCTCCGTGCATATCAAGGATTACATATATTCCCCGTTTCCCGGCTTCTTCAACGAATTTGTCAACTCTGTCAAAGGCATTTTCCCGAAGTGTTCCGTCCTCGTTGCAGAAATTTCTCCACCACATCGGGAGTCGCAGACAGTTCATTCCCAGTGATTTACAATAATCAAAATCCTCCTCGGTAAAGAAAGCATCCTCATAAGTGTCTATTAATTCATAGGCCTTTTCTTCTCCGAAGCGATCAATAAGTGTTGAATATATGTCGCTTTCAGCCTTAACATGTGCCGATGCATCAGTCATTGTCATCCAGAATTCCTGAAGAAGATATCCTCCGACATTGGTTCCTTTTAACTGAATCAGATCACCTGTACCACTGTTATTTCGAAGCACCTTACCATCAGCCTTAAGGAACGGATTTTCCACCAGAGTATCGGAAGCATCTCTCTTAATATAGCTGACCTGATTGCTCTGATAAACACGAACATAATCAACCTCCATTGTCGCCTGTGTCAGTTCTTCATCAATACCCTTGCTGCCACCCCAGTTGCCACCAAAGGCAATATTTAATATCAGGAAGAAGTCCTTGTCGTAGGGCCATTCTCCACTGGTCGGATTCTCGAGGTAATCCGTAGGCTTATATGTAAAATATTCATTACCGTCTACGGAAAATATCATCTTGTCGGGCAGCCACTCGAGTCCATATACATGGAACTCCTCCGAGCAGTCGTCAATCCGCGTTGTGTTATATTTCTGTGTGTTTTTGGTATGATTATAATTTTCCGTATGAATGGTAGCATGTATCACGCCCTGATCATATCCTACATGCTCCATGATATCGATTTCACCGGAGTTGGGCCATCCGCCATATTCTGACTTCGTCGGCATCATCCATATGGCCGGCCAGGTACCTAAGCCTTTGGGAAGCTTGGCGCGTATCTCAAACTTGCCATATGTAAAATCGCCTTTTCCTTTAGTCGTCAATCTGGAGGAGGTATAATTTGCGCCCCGGAAATCTTCCTTCCTTAAAGTGATTATAAGCTTTCCGTCAGTAACCTCCGCATTTGCACCGTTGGTATAGCATTGAAGTTCATTGTTCACCCAGCCCGCATCTGCTACCTCGAAATTCCATTTGTCAGGATTGGGAAGTCCGTCATAGTCAAACTCATCACTCCATACAAGCTTATAATTCATATTGTTTTCATCGTATGAAAAATTCTTTGCTTTCACGTCTTTAATCTCCTCATCAGAGCTTTCCGTAAATCTTGACGGCACCTTAGAGCCTACCCGCTGCACCGGTTCGTCTTTTTTGCAGCCCGTCAGCAGAAACATTGCCGACATACAGATACATGATATAATCGCTATCGATTTTTTCATCTTTTTCATCATTTGCTTTATTCTCCTGTAATACCGGTATTCTCAATACCTTGAATAAACTGCTTCTGAACGCAGGCATAGAGTACAAGCAAGGGTGCGATGGATATAAGCGTTGCTGCCATTTTATATGCCTCGTTAATCTTATAGCTTCCTTCAGAGCCCATTCCGCTTGATGCATTTGAGGAGAACATCGAATCAAAGGTTGCCAGTTTGGAAGGTAAAAGCGTCATTGTTCCACCCAAATAGGTCGATGTCTGATAGGTTTCATTCCAGTTCCATACAAAAGCAAACAAAAAGACAATTAAAACGGTAGATATTGAAAGCTTGACCGCTACATGGAAAAATACCTGGAAGGGACCCGCTCCGTCTATCATCGCTGCTTCATCAAGTGAATACGGAATCAAATTAAAGAAATTCCAAAAAATAAGTATCAAAATGGTACCGTTTACGCCTTGGCCGAACATCGCCATAAGCACCTGAGGCCATATGGTTCCGATAAGTTGAATGCCAAAGGTTGACTGAGCACTCATAAAGATAATAAGTCTGGGTATCATAAGTACCGTAACCGGAACAATGAATGCCAAAAGTATCATGATAAACCAGAAATTTTTACCTCTGAATTTGTATCTTGAAATCGCATACCCGGTCATAGCCGCAACAATCGTTTGCAATATTGCCAGCCCTGCGGAAAACAAAATTGAATGCAGTAAGCTTCCCGGCATTTTGAGTACACGCCCTGCAACGACAAAGTTCTCCAGTGTCGGATGAAGCGCTATCCACTCAATTGACGGGTCAATTATGTCCTTGGGGGACATAAGCGATTTGGAAATCATTTCAAATATGGGCTCCAGATAAACGTAGCCGATACATATTAAGAGAAAATATGTTACAATTTTGCCGATTTTCTTTAACATCTTCTACGTCCTCCTTTACCAGTATTTATGGGTTTCTTTGACCTTGCGTTCCTTGAAAACGAGGAATGCAATTCCTATAATAAGCAATACTAACAGGCTGTAAACCCATGACAGCGTGGCGGCATATCCGAATCCGCCCGAAGTATTCGCTGTTTTTTCCTTAATCTGCTCCAGTACCGGATTGATATAGTCCATCGCTCCCAGCTGAACAATTGTAAAGATAGACACTATCAAGGCTGTCGGTCTGATAATGGGAATTGTAATTTTCCAAAGTATCTGCCAGGAAGTAGCCGAATCAATTCGTGCTGCCTCAAACAGACTGGGATTGATTTTCTGTAATCCGTTGATAAACAGTACTATCGGAATGCCGGTAAACCACAGGATAATTGAGAGATTATCAAACAATGAAACCATTGCATCCGCAAGCGGCTCCGAGTAGCTGTATATCATTCGGATTAGGAAGGTGTAATACAGCTCGTTTATCTGACCTTCCACCTGCGGTTCCAAATGCATCAGCTGATACATTACGGGACCGGACAAAATAACAACAGGTAAAAAGTAAATCGTTCTGAAGGCGGATTTGCCTTTTTCAATCGAATTAAGCAGTAGTGCCAATATAAAGGCCATAATTACGATTATTATGGTATATGGTATTATCATCCACAAAAATGACACAAGTGCAGGACTGAATTCCGTATTTAACAGAAATGCTTCACGGTAGTTTTTAAATCCGACAAAATTAATGTTAAAGCCTCTGATATCCTGCTTTACATCTGTCAGACTCAAATAAGCAGTCATTACAAAGGGTATCATTGTGAATATAACAAAGCCTATAATCCACGGAGCCATAAAGATATAGCCGTATTTATCCTGCCTTCTTTGGAAAGAGGTTTTCTTTTTTGTTTTCTTTTGTTTTTCTGACATATGTCTCTCCTCCTTCCTATTTGATGACAACGGCCTTAAGCGAAGGAACCGTTATATTTTCATATACATAGTCATCCTCTGTATAGTTAATTACAATTTTCTTGGTCGTATTGTTCGCATCGTAGGTATTGACAATCACTCCGTTTTCCAGCACCTCCCTGTCCGTCCAGGAATATCCTGAAACCTCTGAAAGAACTGAGTTTATCTCAACATACAAATCTTTTATCAAATCACGATACAGCGAATATTCTGTCGAATACAAATCCGAGCTTACAGTATCCATCAGCTTATAAGAAGGCTCGCTCGAAAGAATAAACGAGGGATAAATATTATAATCTATCATTTTGAGTATGTCGGTCTGTGTGTAGAAGGAGAAGTTTGCGTAGGGTGCATAAACCTCCATGGTGGAATTTAACACCAGCTGCAAAAATGGAACAGCATCCGTCTCAAACACATACTGGGAATGTCCGACGGGACTCTCCAAATACCTGTCGGTATATTTCCACAGATACTCGCCGGGTGTCTTTATATTAATCTTAATTTCATTATTTACTGTATCCAAGGTTTCACGATACAGATTAACGGCATCTGTTGCGGAGAACTTCTCACCATCGCTGTTATATGTTCCGGTAAGAGTGCTGCCCACTCCATCGATTGTCATTGACTGTGAATAATCCTTAAGAGCGCCGAATTGCTTGAGAATCCATTCCGAGCTCTTCTTGGGAGTAGCATATCCAAAGGTCGTAACCGGAACGGTCGGCATCAGCAGATTCTTTCTGTCCTCAAAGCAATACCAGCTGTTTACATGCTTTACCGCCGTATTGTAGTAGTTTAGCATCGACTTGTTAATGGTGACATAATCATTGTCATATGAAATATCAACGCCTTTCTCGGCAAAATCCTTAAACAGCTCTTCAAAGCTTTGTTTATTGCCGATTGCCGTCGAATATTTCTGAGTATAGGGTTTGCTGAAGCTGGCTCCCTTCTTCTGCCATCCGGACAGACCGGAGTTAATATTCTTTATTCCGCGTTCATATACATCATTTAAAATGTCGCGTACGTCCTGTGTTGTAGTAACTACAATATTTTCCATTCCTACTACGGAATTCTGTGCATCCGACATAATGAAATCAAGGCGAATGGGAATATCCCCTGTCACCTCGGACTTCTTGTCTGAAAGAACGCCCTCATTAATTAAATGCTCTCTGTAATCAAGTGCCATTCCTACATAATTTGCCGCATATCCCTCCCCGCTTCCGTCTCCGGAAAGGAAATCATAAGTCAATGAAATGTCAAAATTATTAAGTTCATCCATGATGGCATAATAGCCGCTTCCGGCTTTGTTATATACCTTGTAAAATTTTAAATTGTAGGTAAATTTAGGTGCTGTCCATGTATAATAGGTGGTATTCTCTTCGGGAGTACATACCACGGACATATACTCATCACCCTTGTCAGCATAGGCCACAAATCCGACCTGATTGTCACCGTAAGCGACACCGAAAACAGGCATCACAGGGTCTTTAACCGGCATGGCATCGGTAAGCTCTACATAGTAGTATTCATCCTCAGAAGGATCTCTTCCATAAATGTCACCGGAATATGTCTGGAAAGACATAGTGTTGTCTCTAAACCTTACAAGTGCACCGCTTCCATCCGGAATAAATGCATATCCGGAGGGCGCCGGTTTGGTGTAATCAATATCGTATTCACCGGTGCTTCTGTTGTATAGGAGCTGCTTTCCGCCGCTGGAACCGAGAAACGGTGTAATATATAAATCCGTAAGTGATACCTTTCCGTCTCCGGTGATATCATCGTACTTTAAATCATAATGAACACTCTTCCCCTCAAAGGTCAGGTATATTTTCATTTTGATTTTTGCTTTTTTGAAATTAATATCCAGGTAGTATTTGTTATCCGATACCTTCTTAAGCTCAGACTTGGAGTCGTCATCGCCGGAGGAAGATTTCTTTAACGATTCAACCGCATCCGGGTCCCTGTATTCAATCGAAACCAAGGAATTGGCAAAATAGGTATAAATCTCGTTTAGGTTCTGCTCTGCGGGATTCTCCTCAAGATAGATTAAATCCTCTTCGGTTTCAGCCTTTTTTGCCTTCTTCTTAAGCTCCTTTGATGTTGCGGAATCTATTCCTGTTTTCCACAGATACTTTGCCTCCTTGTCATATATGGCAAGGACATCACGGTCATCCCTGAAATAGAATACCGCGCTGTCTGTTTCATACAGCTTCTCATATTCCTCAGCTACCACCGGTGTGGGAATATTGTACTTTTCTTCCGGAAGTCCGGTATCACGGTTAGTATTGATATATACTGCACCGGCCGTTAAGGGCGTCATCATAAATACCGTCAGGGAAGCGGCGATTGCTGCAGATATTTTGGCTGAAAACTTATTTCTATTTTTTGAATACATTCTGCACCAACTCCTCTCCTAATGAACTCAAGAATGTCCAAACCTGATCCCACATGATGGTAATTATCATGATGACCACAATTACGACAAATATCAAAAGTGCTGTAAGCAAAATAGACTTGACGGTTTCCTTTGCAGAATAGTTGTGCACCGTCTGAAGTCCGATATATAAATCAATCAGGAACCAACAAACCCCGGCGGTCATAGCCACACTTAAGAAAAATGCTTCGTTGGTCGTAACTGCATAACTCATTATCGTAACGCCAAGTAACGCAAGTGAAAACGGAAGTGATGCATACGCAGCTATCATATATACCTGCTTAAAGGAACCCTGTCCGTCATTTATACTGGTCACAAGATAATTGCACACTACGAATAAAATAATAATTGCAAAGAAGCCTACAACTATCGAGCTGACATCCAAATCCTGTACATCCACATACTGATAAATAAAGCCTTTTCCCAGCATATAGAACATAAATACCACAAACGCAAATATGTATAGTATAGTAGCGCCCAGTACCGTTCCCTGTCTTCCGACACGAATTTCGTAGAAGGAATCCATCGGATGTCTTGCAATTCTGAAGGAATAAAGAGCATCCCCAAGACCTTTTGTATTCATTATCTTTTCGCGTGTTTTCTTTTTAAATTCCTTAACTGCACCCTTTTTGTCAAATCGTTTTACCAGCACAACTGCCAGGTATATTACGACTATTCCGATTATGAAATAAGACAAATAGTTTTGCAGCCACACATTTCTAAGCTCCCAGAAAGCATCGGAATATTTAGCATGATTTCCGGCTACCTCGAAATGCTCCATGGCCTCGGCATATTTGTACTCGGACATGTACGCCTTTCCTATTCCGTTATGCGCGATAACGGACATTTGGTTTAACGCGAGGACTTCGTCCCATACTGCCAGCGATTCATCATAGTAACCGCCCTCGTAAAGGTCGAGTGCCTGATACACCTTTTTTGCATATTCCGTGGGAGAATATGACTGAACATATCCTTTAATATTATCAATCGTCCATATATAACCCATGTTGTCTACCGCCAGGGTTGCCAGCGAAGTATATAATCCGGCTACATCCAAATTGGAGACAAAGGAACCAAACTCAAATATCATATCGCCGTCGGGAGTATATACATCTATGTATCCTCTTTTCGACGCCGTGTATATCAGATAATTATCATCAACCCAGATATCTGAAATATCCCTGTTTCCAAACACATCGTTTGCAAACATATTGCTTCCGTTTGTCTTATGCTTTTTGATAGGATTACGTCTGCTTCCCAAAGTAACGGAATACACAATTCCCCTGTTGTCCAGGGTGACATTGGCAAACGTTGTCGGGTTCCTGTCAAGCAGTCGGGCAAGCTGTTCTCTAGTGAAAACTATGGTCTGAAGCTTTTCAAAGAAGCTCAGGTCCGTAGAGTTTACGGCAAAGAAGCCTAAGAAAGCACCATCCTTCGCCATCTGTATAATACCGGAGTAAACGCCTTCACCTACCAGATAAATATTGCCGCTTTCATCCACCGTAACCTTGGAGGGTTCAAACGGTGTTTCACCAAAGGACGGAACATTTGGCCTTTCAATCTTTCTGATAAGCCCCCAATCGGAATCAAATACAAAGAGTGCTTTTGCCTTTGAATCCGCAACGTAAATTGTACCGTCTTTTGTAACACATATTCCTTTAGGTGTCTGGAATTCTTCATAGTAGAATTCCTTTATAACCATATCATTGTTGATATTGTAGGTAACGATTCTCTTGTTTCCCGTGTCTGCGATATACATGACATTTCTGTCAGTTATCGTCATGTCCTGCGGGTCATTAAGTCCAAGCTTTGTTATGGTTCTCTCAGGAATATATGCATCCTGTGTACGGGTATAGTAAAAATACCCGTCTTTATCTTCTCTGTCTATTATCGTATATGTGTAACTTGTTGTCTGAGAAGCCTCTGCCGTCATTGAATAGCCAAAGAGAATAAATGCGGCAAGGACTAATGTGATTATTGATTTACATCTTCTTTTCATCATCTTAATCCCCCCTATTTAATTCCTGAATGGCTCATTGTACTCATTACCTTGGACTGCATACAGATAAACATTATAAGGTTGGGCAGGAAAAGCAATATGGTACCTGCTGCCACCACACCTCTGGCTGCAACGGCATTGTTTGTCTGCAAAGCGTTCAGATAGTAGTAAATGGTCTTCATAACGTCCGAATTGATAAAGTTATTGGAGGCTTCGGTTGCCTGCCATGCCGCCTGAAAGGTCAGAATTGCTACTGTAGCTATAGCCGGCTTGGTCATGGGTATAATAATCTTCCTTATAACCGTAAAGTTTCCGGCACCGTCCACATAAGCTGCCTCAATAAGTGCATCAGGCACATCATCTATGAACTGCTTCATAAGGAATATTCCTATGGGCATCGCAATAAGTGGCAGAATATGTGCCCACCAGGTATCAATCATTCCCGATTTTACTATTATGATATATCTTGGAACCGTAACCGCTACCTGCACAAACATAAGGGCTGTCTGGTTAAGTGAGAAGAACCACTTTGTAACCTTATACTGTCCTTTCTTTGAAAGAACATATGCACATGCAACCGTTATATATATATTGGCAACCACGGTAACTGCAGTGATGAAAATCGAGTTAAGCAGGTATCTGGTCATCGGCACTCCCGTCGAGCCGGACAATTCAAACAGATTCTTGAAGTTGTTCAAGGTCGGCTCCTTTACGATAAGTGTGGGCGGGAAAGCATATAGCTCGCCAAGCGGTTTGAAGGCTTCGTTAAACATGTAAACTACAGGCAGAATCATCAGCACCGCTATGGGAATAAGTATTATGTAAAATTTGATTTGATCCGGTGAAAAATGTTTGGGATCTACTTTTTTTCCTTTTAATTTAGCCATTGTTTTTCACCTCCTAGTCCTTTTCCTTAAACAGCGCGCCCGCCAATTTAGAGAAGAGGGCAATCATCAGCAGTAAAACAACGGATACAGCAGCCGCGTATCCCATCTCATATCTGGAATAAGCATAGTCTTCGATATGATTCAATATCAGGTTGCCGGAATAATCCGGTGTGGGGTTTGTTCCGGACAGTGCCGGTCCAATCCATCCTGTATTAAATGCACCTACTATGGCCATAACTGCTCCGAACAGCATCTGAGGCTTCATGGAAGGGATGGTAATATATATTACTTCCTGGAATCTGTTCTTCATTCCGTCCACATAAGCAGCTTCATAAAGCTCTTCGTTTACATTCAATATACCTGCCACCATAGCCAAAAAGCCTACACCCATTGACTGCCATAAGGCAACGATAATGATAATGGTCATCAGGTAATCCGAGCTTAACAGGAAGTTGATGGGTGTATCAATCCATCCCCTGTTCAGCAAAAATGCATTTAAAATACCTCTCTGGTCGCCTGAAAATACCGTTTTCCACACTACCTGAATCATCAGAGGACCTACCATTGAAGGCATGTAAAGACAAAGTGTCAGTATTGTTCTCGGGATTGGCGGAATCTGAGTAACCAGCCAGGCGAGAATAAAGGAAAGGATACATCCTCCCGGTCCTACGATTAAGGCGTACTTAAAGGTATTGGGAATAATGTATTTGAGGAATATTTCATCCTGTGTCAGCAAAGTGATGTAATTGGACAGCCCGACAAAAGAGGGCGTGTTAATAACATCAAAATAAGTAAAGGATAAACCTATCGCAATTATTACCGGAATCGCAATGAAAACGGAAAACAGTAAAAGGTACGGAGCAAGTAACAGCATAGATGAGATAAAGTCATCACTTCTATTTACTTTTAATGCTTTATTTTTCTTAAATGCCATTTAGCCTACTCCTCCTTTCCGTATTTTTCTATATTTTCCTGTATCCATTCAACATCATGAATGGTATATTTCCTGATCAGATTACCTTCCGCATCGCAATATCCGAAATCATACATTTTCTTGGTAATCTCTCGATTAATCTCCAGGATTTTTTCATCAATCGCAACCTGTGCCGAATCTCCGTCAACCGCAACCGCATTCCAGATATTGGATATGTCACGCTCAAGCATGTACTGGCCGGGTGTACGCGGTACATCGCGAAGATATTTTAACTGCTGTAAAATAAGCTGCTTATCCTCAGTCGGCAAAGTACAATCAGCTATCGCCTCGAGGTTGGAGGGAAGCCAAATATAGGAATCACCAAAGGTTGACTGTAAAGTATGCGCATAAGAAGTCTGAACATCATGTGACAGCCACCATTTAAGGAATGTCCAGCAATCCTCTGCTCTGTCTGAATCGTTGAAAATAATTCCACCTGTTCCTGCCGCAATGTAGCTGCGGTCTATCTCATTATTGTCCCTCTTGGTTCCGAGATAGAGTGCCAAATCCCACTGTCCTTCAAGTTCGGGAGCTCCGTTTGTGATAATATTGTAGGTTTCAAGATTTACAATTCCTATAGGGTATGTTGCATATCTGAAGGAATCGGCAAACTGTGGAACCTGCGTTGATACGGAATATATGCTGAAAAGTTCTCCCAGGCTCTTTAATCCCTTAACTGCTTCGGGACGATTTATTGCCGTATGGAGTCCGTCTTCCGTATACAGACTTCCGCCGTTTTGATATATACTCGGCGTAGTCTGGTAGAACCACTTGTATCCGTCAACAGTTGCAATATTGTGGTAGAAATTCATTCCGTATCTCTGAAGCTCGGGAAGTATTCCTATCAAATCATCCCATGTGCTCGGTACATCAATATTAAGCTGTTCAAATATATCTTTTCTGTAGATTATCAGGTTGAAATCAGAGGTTTCCGGAATCGCATATACACCCTCGTTAAATACATAAGGGATAAAGGCTCCGGGTGCGAAATCTCCTGCAACCTGCCAGAAATCATCAAACTGTGACAAATCATATATCGCTCCACGACATGCAAGTTCAAACGGTATATGTGAAGCAAGGCCGAGTGCCATGTCCGGTGTTTCATTTGCAGCCGCCGCAAGCGTCAGCTTATTGGCATCGGGCATAACGGATATTTTCACCTTTATTCCCGTTTCGGGAGTGAAGTTTGAATCTGCCATTTTCTGTAAAAGGTCAACCTGAGTAACTGCACGGTTAACCCAGATATTGATTGCTTCCTCGTCGTTTTCAAGCTTGTATTTATCGGATGTAAAGGAATATACAAGCGTCTTGGTTCCGTTCCAAAGCTTAGCAAAAAATCCGGCATTAGCCTTTGGAAGCTTTTCGTCCTCTCCATATACATATATTCTGTCAAGTGCAAATGGCTGTGAAGAAATATTGGTTGTAAAATCACCCATAAATCTGAGCAGAGAGTTGTCTGTGCTTACGCTTGAACCTGCCAGGTTCTCTACATACAGAGCTATTTCGTCCGGATATTCTTTAAGCTTATCCAGAATTACCAGTGAGCGGTTAAGCTCGGACAATTTAGCAGATTCTATTTTGTTGGGTGCATATTGTTGCAAATTATACTGCATGGAATGAATAAGGGTTTCATATCCCTCAAGATATGCGAGCGTATCCGGAATATATCGTGTGATATACCAGGTTCTATACTCATCGATATCCGCACCGGTAATCTTTTTGATCTCGAGCGCAAAATACGTTACATGCTTTCCGATAAGTCTCGAATATCTCCATGCATCATAAACCGGACTCATCTCCGATTTGACGGTAAGCGTATGTACGCCCTCTGTCAGATATATGTCAAAGGGATTTCCATCCTCATCCGAAAGCACCTCGTTTTTCCACGCGGTATCGGTTGTTTCAAATACATAGCTCTTTAATTCTTTAAACGGGACTTCACCGTCAATATATATACTTTCAAATACCGCAAAGTCTTCCTTGCTGTTCTTGTAATGAAGAGACAGGTTATAAAGACCGGTTGCAGGTACATTTATTTCGTAGCTAACCTCTATGCCCGCATCCTTCCAGCTTATGGAATTTAATTCCTTATATTCAGCATCGTGCGGGAAAAGAGCAGGATTGTTTTCGTATCCAAGCAATGCTGACGTAGAATTCTTGGTCACATAATCAGTACTGTTGATTTCAATAAATTCATTTACCCTCTGTGCATCCTTGTGGCCGAGGCAATATTGTTCATAGGATATTTTTTCTCCCTTGTACCCCAGGGCTTTAAGCTTACCGAGAGTAAGTCCGTCGGCGGATGCGTTTTTAAATACTATCTCATGTTCACCCTTTTCCATGTAGAAATACAAGGGCTCATCCGTATAATATGATGTATTGTACAAATCCCTGGTCTGCCATTCGTCTATTCGAATCTGCTCGGGAGCAGTCTCGTCACCATATCTGTCGACCGGGAAGTCTTTAGTAGCGTCCTTCCACAAAAGAGGAAGCGCCAGCATGGACATTTCATCAAAATATGTCTCGCCGTCTATGGTCATTTCCAATCTGTAATCGGAAAGGTTCGTTCCGCCCGTATGGTAATCCAAACACAAGCTGTATAAACCCGGCTTCTCTATATTGACAAGGTAAGAAGCTGACTCATTATAATCTACGGCAATTGCGCCATCAGAATAGTCACTTGTCTTTTCTGCGTTTTGAGCATACGAGCAAGTATCCTGTGTTTCATATGTATTCTTAAGATATTCGGAAACATATTCACTGTATCCTCTGCTCTGAAATGCAACTGAATCAGACAAAAGCGAATATGCCTTATTTTCTTCCTTTTCGGACACACAATAAGCCTCCGGCGTTTCCTTTTTAAACAGGATAGCTCCGGTCACTATCAGCGCAAGAATCACCACAGATGTAATTATAAGCAAGACCTTTTTTCTGGTTTTCACTGCCCATTCTCCTTCAAAAAAACATCCTTCTGCTTCCACCCTGTGAATGAAAGCAGAAGGATTAATAATCAATCAACCTTAACTGCTATGGTTTACTTCTTTTCAAAGTCTTTCTCGGTATATCCATAGAAGTCTGCAAGAGCTGTCTTAAGCTGTTCTTCAGCAAGAGCAAATCTCTCATTAGCAAGCTTGTTCCATTCAGGGAGTTTAGACTTGATTTCATCAAGCCATCCGTCAGCTGCACGCTTAGCAGTCATCTGAGCATCCTCATAATACTGATTCCACTCATATAAGCAAGCCTTGTCAGCGCCGTCTTCCTGGATCTTGCAAGGATATGCCTTGTCAGAGATGTCCCAAAGCTGTCCGTCTTCCCAAAGAGTAATACATGCATTCCAGCCTTCCTTGTCAGCATAGTAAGCATGTGTGGGAACTGAATACCAGATCTCCATCTGCTTGTCGAATTCTTCACCTGTTACAAGAGGAAGAGAATCGTTAGCCGCTGTCTTTAATGCTCCGCCGGAATTCCACTGCTGGTCAGCACGAGCCTTGAATGCCTCTGTTGAACCACACCAGAATGCGCCAAATGTATATGCAAGGTCGAGCTGTGCTTTCTCTGCATCTGAAAGAGCAGGATCACCATCATCCATTGCATAGTTATGAATAGCCATAGGGTCAAGAACTACACCAACTGTGTTGTCGCAGTACTCTGTTGCAGGTCTGGGATAAATATCAAATTCAAAGTTACATGTGCTGTCTGTAATCTCAGGATTAGCTGCATCACCCATCATCCAGGGATCGCCATCATTTGTAAGGCAGTACTGTCTTACAAAGAAGTGGTATGACCACCACCAGCCATCATTCATAATCTCACCGTCAACTCCGCCAACATCGTTCTGAGTCCAGATTGTGTTGTCTGCCCATGTGGGAACATATGAAAGAATATCCTTAACTGCGTCAGAATCAAGGTTTACATAGTCGCCTGTTCCGTCATAGTTGTTAAGTGAATAGAAGATATCCTTTGTACCGGTTCCAACCCATGAAAGAGGAATATCCATAGCGCCCCAGAATGTTGTCTTGTTGCCCTGTGAAATAAAATCGGTATAGTCATCAAGGTCCCAATCAGGATCGGGAATGTCGATGTTATTGTTCTCTGCAAGTTCGGTGTTAACGAAAACGCCCCAAGGCTGCATGAACTGAGGAAGTCCTGCCTGCATTCCGTAATAATTCATCATGCTCATGATGGATGTATTGAATGACTGATATGTAGGGTCATTCTCATATACGGAAAGGTCTGCACAAAGTCCTTTTTCAACATCACCTACAAGGTTTGTTGATGCCCAGATGTCAGGATATTTGCCATGCTGTGCTTTGAAGTTTTCCATTTCCTGCTGCCATGAAGTATCATTGGCATCAGGATCTCCGGATTTTGCATAAACATTAATTGTTACATTAGGATATGTCTCATTGAATTTATGAGCCATAGCGTACACAGAAGCTACGTTCTGCGCGTTGATGTCTTCGGGTGCCATTGTCATATGACCAATGTCCTCATAGTACTCGCCATCACCTGACCAAACCATAATTGAAATATCGCCTTCGATATTGGTGTCGATTTCAACTGCTTCGGTCTTTTTGCCGTTACAACCTGTAAGTGTTGCTACTGCCATAGCTGTAACAAGCAACAGAGAAAGAAGTTTTTTGCTTTTCACTCTTTTTGTCCTCCCTTTTACTTAATTAATATTTCACGAAACAAACACTATTGTTGTCCCGCTATACTTTAATAATAAAAAAACGTTTTTATATTGTAAAGTGTCTTTTTTTGATTTTATGGTGTCATTTTTTCAATAAAACCGTTTATAAATTTTATACCTTTGTGCATTTTTAACAAATTTGCGCTGCAACTTTTAGGAGAAATGGCCAAAAAACGCCGTTTTTCTAAAAATAATGAAAATCGCTTTGCGAAATCAAATCTTATGGTATTATTTATATAGTATTTTTTAGGGAGAATACATATGAACATTGATAAAAAGAAATTAACGCGATCAATTGTTATTATTGTGCTTTTATTTGCCTTTGTTACAATAGCAACAAGATTTGCAAAATCAAGGGATTACACGCTTTCCGATTATGCCACAGACAATTCGGGCGTTGCAATGAAAGAAGAAAAATCCGAAGAAGACGAAGAGGCTTATGAAAATATGGAGGATAATACCAAAAACGTTTTTAATAATTCCGAAGCGACCGGTTTTATTGAAGAAATCTCCTCTCCCGAGGAGCCTGTTTCACTGACCGGAGAAGTTCTTATGCAGTGTGAATTATTAAAATATCCCGAGCATGATTTTTCAGACGGATTTTATTTCTTACAGCTTTCCGACAAGCTTAAGGACTACATAACAGGTATCACTTATCCTTCGGATGAGCAAAATGACATTTCTTATGACGACCTGTTCTATCTTCATGTTAAGTACTATGACTTTGAAGGGAAAGTAAAAAGCGGTGAGTTGATTTGTAACAGAGCAATAGCACAGGATTTGCTTGATATTTTCTATGAATTGTACGAAAACGAATATCAGATTGATAAGATAAGGCTTATCGACGAATATAATGCGGATGATGATGCTTCATGTCTTGACGATAATACATCGTGCTTCAATTACAGATGTGTTCCCTCCGGAAAGAGTCTGTCAAAGCATGCTCTCGGATTGGCCGTTGATATAAATCCCTTCTACAATCCCTATGTAACCTATGACGAAACGGGCTGTGAAATCATAAATACTCCGGGCAGCGAAGTCTACGCGGACCGCTCGAAGGATTTCGCGTATAAAATCGACGAAAATGACCTTGCCTACAAGCTCTTTACCGGGCACGGTTTCACCTGGGGTGGCTCGTGGAATTCCTGCAAGGACTACCAGCATTTCCAGAAATCTCTCCAATAATTCGGGGTACGTTTGCTTGCGGCGAGTGCCTTGAATCACTTTCTAGACGTTCTCTTGCTTCGCAGACTTACTCTTTTCTAAGTGTAATGGTATAAAAGATTCAATTCGACCTTTCTTGCCCCTATTCGTAATTCACGGCTCGGGGCAACCTGTAAAAGCAAAAAATGTAAAAGCCAACATATTTGTGTCCTTAAAGCAAGAAAAGGCATGCTTCCCTGTCTCCGAATGGAGAGGGAAGCATGCCTTTGAGTTTGGTTCTAGTCTGCGTTTTCTTTGCCTGACAGCCCGAAATCAAGCTTTTATTCTTCGGGTTTTTCAAGGTCGGTCAAATCGTAAATGTTTTTGTTAAAGAGGGAAACCGTAGTGGAATTTACCGCATATACAGTATCTTCCCCCGTGAATCTGACATAGTACACATAGGTTGTGCTGTTGTAGCCGCCTATCTCCATGGAATAGGTAGTACCGTCTTTCATGGTCCAGTGCACAACATTTGTCAGTTTATCCAATTCGTATTCGGCCATATCGGTTACGTTTGTTATTACAGCCTCAGGGATAAAGGGAGCAAGGTTGTTTAACATATTGGAAACCTTGTATTCCGTAACCGTAAGTGATTTGTCATCGGCATAGTACCAGGTATCGTTCTCTTTTACATATGTATATTCAACTCCTTCATAGGAGTAGGTGTAGGATACAATATCGTCGGGACTTATATCCAGAACAACCTCTTTTGCAGTATCTGCCGAAGCTGCCTCATCATTATTTTTCTTCTCCGTGTATTTGGTAACGCCGAAATAGCAGCCCACCAATGCGGCCAAAACGATAAGTAATACAATAGTCTGCTTAAGCTGCTTACTCATTATTTTTTCCTCCTGATAACGATTACGGAAATGCCGGCTATAAACAGAGCGCAGGGTGATGCAATCAGCACAAAGAGTATCAGGCTCTTAATTTCCTGTTTTAAAATCAAAGCTGATACATTATAGCTCTTAGCGGGAATGGATATTCCGGAATCAAATCTGGTAAATGCCGAAACAGCATCTGTAAGTAATGACATGTTTGCATTTCCAACATAGCTGTTTACACTGTTTGTAAACATTACAGCCGAACCGTATACTACAAGGGTACCGTTTCCTGCGTTGGCAGCTACGGCAATATTGTATGTATTTCTCTCAGATTCGCTTCCGTCCTGACGAATGAGATATCCTTCTTCAGTCGTCGTTAAAAACGGGGTAAATGTAACATCATCTCTTGTATCATCTATTGCAAAAGCAACGGAATTGGGAACAAGTGTATAGTATGAAGAATACACGCTCTTGGTAAATTTGGAAGCCTCAATGCTTAAAATCAGATTGTAAGCGTATCCATAGCAGCTCGAATCATCACAGACAATTCCATCAAGCTCGGAAATACCCATATAGTCTAAAAGCGCTGCCAGATTTGAAGGTAATGCTGAATCCGGCACGGGAATTACTATTACATTTCCACCATTGTCGATGTATTTTTCAAGCTTGTCCACATCATCCTTTGAAAAATCATTTTGCGGTGCGTAAATAAGCACTGTGGGAACTTCATTTGCATCAATTTCATCCATGTCCATCAGGTTGACGGTTTCATAGCTGACATTGAGCTTTCTGATGGCATCCTGGAAGGCTGCCTCCAAAGCAGTTTCGCCATGGCCTTTGGTAGCATAAACCTTAGGAATATCCTGTGTAAGTGTAAAATCAATTGCTGAAATAATCATTCCCTCAGCATCGTATCCGGTAGTTGAATAATTGCCGGAGTTATCCATGGATTGAACATAGAAATTTGCGTAATCCACAACCTTGCTTCTCAAATCACTGACAACGATTATACTCTGGGAAGCTACTCTCTCTTCCGTATATTTCTTGGTGAACTGAGGATTAATGGTGGGGTCAATGTATTTAATAATCACATGGTCTGATGCCGCGTCCATCCTGTTCAAGGTCTGAACTACCATGGGGTCTTCAGCTTCCTCTGTACTCATTACATATAGGCATACATCACTTTCAAGTCCCTTGAGGTATTCTTTTCCATCCTCTGTCAGTGAGAACAGCTTCTCATCGGTTACATCCACAGCCGTATAGCTTGCGGGAACCTTTTCAACGATGAGGTTCACAATTACTGCAATACATATCGCAATAATAATGCTGAATACATTGTATGCTCCGCGTCCTGCTCCTTCGGTAGAAACAGTATAACGTCTCTTCTGAATAGATTGCATTGTAAGGAATACAAACAAAATGCAAAGTGAAGTAAAGTAAACCACACCTGTGAGCTCGAGCACACCATTTAACATTTCATAATAGTGAGTCTGAAGGTCGTACAAGCCGACAATCGTTTTAAGCCATTCAGGCATACCTGAAAACCAGCCTGCCAAATTAGGGAATATAAACAAGCCCAGAAGTAATGCAGCCACTCCTAAAACGGCAGCAATCACCTGATTGTCCGTAAGAGATGAGAAGAAGAGGCTTATCGCAATGGCTGCACTTCCTAAGAAGAACAAGCCCAAAACAGTCAGAAGGTTCTCAGCGTAAGGAGCATTTCCGCATATTCCCATTACAAGAGGACACACTGCAATTGCCGCTACCGCCATAAGCAATACTGCTTCAAGTGCCAAAAACTTACCCCATACTATGTCGCCTACGGAAACCGGTGCAGTAAGCGTTAACTGGTCAATTTTATTCTTTCTTTCATCGGTAAGCGTCTTCATCGTCAATATGGGTACACTTACGATAAATACAAAGGAGACTATTGATACCGTTGAAGCATAATAGGGAGAACCGAAGCTTACATTTTGCAGATAGAACAAAAGTCCGTTAGCCACAAAGGTAATTATCAAAAACAAATATCCTATAAAGGAGGTAAAAAACGATTTAAATTCTCTTTTAAAAATTGCAAACATTTTACTCTTCCTCCTTTACTTCTTCCGATGCTTCTTCCACTTTTTCCAAAGCTTCGGAATCTGTTTCTTTCTTAAATAATCTTCTTTTTTCTTTTTTGGTTTCTACTACGTCATCAGTAAGCTCAAGGAATATATCCTCGAGTGATTTATTGTTAATCTGCATTGAAAGAACTGCTATTCTGGCTCCGGCAAGGGCAAAGGAGGCTTCCTCTCTAATGTCCGTTCCCGCTGCGGATGTTACCTTTATAACTGCATTTCCTTCAGCGTCTTTTCCAAGGCTTTCAACCCTTTCCACGCCCTCAAGCTTATTTAAGATTTCTGCTGCACTGTCATAGTCACCTTTTACGACAAAATCTACAGATACACTGTCATCCATCCGGCTGGTAAGATTCTCGGTCGTATCGCAGGCAACCAGCTTGCCGTGAGCAATAATCATTATTTCATCGCAAATTGCGCTTACCTCGGAAAGAATGTGTGAGCTCAAAATTACCGTGTGATTCTCGCCCAGCTTCTTAATAAGGTCACGTATTTCGATAATCTGCTTGGGGTCAAGTCCTACTGTAGGCTCATCCAAAATAATAACCTCGGGATTTCCGAGTATCGCCTGAGCCAGGCCGACTCTTTGCTTGTATCCTTTTGAAAGATTGCCGATAAGTCGGTTTTTCATATCGGTAATCTGTGTCATCTCCATGACATCGGCTACCTGTGATTTTCTCTCTGTGCGGGGCACTTTCTTTAATTCTGCCACAAAAGATAAATACTCATTAACTGTCATATCCAAATAAAGCGGAGGTATCTCAGGCAGATATCCTATGCACTTTTTGGCTTTTTCAGGCTCCTTCAAAATATCGTAGCCGCCGATTGTAACCGTACCCTTCGTTGCCGCAAGGTACCCTGTTATGATGTTCATGGTTGTAGATTTTCCTGCTCCATTAGGGCCAAGAAAGCCATAAATATGTCCCTTCTCAACCGTGAAGGAAAGATTGTCAACCGCTATATGATCACCATAAATTTTCGTAAGGTTTTTTACCTCGATCATAACAAATTCCTCCCAAAACTAAGTATCCTAAACTTTTATCTATAACATTTTACTTTACTATTCTATTTTTTATTTGTCATGGAAAAGTGATTTAATTGTGAAGAAATTGTGAAATCTCACTCTTCGTCCTGCCATTTCAGTCTGTGCAGGTGTCCCGTTTTCTCCATACTCTCAAATCCGTTCTGACGAAGTGCCTCGTATAGCACAATTGCAACTGAGTTGGCCAGGTTCAAGCTTCTTATCTCGGGAAGCATGGGAATACGTATGCAGTTTTCTTCATTTTCAATCAGTATTTCTTCCGGAATACCGGCGCTCTCCTTACCAAACATTATAAAATCATCGGGCGAAAAACTCACCTCGGTGTAAGACTTTTTGGCCTTTGTCGTAGCCATCCAAATCTTTGCTCCGGGGTGCTTTTCTTTAAATTCCGTATAATTCATATATCTGGTTACATCAAGGTGCTCCCAGTAGTCCATGCCCGCACGCTTTATTTCCTTTTCGGAAAGATGAAAGCCCAAAGGCTCAATCAGGTGAAGGCTTGAACCGGTTGCCACGCAGGTACGTCCGATGTTTCCCGTGTTTGACGGTATTTCGGGCTGATGTAATACTATATGCATTTTATTTTTTCTCGTTTCTAAGTTTATTTACAAATCTTGCCATTCTGTCCATGGCTTCCTTTAATCTTTCCAGGGAATATGCGTAGGATATTCTGAGATATCCTTCACCGCTGTTACCGAATGCAGTTCCGGGAACGGCCGCAACCTTTTCCTCCTCGAGGAACCTGGTGGCAAATTCGTCACTGGTCATTCCGAATTCCTTTATGCAGGGGAATACATAAAAGGCTCCGAAGGGTTCAAAGCATTCAAGTCCCATTTCCTTAAAGGCATTTAACAAAAATCTCCTTCGCTGATTGTATGACATACGCATACCTGCCACATCCTCATCTCCGTTTTTGAGAGCTTCGATAGCGGCATACTGGCTGGTGGTAGGTGCACACATAATAGCAAATTGGTGAATCTTGGTCATCTGCTTTATAATGGCTTCGGGGCCGCAGGCATATCCGAGTCTCCAACCTGTCATTGCATAAGCTTTGGAAAATCCGTTGATTAAGATGGTTCTCTCTTTCATTCCGGGAAGACTTGCTATGGAAACATGTTTTCCTTTGTACGTAAGCTCTGCATATATTTCGTCAGACATGACAAAGATGTCATGTCTGACGATTACTTCTGCAATTTCCTCGAGATCCTTTTTCTCCATAATTGCACCGGTCGGATTGTTGGGGAAGGGCAGTATCAAAACCTTGGTCTTATCCGTTATGGCGGCTTCAAGCTCCCGGGCTGTCAGTCTAAACTCGTTTTCTGCCTTTAAATCAATGATTACGGGTACACCGCCTGCCAGTACGGTGCAGGGTTCATAGGAAACATAGCTAGGTTGGGGAATAATTACTTCTTCACCGGGGTTAAGCATTGCGCGAAGTCCCATGTCAATTGCCTCGGAGCCTCCGACCGTAACTAATACTTCTGAAGCATAATCATAGTCAATGTCCTGGCTTCTCTTTAAGTAACTGCATATCTCCTGCTTTAATTCCTTTAATCCGGAATTGGATGTATAGAAGGTTCTTCCTTTTTCCAAGGAATAAATTCCCTCATCCCTGATATGCCAGGGTGTATCAAAGTCAGGCTCTCCAACGCCGAGTGAAATGGCATCCTTCATCTCGCTGACTATATCAAAAAACTTTCTGATGCCTGACGGCTTTATCTCTACTACTTTATCTGCTAAGGGGTTTCTCATGACATCAACATCTCTCTTTCATCCTGTTTTTTGGGTCCCAAAATGGTGCCATGGTCTTTATATTTCTTTAAAATAAAGTGGGTTGCTGTTGAAAGCACGGTATCCATGGTTGAAAGCTTGTCTGATACAAAGCTTGATACATCGCGAAGACTCTTTCCTTCCAAAATAACCATGAGATCATATCCTCCGGAGATAAGGTATACGCTTTCTACTTCAGGGTATTGATATATCCTCTCTGCGATGGAGTCAAAGCCCTGTCCTCTTTGAGGTGTCACTCTTACTTCAATCAAAGCGGTCACCTTATCAATGTCTGTTTTCTCCCAGTTTACCATGGTGTGATAGCCGCAAATGATGCCTTCCTCTTCGAGCTTTTGTAATTCATTTACAACATCAATTTCATTTACGCCGAGTAAAACTGCAAGTTCTTTTAAATCTATTCGACTGTTTTTCTCAATTACCTTCAATAATTCATCTCTCATTTTTGTTCTCCTTTTCGCTGTATATTTCATCCGTATGCGGGCGGTCCATATATCTGATTTCGCCCTCGTTAAGGATTATTCTCTTCTTATCCGCACTAATCTCTCCTATTACGGTGCCATTTATTCCGGATTCTTTTAGGGCTGTTGCCAGCTTCTCTCCGTTTTCACATACAAATATCATGCATCCGTTCGACATAAGCTCATAGGGGTTTTTGGAAAGTGCCTCGCAAACCTCTATGCTTTCCTGTCTGATAGGAAGTTTTCTCAAGTCTATTTTAAGTCCAACATCCTCGCGCTCTGCCAATTCCCAAAGGCTTGCAAGAATTCCGCCTTCAGAAGCATCATGCATTATCCGGACGCCGGACTTTTCCGCTATGGCAGCCTCGGCTGTGCACAAAAAATCATCCTCAAAGGACAAGGCTTTTTCGATTAACGAATTCGGCAATACCGCCTTTAATTCGTCCTCATACCTTCCCGCCAGATAAGCAGTGCCGTAAAGTCCTATCCATTTGCTCAAAACAATATCCATTCCGGCCTTAGCTTTTGTCCGGGATAAATCATAATTTACTTCGCCAAACGCAGTAACAACCGCAAAGGGTTCGGTAACTGCCTGCGTGACACGACTTTCGCATTCGGCAATGCCGGCTCCGATTGTTTTGGCTGCGGTTGAAGCCTCCTTCATAACCTCTGCCAAAAATGGTTCTTCCAACTCGCCCGGCAGTAACAAATTAATGTTTATCAGCCTGCAGATACCACCTGCTGCCGCAATATTGTTCGCCGCTTTGTATATAAGATTTCTGATGCTTATAAAATGTATGCTGCCTTCTTTGGAACAAATGCAGGAAAAAGAGCCCGAAAACGAAGAAAAAACGGCGCAATCTACCCCTGTACCTGCGCCGCACAATAAATTATCCTGATTATCTTTTATCGGTCTTAAGACACTTCTCTTAAGAACATTGCCGTTAATTTTCCCCGGATTCATTTCTTTCTCCAAGCCTTTTAGTTTTACTGCCAGGAAGATACAATTGCAATTACTTCCATTACATGATCCAAATTACCCGTTCCGATTGCTGCCAGCATTTCGTTTGTAGCATCGGGATTGGGTGAAGCAACACCCACGGTAGCATATCTGGGCGCCATATTATAGACGCTTGAATTAATCTGCTCGCGGCTGACCTCGTTTCCGTTTTCATAAACCACTTTCCATAGTCTCGCCTTGTATCCGATATGAGCACTCTGCGTCGATACATATCCTATCGGCTGACCTGCATCTGCCGTGATAACGTCCTCTTCGGGAACCTTAGTCTCAGTTATCTCGCTTTCGTATTTCACCTTATGGGATTCAGCTCTGGTTTCTTTTCCATATATGCTGAAATAGATGCGTTTATTCTTTACATGACCATCTATATAAATGGGATAGTCCGTATTGTTTACAAATTTAAAATCCTTGCCGGCGCTTTCCGAAATAGCTGCATCGGAGGAAGCTGACACATATGTCACTATCATCGAATGATTGTGTCTTTCAGTAACCTCAAGCTCCGATAGAAGAACCGCATTATAAAGTGTACTGGACACCTGGCAGATTCCTCCGCCCAGGCTGTCTACAACCTTTCCGTTTAAGTATGAACCCGCAAGATAGTAACCGTTTTTCTCAGAGAAGGGAGATACTGTCTCATAGGTTGAAAATTCTTCTCCGGGGAAGAGCACTGTACCATCTATAAGTCGGCATCCGTTTGCCACATTCGCGCTTCTTGAAGAACCGCTTGTAGAGTATGATGTGGAAAAGGTTCCCAGCAAGTCTCTTACCTGGGACATCTCTTCTTCCGTTCCCTTAGGCATAAGCTCCGACACATCAAGATCTGTTTCAACCGCTTTTCTATCCCAGTCGTTAAACATAAAATCATATACGTTCTTCGTCGATGCAGCAATATCCAGTTCATAGCCGATGCTTCCCGGAATCGTGGTAAAATTACCGTCTTCCAGCTTCAGACCCATATTGACAGGTGCGCAGTCATAAATGACACATTTGTCGGTTATGACCTCGTTAATTAAGTCTTTGTCAAAATCTATCTGAATATCAAACACCTTATTTTCGTTTTCCAAATCCTTAATGGCCTTGTACCTTTGAATGATATTGCCATCTTTTCCGAGAGCTAAAGCTTCTGCGACAATATCCTCGTTTGTCCAACGCAAACCAAGCTCTCCTGCTGTGACCGTCACCTCTCCCAAATCCCGATAATTTAGTGTGATGACTTTCCCGGACAGTTCTGCCACATAGGAATCAATTGCCTCTTTTGCCTCGCCTTCAGTCATTCCGCCAAGGTCAATATCTCCGGCATATATTCCGTTGTGTATTAATTTGTTTTCTTTTGCGGCCGCTGTCATGGGAAAAGCAACAAGCATAAAGCAAAGCAGCAAAAGAATAGGGAATCTTTTTTTCATAAATTAAGCCTTTCAGCTAATTAAGCACAAACTTATCGCATCAATTGAATTATCACATGAGATATGCTAAAGTTGGTACTATCATAGCAAGAACAATTACAACAATTATTATCCCTGACACTATACGTTTAGTTTTCGTATTTCGCATATTAAACATAGTTAAATCCCTCTTGTTATACCCAAAAACTCTGAAAGGATATTATATATGAATTTAGGTATTTTGGCAAGTTTAATCATATTTTCTTTGACACTTTCCATACTTATAAAGAGGCAAAGCTCAAAGCAGCAGAAAATTGACCGCGATTATTGGGACAGAGAGAGGCGCGCCAATCTTACTTCCCGGAAATCGCTGGATAATTTAAAGTATATAAATATTCCTCTCGAAAGATTTGCTACTCATTTGCTTTCAGAGGATGACAATGTTCGTGAATATATAGAAACTCTTTCGGATTTAACCTCTCAAAAAATTGTAAACTTCACCGGATTTACCAACACTGATTTAAAGATGGCCTATGGCGCCGGGAATCTGCCGTTTTTGTCCGAATGTGACCACAACTATACCATAATGGTTCGCACTCTTCAGAAATGGGCAAATGCTCTTATCAAAGCCGGCTTTGCCAACGAAGCCTGCGCAATAATGGAATTTGCCGTTTCTACCGGAACCGACATAACGGCAACCTACGAGGCTCTTGCAGAGTTTTATTTTGACCAAAAAAGATATTCCGATATCGATAACCTTATATCAATGGCAAATAATCTTAAATCAGCTAACAAAAAGATTATAGTAAAGCATCTTTCGGATAAATATCCGCAGCTGTAAATTATTTGCCAACAGGTCGTCCGTACTTGGACAAAACCATGTCCGTAATTCTGCTCGCTTCGGATTTCGTCAGCCTGTCCACATCAAAATCAAAGCTCAGATTGTTCATTTTGTAGAGCTTTTTTAATCTGTCCTTTTGTGCCGGGGATGCCGGAGTGTCCTTTTTTACATGGAACAAAAGCTTAGTCGGCACGAAAAGAAGATCATCTTTGTCATAAAATTCCTCCACCAGCTTTTTATACAGCTCATGCGTTGCAAGCGCATCCTCATAAGCCCTGTGCGCATTATGCTTTATTCCGTAATGTTCACACAGGAAACCAAGGCTTTTATGCTCCAAATCTCCAAGATACTTCTTGGCTATTTTTAATGTGTCAATGCCGTTTTTTTCAAATGGTATTCTCTCATAGGAGGCCTCCTTTTTGAGAAAGGAATAATCAAACAAAATCGAATGCCCCAGGATCGGCAAATCCTCCATAAAATCCAATAGCTTCTGAAATACCTCTTCGATAAAGGGGGCAGCTTTTAAATCTTCATCCGTGATTTTAGTCAGTTCAACTATTCTTTCATCCAGCTTTACACCCGGATTTACCAGTGTTTCGAAGCGTTCCGTGATTACTCCGTCCTTTACCTTCACCGCACCGATTTCCGTTATTTTGTTTTTCTTGGGATTTAGTCCCGTTGTCTCCAGGTCAATTGATACATAGGAATTAATCATTACTAAACTACCACCGTTTTTGCATCCATATTAAGCGGATTGTGATTTCTGTAGTTAAACAGCACATAAGCATCTGTCCTTACGGGTTCTTTTTCCCATACGCTGTAAGTAAAATGCTCCAAATGCGTCATTTTTGCCAACGCTTTGGCATCAAATCCTTTATACTCGGGCAACAGCCCATATGTTTTCTCTTCATTTTCATAAAATGCTTTTGAAAAAGCCTTCTGCTCCTCAGTAAACTTGGGTGCCAGGAAATCCGGTCTGCTTTTAAGGTTTTCCCTAAGATACATATCATATGTAATCAGTTCCGCCAAAAGCTCTTCCTGATTGGGAAAATATATACGTGCGAAATCATAAAGCACTCTGTATCTGTAGCTTCTTTGAGGCGCTGTTTTGAAGAAACCGTTTTTCTCATAAAAAAGTGCCAGAGCTTCATACATTTCATAAGGAGAATTAAAGCCTCTAAGCAGGAACTGCATCGTATGTGCAAATTGCTGAGAATTATAGTACATCTCAACCATCTCCTCAATTCTCTTGAGCTTGAGAATATCTTCGTAGCTTATCCACTTCGTTCTAAGCACTTCGTAGGGCGGATTGTCCATGTAGATTAGTCCGTATTCCGCAGCCCTTTCTTCCATCTCCGAGCCCTTCAGCACCTTTAAAAATCCCAGCTGAAGCTGTTCCGGATGCATTGCATACACATCGTTAAAGGAGCGCTTAAAGCTGTCAAGGTTCTCAAAAGGAAGTCCGGCTATCAGGTCCAAATGCTCGTGGATGTTATGTCCTTTATTTATGCTGTCAACAATCTCCCTTAAGCGGGAAATATTCATGACGCGGTTGACAGCCTTAATCGCATCCGCATTCGTGGATTGAACGCCGATTTCAAGCTGAGCCAGGCCGGGGCGAAACTTCGAAAGAAGTTCAAGCTCATCTTCTCTCAAAATATCCGCAGATATTTCGAAGTGAAAATTGGTGACACTGTTGTCATGTTCGTAAATATATTTCCAGATTGCCATCGCATGCTCGTGATTGCAGTTGAAGGTTCTGTCTATAAACTTAACCTGGGGCACATTGTTATCCAGAAAATACTGCAGTTCCTTCCGGACGTTCTCTATGCTTCTAAATCTGACACTCTTGTCAATTGAAGAAAGGCAATAGCTGCACCTGTACGGGCACCCTCGGCTGCTTTCATAGTATATAATCCGGTTTTCGTATTCCGCCGGGTCTGCGTAAAAAAAGGGGATGTCATTTAGATCGAGCAGTTTCTGCTCGCCTGTAAATCCGCTTCTAAGCTGCAGGCCTTTGATTTGATGGATTGCTTCTCTTTCTTCTGAAGTATAACACTTTATAAGACCTTTAAATGTCTCTTCACCCTCTCCGAGCATTATTCCTTTTACGCAGTCGTATTCTGATAAAAGCCTCCCTGCATGAAAGCTTACCTCGGGTCCTCCGAGCCATATATCAGTTTGAGGAAGAATTTTATGAATTTCAGGCAAAAGCGCTCTGACATGATTCCAATTCCATATATAACAAGAAAACCCGATTGCATCGGGCTTTCTTTTAAATATGTCTGCCAAAATCTCATCCGTATACTGATTAATCGTGTATTCAGCAATTTCTATATTTTCTTTATAGCACTCACCTGCGTATGCCTTAAGGCTTCTGATGGCAGGGTTTGTATGAATGTATTTTGCATTAATTCCTATAAGTAAAAATTTCATGCTTCTCTCCAAGGGCATATTTCCCGCCCATTGTTATCCTAAAATCTGAATTCCTTTTTATCAAGATCGGCCTGTGCTTTTTTCAAATCCTCTCTGATATGAAGGTGCTGCGGGCATGCCTGCTCGCATTTGCCACATTCTTTACAGTTTTTGGGCTGATGGGCATCGCCGATTTCAGCTTCCCAGCCCCAGGCGCAGGCGTTGTAGTTCTTATACATGTGATAGGTATTCCATGCCCTGAAGGTTCCGGGAATATCTACGCCGAACGGACAAGGCATACAATATCTGCAGCCTGTGCATCCGTTTTGAACACGGGAATTAATGATGGATACCACTTCATCAATAGCAGCCCTTTCTTTGTCTGAAAGTACCTTGAAGCTGTCAAAGGTTTTCAGATTATCCATTACCTGTTCCTCATTGCTCATTCCGCTTAAGATAACCTTTACGTTAGGGAAGCTTCCAACCCATCTGAGTGCATATGAAGCGATAGAGGCATCAGAATCGAGCGCGGCAAATTTTTCTCTGATGTCATCGGAAAAGTTTGCAAGCGTGCCTCCTTTAACCGGCTCCATGATTATAAGGGGAATGTTTTTTGCAGCCGTTAATTCATAACCGCGAAGTCCTGCCTGCTCGTTTGCGTCCATATAATTAAACTGAATCTGGCAGAAATCCCAATCCGTATAGTTGATTATTTCCTCAAATGCTTCATAACTGTCGTGGAAGGAGAAACCGAGGTATTTGAATTTTCCTGTTTTTTTGAGTTCCTTAAGCCTGTCGATTGCTCCGATTTCCACCATCTGTTTGAATCGCTCGCCACTCATGGCATGCATGAGATAGAAATCAAGATATGGTGTATTAAGTTTTTTAAGCTGCTCGTCTAAGAGTCTGTCAACATCATCAACGGTATGAACCTCCCAAACGGGGAGCTTGGTAGCAAGATAAAAGGTTTTGCGGTCATATTTTTGCATTACCTTTCCAAGAAATGTCTCACTGTCACCGCCATGATAAACATATGCCGTGTCGTAATAATTTACTCCTCTTTTATATGCTTCATCCAGCATCTTCTCTGCTTTGACTTCGTCTATTTTACCCTCTTTTGTAACGGGGAATCGCATGCATCCAAAGCCTAGCAAAGATGTTTTGATTCCCAGCTTATCCATTTCTCTGTACTCCATAATATTATCCTCCCATACAATTTAATTTATGTTTTACGAAATGTTTCCGTTTTCGTCTATTACTACGCCGAAGGGTTCACTGTACGAATTCATACGTTCTATCACCCTTTTCTTATCCTCACCCGAAAGCGGAGTCGGCTGATAATTGTTTGCATCGCTGACCGAGCTGACGCTGCAGGGAATTATTGTAGCCTGCCCGCCGTCTTTTTTGACTCCGTCCTCAAAGATAAACTCTTTTGTAAATATAAAGGTGTCCTTATCCGAAGGGTTTCTGTTTGCTCCGAAGCAGAAATTACCCATGGAATATACTATATATTTGCCATTATACTTTTCTATGCCCTGAATAACATGCGGGTGACACCCTAAAACAAGGTCTGTGCCTTCGTCTATGCAAAGTCTGCCAAGCGGCTGCTGGTTTTCATCAATTTCATTTTGGTGTTCAAGACCCCAATGACAGGATGCAATTATGATATCTGCCTCTGCATCCTTTAATACCTGAATGTCGCTTTTGATTACTTTTTTGGCATCATCTCCCCAGCCGATTGCATTCACGGAAAACAACCCTATCCGAATTCCCTTTGTTTCATACAAGGCTACATTGTAATCGTATGTATATATTATGCCTTCGTCTTTCAATGCGGCTATCGTGTCACGGCTTCCGCTTTCTCCAAAGTCCAGCCTGTGGTTGTTGGCAAAGCTTACTGCCTCAATGCCGGAAAGCGGGAGCAAGGACGCATACTCGGCTTTACCGTTTATGTAATAGGTTCTGCCGGGATTTATTTCCTCCGTGGTAGTTAGATTTCCTTCAAAATTTACTATGGTCAGATCGTCTTTTGAAAAATAATCATATACGTTTTTGAAAAAATAAGACTTGTCTTCAGTATTGTCATAAACCTGAGCAAAGGTTCTGTCATAGCCCTGCTCGGGAAAACCGCCTAACGATACATCCCCGGCTGCAGAGATAAGAATACTCACGTTATTAGGATTGTCCATTTCCGTTTCCATGTAGGTTTCCGTAGTCGTGATAACCTTTTCTTCCAGGATTTCTTCGGTCACGGTGGTTTCCGTAGAGCTTGCGAGTATTTCCGTTTGTGTTTCGCCTTTGGCGCTTCCCAAATACTCTTCCTTAGTCCCATCCCCGTTGGACACGGTTTCATGACCTTCCCCTGCCGGTACAATTACAATTTCTTTTACGCAGCCCGTCATTAAAATCATTGTCGCAAACACAATTGTAAAAGCTTCTGCCTTACGTAGTATTTTCATCTTCTCACCCATTTTCTGCCTTATCAGACATCAATTCAATGCCCCTCACGAAATGCCGAAACAGTAACTAATGAAATTATACTTTAGTTTTTGCCTTATTTCAATCAACCGTTATATATGAAAGCAGAAAATAAAGGATTTTTCGTTATTTTTATGTTATGATGTGAGTGGTTATTTCTATTACCATATATGGAGGCTACAAATGAGCAATTCTTATGATAATATTTTCTCGGATTTTTTCGGCACGGCTTCTGACATATCCCCCAAACCTGCCACTAAATCCAGTGAAATCCAAAAGAGCATAAATGACCTTAAGGCAAATCTTGAGAAGGATTTTGGCTCGCCCGAAGGAGGAAAGAAAGCTGACGCTCCTGTCAATATTTTCAAGAGCTTTGATGGCCTGTTTGAAGAATTGACAAAGGATATTCACGGGCAGGATGATTTTCTAAGAAGTCTGATCGTTGCCTTCAAAAGGCCATACGTGTCTGATTTAAAGGAGAATGACCCTCTCGGCAAAATCTACATAACCGGCCCGAAAATAACCGGCCGCCATATGAGTTTAAAGAAAATTACCGCTCTGTTAAACAAAAGAGGCGTTTTATCCTCACCCGACATTAAGACAATGGATTTGTCCCTGTATCCCTCAATATCGGAAGAGAAGCTGTTTATACAGGATTTGTATTCCGCTTTATCCGGAAAGGAATCCGTTATCTTATTTGAAAATATTGAAAGCTGTCATGTGTCTCATCTTACATATATTTCAAGTCTTGTCAAAGGTGGCAGTGCCAATTTGTCGGAAAGATATATTTATCAAAAGGGCAACCTTATAAATCTCTCCAATGCCTTGGCGGAAAATACTGTGTCGACAATTAATGCAGGCGGAAAGTACCTGGTGTTTATCAGTGAGAAACCGCTTGATAAGCTGGCCGAACTTATGGGCGCTCCTTTTGTTAATTCCATTAATGACGTGTGTGTCACAAAAGCATTTGATGCTGATGCCCTACAAACAATATCTCAGGAAATAAATGCCGAGCTGATACGCAAGATAAAAGACAGGCTTTCATTATCGCTAACGGTGGATGATGCTTTTACGGCATATGGTTTAAATAAGGCAACCTCCAAAATGTCTTTGGATAAAATAATAAATTTCTACGGAGATGTATTTAAGGGTCTGACAGAGTTTAGACTCAAAAATGATTCTTTCAGTTCGGACTGTATTACACTTAGCTGCAAAAACGAGGAGCCTGTTCTCCTTATGGGAAATTTCGAAATGCCCTTAAATGAACTGACTCCCAAATCCTATAACGGAGAGATTTCCAAGATTAAAGAGGAGCTTGATAAAATTGTAGGTCTGAAGGAAGTGAAGGATTACATATTCAGTCTGGAAGAGTACTTTGCCGTCCAAAAGAGACGTCTGGATGCAGGCTTGAAGGCAGGCGAAGTCAATAAGCATATGATATTCACGGGTAATCCCGGTACAGGCAAAACAACCATCGCTCGAATCGTAAGCAAATACCTTAAAGCTATAGGTGTATTAAGCTCCGGGCAATTGGTGGAGGTATCCCGTGCAGACCTTGTCGGACGATATGTAGGGCATACCGCTCCTCTTGTAAATCAGGTAATTGAATCCGCAATCGGAGGTGTTTTATTTATCGATGAGGCTTACAGCCTGTGCAGGGGAAACGATGATTCCTTCGGTCTTGAAGCCATTGACACCCTGGTTAAGGGAATAGAAGATAACAGAGATAATCTGGTGGTGATTCTGGCCGGATATTCCAACGAGATGTCAGAATTCCTCGAATCTAACTCGGGATTAAAGAGCAGATTCCCAAATATCATTGATTTCCCGGACTATACCGGCGAGGAGCTGTTACAAATTGCCGATATTACTGCTTCCGGCAAGGGGTATGTTATAGATGACAAGGCTAAAAAGCCTCTTCTCAAATATTTCAATCAAGTACAGGCTACCAGAGCCTACGACGCAGGAAACGGGCGTCTGGTTCGTAACATGATTGAGGAAGCCATCTTAAACCAGTCCCGCCGACTTGTTGCAGAAAAGGATGCCGACATGTGCTTACTTATTGAGAACGATTTTGAATTCAAGTAAGAGCTTGCTTTTAGTAACCTGCGCCTGTGCGTCTGCTCGGAGCGGCTCGCATATAAGCTTCGCAGGGCTTTAATGATATGCGTTCCGGGGCTTTAACGTTGCAATAGTGATTTTGGGTCTATAGACCGAATGAATAGCCCAAGTCTTGCAGGCGTGTATCATAATTTCATGGAGAATTCGTCTTCGACCACGCCGTCCATGTTTAACACCGCATTAAATGCCGCAATATCGGAGCTGATATCCATGGCGTCTGATTCAAACATTTTATCAAGCTGCTTTTTAAAGGCAACTATCATATTATCCATAGTGCCTTCGATGGACTTCTTGGTCTCTGTGATATTCTCTCCCACATCGCCCTGATCGTCCAGAGTTGCATAGGTATTAAGGAGCTTCTGGCATGTGGGAAGATAATAATCCATAAATCTGTTAAGGAGCGTTTTTTTGTCGGGATCTTTCTCGACTATTTCAAAAATCTTTGCGCTGATATCCTCAAGCTCATATATTTTGTTGCTCATTTCTTCGCCGGGGATAGCATCATTTACTTCTCTAAGCTCACGAATTATTTTCTGGTATTCAGTCTCGTTATTAGCAACGTTCTCCTGCTTTTTATTATTTTCTTTTGCAGGCTTGTTAAAGGAAGGTGAAGGTCCTCTTACTATCAGCATGTCCTCGCCCATATCGACATAAGCTTCCTTTCCAAAAAGACCGTATGAAATTCCATACTTCACCGCATCCATTAAACGTTTTCTCTTAAGTCCGGTCTTGGATTGAAGCTCCATAAGAGGAATGTTATCCCGATTTCCTATTATGGTTGCTATTGTTTTCTCATATTCTATGTTCTTTCTTATGTTAATTCCAAACCACCCGGAGAGAACACCGAGGGCCACAATAATTCCGTTTTCCAAAAGGTCGCCGATAAAGCTCATTACCGGATAGCCATAAGGAATAATGGATAAATTATCTAAGGCAAGGCCTGCTCCTATCGAAATCAAAATGACACCGAGCATAATCAGTAATATACTGGCGGCCTTCTGTTTCACAAAAAAGCTCTTGTGCTGTTCTTTTAATTTCTTCTCGTCAACGGGCATTTTCAGGTTATTGTCCTTGTCCACCTTTACATCCGTAAAATTCTCAAGATGTTCCGCCCTTTTCTTACGTGCCTCCTGTTCGGAGCTTTCCATGTAAGCATCCACAAGCTTGGCTGCTAATAAAATAAATCCTATAATGGGTGCCAGGCAAAAGCTTACAACTATAACCGGCCATTTTATCCTGGCAAAAACATGATTTTTTCTTTTATTATCATCGCTCATCTATTATACCAAACCTCTATAATTCTTTGAGCAGGCATTCATGAATCTCGGTGGCTCTTTCCTCCCAGCTTTCACGAAATTCGCTGCGCTTTATTCCTTCTGTTGACAATTTTTCGGCGAGCTTCTCATCGTTTAGAATTTCTTTCATTCTGTCAGGAATTGCCGAAATATCACCATCATCTAAATTATATAAGAAAAGCTCATTATTTTCAAAGCTTTCTCGCAAAAAATCATTTTCTTCAGTAAAAATTAATGCTCCGTTTATAAGTGCGTTATAAATTCTTTCGTGTCCGGAATATTTAAACCACGGAACTGTATTTAGCACTATCTTACTGTCCGCAATTTCTTCAATGATTTCCTTGGGTGAAACCGTGCCCTTGTAATCAACATTGGGAAGCTTGACCCAGTCGCACCGTTCCCATCCCGCTCCGTAAAGAGTAAGGGATAGCCCGGAACGTGCAACGGCTCCGACTATTTTCTCACGAAAGTAACTGCTTACCTTTCTCTCAATATAAGTACAATACGGCATCAGCCTTTTTAACTCATTTTCGGAAATTTCCGGAAAAAGAGCCCTAATTTTCTTTTCAAAAACAGCTTCTATCGTTTCTTTTTCGTTTTCCTTTAAATAGCTGATTACTTCGTCCAGAACAGCTTTGATATCGAAGCCTTCACGGGAAAAATTGTATCTTCCGTCCGGTTCATCTGCCAGCCAGCCCGCATACAGTACCTCGTTTTTTCTCTCGCGCCAGGGCTTTGACTCGCCCACCGCTTTTGTTCCCGCATGTGGCAAGAAGCAGGTAACAGGAATCTGTGGAAAAAATCTTTCCACATATTTTCTGTGATTATCATCAATGCATATCACCACACCGTTTGAGGGCATATTGTCTAAAATATCATGATACCAGAAGGGATGATCTACCAAAATATTGATACAGGGAATGTTTAACGCTTCCCACATATTTACGCCGGAAGGTGTATTAAGAGAATAAAAAGTAGAATTAAAGGAAATAAATGCTTTGACAGGCTCTCCTTTAATAAATTCATAGAGCTTTCCCATTGAAGAAAGAGCATCCTTTAAGTTAAAGTCAAAAATCTCATAGCCCAGCTTAACAAATCCGTCTTTTAATTTGTCGCTGAACAAATCCAAAGCTTCCAAGTTGCCGCTAAACATGATAAGTTTGTCTCTACTCATAGCTAAACCCAATCCTCTTTCTTTGAATTTTTGCCGATAATCTCCCATTTGCAGGCTTTCCCTTCATAACAGAAGGAGCAGCGTTTCATGGGCATGAGCAAAAATGCTTTAATGTCCAAATAATCCGTATTTTCGTCATACAAGTCGACGCCCTCATCTGTCGGAAGTGCTTCGCCAAATTCTTCGTTAAAATACTTGGTCGTAAAGGGTGCAAAACATGGCGCTATTTTCCCATCTGCTATACAAGTGCAGGTGGCCTGAAAACATTCATAGAAGAAATCGGGGTTAGGATTTTGAGATAAAATCTGAGTCTTATTAAATATTTCAATTTTTTCGCTCATGGTAAACGGAAGCTTGTTTTTAACCAGGAATTCTTTAATCTCTGCAATTTTATCCTCTAACGGCGGATAGTAAGAAATATGGAAAAAAGCTTTGTTCTCCTTCATCGATTGTATCAGCTTTTCATCAATGGATTTTAACAGCATTCCGTTCGTCACTACCGTGATTAAAGCATTCGGGTAAATTTCCCTTGTCATTTTAATAAAGTCCGGCAGCTGTGGACTTAAGAGGGGCTCTCCACCAAGAATTCTGATGACACCTATGTCATAAATATATTCCTTGAGCTTCTTAAGGTCCTTTTCCATTTTCCCGAGGTCAGTATACACCGGTTTTTTTACCAGCGGAGCATAATGGGTACAGTATTTACAATTGAGATTGCAATGGTCGGTTACATGATATTCCAGGTAAGACAGGTATCTGTCTTCCAGCATGGGAATTAAGAGATATGGTGCATATTTCATGTTTTGAGCGTCGTCAAACCATAATCTTGCACCGTTATATATGTCGTTTATATCCACTCCGCTTCGGATGAGCCTGAAGATAAGGAAATTGTACTGCATATAATATTCCTTAGGTATAATAATCGCATTGCATTCCTTATTTTTATAAACAGAAAGGAAATCGGCAAAAGAAATTTCACCGACTTCCTGTCCTTTTTCAGTTACAAAGGCACTAACCTGCACTCGTTCCCCGCCATTTGCGACACAAATGTCAGAATACACGGTTTCAACCAGTTCCTTCATTCTCTGAGAGTATTTATCATTTCCCCAAATAACTACTTTCATTTTCTTTTCCTCATAATTTAAAATATGTTATTTCACATACCTTTTTAATTATAAAGAATAATCAATAAACGTGCAAACATTACATTTCACATTTTGCAAGCAATTCTTCCCAGCGTCGGTCTACTTCGTTTTGGAAGGCAACCAGGAGGTCTTCATTGCCGGGTTTAAAGAGATGCTTAAATCTTTTCTGCGGGCGCAGGAAATCTTCGATGGGAAGCTTTTTCTTAGGCTCGTAGGTCAGATACCATCTGCCGTCAACCACCTCAAACATTGGCCAATAGCAGGTGTCTGTCGCAAGCTTACAGATATTCATAAGCTCGCTTGTCTCGTATCCCCAGCCTCTGGGACAGGGACTCATTACATTAAGGAAAGCTGCGCCCGGCGTATAGATTGCCTTCTCTGCTTTAGTATAGATATCCTTAAAGTTGGACGTGTATGTGGTCTGGCCGACATATGGAATATGGTGTTCTGCCATAATGGCTGCCAAATCCTTTCTGATTTGTATTTTTCCGTTGGATACTTTTCCCGCGGGAGTGGTGGTGGTGTCGGCAAACTGCGGTGTTGCTGATGAACGCTGTGTTCCCGTGTTCATGTATGCTCCGTTATCATAGCAGACATAAACCATGTCATGGCCTCTTTCCATGGCTCCGGACAGTGACTGAAGGCCGATATCATAGGTTCCTCCATCACCTCCAAAGGTTATGAATTTGTAGGTGTCATCAATTTTTCCTTTTTTCTTTAACACTCTGTATGCGGTTTCAACTCCCGAAAGAGTCGCTCCGGCATTCTCGAAAGCGTTATGTATATAGCTGTCCTCGTATGCCGTATACGGGTACATATAGGTTGAAACCTCAAGGCATCCTGTTGCGTTTCCGATTACTGCCTTATCCTCTTCATGAAGTGCACGAAGCACGGCTCTTACAGCGATTGTACCGCCACAGCCGGCACACATTCTGTGTCCGGGAGAAAGTCGCTCGGGTTTTTCCATTACCTCTTTAAAATTATATGGCTTTTCCATTACATTTCCTCCCTTTCACGTAATCCGATATATTTGTACATGTCTTTAACCTTACCGGTCTTAGCCATTTCTTCCAACGAGTCATATACATTTTCGAAGTCTGATACTGTTATGTCTCTTCCGCCTAAGCCATAGAAATAGTTGACAACCTCGCCAGTATACTTGTCGGCAAACAAGGCAGCTCTTACCTCTGCTCCAAGCGGTCCGCTTGTAGCCGCAAACATCTCGGAACGGTCCATTATGGCTACAGCTTTACAATTTCTGAGTGCTTTTGCTATTTCCTCTTCAGGGAAAGGACGGAATACTCTGATTTTTAACAGTCCTACCTTTTTTCCTGTTTCCTGTCTGATTTTTTCTATTGCAGCCTTACAGGTTCCTGCTGCGGAGCCAATAATTACAATCGCGTAATCGGCATCGTCCATTCTGTATTCTTCAAAGAAGCCGTATTTTCTGCCTGTCATTTCCTCGTATTTTTTAGCGACCTCAAGTATTACCTCTTTGGCATTCATCATGGCCTGACGCTGACTGCGTTTTGATTCCATATAGTAATTTGAAACCGCATAAGGTCCGACAGCCATCTTTTCGTTCTCATTTAACAGATAATGCTCGGGATTGTACTCGCCTACAAATGCTTTTGCCTTGTCATCTTCCACAAGCAGTATATTTTCCACGCCATGGCTTGTGATAAATCCGTCCTGACATATCATTACGGGCAGATGTACACGTTTGTCCTCTGCGATAGGATATGCCTGCAGGAAATTATCATATACTTCCTGATTGGATTCTGCATATATTTGAATCCATCCCGTATCTCTGGCTCCCATGGAATCAGAGTGATCGGCATTGATATTAATGGGGCCTGTCAACGCTCTGTTGACAAGTGCAAGAACAATGGGAAGTCTGTCACTGGCTGCGACATAAAGCTCCTCCCACATAAGAGCCATTCCGCAGGAGGATGTAGCTGTAAGTGCACGCGCACCTGCCGCAGAAGCACCGATAGTTGCCGACATCGCAGAATGCTCGCTCTCAACATGTATAAACTCAGTATCTATTTCTCCGTTGGCAATATATGTTGCCACGTATTGTGGAATTTCCGTCGAAGGGGTAATGGGAAATGCCGGCATAACATCCGGATTGATCTGTTTGATTGCATATGCCACAGCCTCATTACCTGATAGTCTTTCTCGTATAGCCATTTATTTGCCCTCCTTCATGGTAATTGCTCCAAAGGGACATACCTTTGCACATATTCCGCATCCCTTACAGTGATCGTAATCGAACTCTCCTCTGCATCCGCCTTTTACGGGAATTGAGGAGTCGGGACAAACCGGTACACAGAGCAGACATTGCTTACATTTTTCCTTATCAAATAAAGGTGTCTGTGTTCTCCACTCGCCTGTTTTGAAATACTTACTGGTTGCGGGTTCAAATACTTTATTACCCTCGGTGATATCCTGCCATGGGCTTTTTTCATTTATATCCACTGTTCTCATATCTACCTCCACTACATCGAAAGTGCTTCGAAGGTAAGCTTCAATGCTTCCATATTTCCTTCGATTACTTCCGGTTTCTTCGCAAATTTATGTTTATAGGAGCTCTCCATCTCATTTAAGAAGGTCTCTTTATTCATCACTCCGGTAACAGCCACCACTGCCGCCAACATAGGGGAGTTGGGGAAATTTTTGCCTAGAGCCTTAACCGATATGGCCTTCGCATCTACCGTATACACTTTTCCGGTATAACCATTAAGGTGTTTTACTATTTCATCCTTGGTTTTCTCGGTATTTACTATGATGGCGCCATCCTTTGAAAGTCCGTGTGTTACATCAATTGATTCAAGCAGTGAGTCATCAACTACAACCACAAAATCAGGGTCATATATGTTTGAATGAACAGTTATCTGGTTTTTGCTGATACGGTTATAAGCAGTAATGGGCGCACCCATTCTCTCCGGACCATATTCCGGAAAACCCTGAACAAAGCTTCCGGTTTTAAACGCAACGTCGGCAAGCAGAAGTGCCGCCGTTTTGGCACCCTGACCGCCCCGGCCGTGCCATCTGATTTCAATCGTGTCTTTCATGTAATGCTTCCTCTCTTTCAAATCTTTCAATTAAAAAAACCTATGCCCCGTAATATACGGTGGTGCATAGGTTGGTAGTCTGATTTCCCTATAAAAAAACCTCCTACCGCAAACGGCAGAAGACTATCTTTTCTCCATTCACGACATACCAACATATGCGTCCTCTGTTACGGGAGGAACCCGTCAGCATCTACTCGGATTTATCCTTTTGTGCTGCGACTTGGGAGGGATTTTCCATAGATTCTACTCGTACCGCTTCTCAGCTTAAATAACGGCTCTCTGTGACTTTCAAGATAAATGTACTTGTCTCCGTCGACGTCTTTGTTTGTTTAAATTTGAATTTATTATATTCACGTTTATTTAGATTGTCAACCACTTTGTTAAATTAAAGCGATAAAATATATTTTTCCCCCCTTGATTCCAAGGACGAGCCTTTTTCCTGCATTCATAAAGATTAATATTGTTCCCTGCAATAATATCTATACTCTTACCAATAATTTCACGGAATATTCAAATGTGTGACGTCTATGATAAACTGATACTTAGTGTAATGCGTCTTTTAGCTAAGCAAGTAATACCTGTTTTCCCTCATTTATTCTTGTTGATGACAATCTGCTGATTTATCTTACTAACGACAATGTCATATTCGGAAAGATATTTTATCCGAAAACGAATCTGTGCAGATAAAAGAAATAGATAAGGACGTCTTCGTAAATACCATGTCCTTTATAGATAATGAAATAGTACTGAAAAGGTTGGAGCTCATACGGGTTGAAAAAAAACAGAATGAACATATATTTTGAGGAAAGGACTCAGCGATAAATTTCTGCTGACTTCTTTATAATTATGGGTTAAACTGATAAGAGTAAAAACTCTGACAAAAGGAAAGAAAAATGAATAGTTCATGCAAAATATATAAAGGAATCAAGTATGCGACCGCCGGGCGATTCAAATATCCGGTCATGACAGAGAATTTTGACCCCGAAAAGCATTACGATACCTTCGGACCGGCTTCCGTTCAGAAAGGTGCATATGTCAAGGGCGATCCTGCTGCTTTTTACAATAAGGAATTTTATAACGGTGAACATGTAGCATATGACGAAGACTGCCTGTATCTCAATATTTGGGCTCCTGACAAGGTAAAGCGGGATATTCTTCTCCCGGTTCTGGTTTACGTGCATGGCGGAGCATTTGACCACGGCTACTCATACGAAAAGCCTTTTGATGGCAGTGAATATGTAAAGCGTGGGATTATGGTTGTGACTGTGGCTTACCGTGTATGCGCCCCAGGTTATCTCTGTCTTCCCTCACTTGCAAGCAACGATGGGCAAATAGGAAATTACGCCCTATATGATATCCTCACAGCCCTTAAATGGATAAAGAAAAATATAGGCCTTCTTGGCGGCGATGCCGAAAACATTACGCTCGCGGGACAGTCCGCCGGCGCCATGAGTGTTCAGGCATTATGCCTTTCGCCCTTGTCAAAGGGGTTGTTTCACAAAGCCTACATGATGAGTGGCGGGGGCTATATGAAGGGCTCACCTTTTCTTGGAAGCATTGACGAACAAGTAAAGCTGTCTCACAAATTTGTTTCAACCCTCAATTTGGAAAAGGAATCAGATATTTACTCAATGCCCATAAAAGAGCTTACATTAAAATATCTTGCTTTTAGATCCACACTTTCTGACGGAATGCGTTTCGGGCTCCCGACTGTAGACGGTTATTTCATGCCCAAAGACATTGACACAGCTGTCACAAACGGTGGTTTTATGCACATTCCCTATATCCTTGGGACAACAAGTGAGGATATCCTCTTAGATTTATTCGATCCTCAGGCGAGGAATTGGGCTCTTCTTAACGAAGGAAACACCTACATATATAAATTCCAAAGACAGCTTCCCGGCGATAATGCAGGTGCCTGGCACTCCTCCGATTTGTGGTATTTTTTCGGGGCAATGAACAAATGCTGGCGTCCCTTCACCGAATGGGATTACAGGCTGTCCGGTCAATATATGGACATCGTCAGCTCATTCATTAAAACCGGCTGCCCAAACACAAGTGACACGCCTGTCATTTGGCAACCATATACCGCGGAGTCTCATTGCGTTCTAAACTTAGGAAACGACACTATATCTGTAAAATGTGAGGATTGATAATAAAATGGAAGAGCACAAAAGACGGGTTCATTATTCCGGAAAATACCCCAAAAAATTCGAAGAAAAATACAAAGAACAAAATCCCATAAAATATGCCGATACTGTTGAGCATGTAATAAGCAAGGGCTCTACACCCGCAGGAATGCATATCTCAATAATGGTTAAAGAAATCCTTGAGGTATTACAAATCAAGTCGGGGGAGCATGGTTTGGACGCAACGTTAGGTTATGGAGGCCACACGCGACATATGTTGGAAGCGCTTGGAGGCTCCGGTCACATAACAGGGCTTGACGTTGACCCGATAGAGTCAGCCAAGACGGTAGAACGTTTGCGCGGCTTAGGTTATGGAGAGGATTTGTTTTCCTTTAAGTTAATTAACTTTGCGAACATCGATGAGGTTGCAAAAGAATACGGAAAATTTGATTTTGTTCTGGCTGATTTAGGTGTATCTTCCATGCAGATTGATAATCCCCAAAGAGGATTTTCCTACAAAACTGAAGGCCCTTTGGATTTGCGCCTTGATCCTACCAAAGGAAGCAGCGCTTCCCAAAGACTTCATGAAATTACAAGGGACGAATTTGAGGGAATGCTTGTCGAAAATTCAGATGAACCTTATGCCAAAGAAATTGCCGACAGAGTCTTTTTTGCCATGCAGAAAGGCGACCCCATGGATACAACAACCGGATTAAAAAACGCTGTTGCCGCTGCTTTAGCCCGTCTTCCCAAAGATGAAAAGGAAGATGCCATAAAGAAAGCTTGCGCGCGTACATTTCAGGCACTCAGAATTGATGTAAATTCAGAATTTGAAGTGCTATATTCATTTATGGAAAAGTTACCTTGCGTTTTAAATCCCGGTGCCAGAGTTGCTATTCTCACCTTCCATTCAGGAGAGGACAGAATCGTAAAGCAGGCTTTCAAGGAAGGAAAGGCTCTCGGTCTTTACAGTGAAATTTCCAAGGATGTTACCCGTCCTTCTTCAGAGGAATGCTTTAGAAATCCCCGCGCCAAATCCACCAAGCTGCGCTATGCCATATTTCATGGTTGACACTCATGTCATAATATATGGTGATACTGCCCTGCGATGATATAACATACCGGGGTGGGAGTCTTTTTGCAACACGCTTCTTTTGAGCTTTCTTATTGGCAGGGGAAAGATAATTCGTTCTGCGCTTTTACAGTACTAGAGCAGATATCTTTCTATGGCTCTGTCAATTTGCTCCATGTTTATTCCTTTTAATTCCGATTCAAAGGATGCTATGAAATTTTCACCCAAAACTAATCCCAATTCATCATACTTCTCTATTTTCTCAAGTGCATTCCTGCAATATTCGGGTGTGTCCATCATACCAAAATGCTCCAAATAAAAAGTTTGTCTGGTTCTTGCATTTAATGCAGCAAAATCAGGAAAAAATATATTATTTCCCAGCAAAATTCTTGCTTCATACACATAGGGAATTCCTCGAAGGTACAGCTTGTCTGCTATCATTTTTTCTGACTTTGAGCGAACAAGCTCTCCCCTCTCTGTAATATACCCCTTTTCTATAGGGTAACTGTTTTTTTCTGTATCAAAGGATTGCATCCACGTCGCAATATAATCGTCCTCTGCCATTATGTAAGGTGTTACGTAGGACTGTTTTGCCACTGATAGTTTTGTTACCACTTCCGCTAACGAGTAGAAATTATGCCTCTCTATTTCCTCCCAATTTGCAATCAGACCGATTAGTTTTTTCTTCACTTTTTCTGTTTCTGTCAGCATCCTGATATCATACTCTTTTTGCGCATATGCCTTTATTTTATCAATTTCTTCCTTGCGCATAAATCTGCCCTTGGCATCCCCTTTTTTCAGTATCTCATAGAACTGCGGATATTTACCTTTTGCCATTTCGGAACGCATCCTACCTTTCGGGGCCTTCTTCAGCGAGACCTTTATGCTGTCCAAAAGCTTTTCCGTTTCATAAAGGCATTTTTCATAGTATTCAATTTTCATGTTTTTTCTCCTTTGATTTTTGTTGATTATGGTCAATACAGACCTGTTTACCATTAGAATTTTCTGAAATGTATTGTAGATGGTACTGTTTATCTTTATTTTTTATAACTTTACCATTAGAACAATCTTGAATATCTGCTTAATAGTACGGGATTACCATTCATTTACTCATTTATACATTTTTAACAGTAATCTTTACTGTCATCATTCCTGAAGTTTACCATTGACCTGATTGTATTAGGTCATTCAATGGTATAAATGCCGTTAAGCAACGGTTTTCTTTACCTTCCGTTGCAAACATACGCGCTTCTGAATGGTAATATCTTGAAATTAGCTGATTTTGTAATAGATATTTCATGTGAAAAGCTGATTTTGTAATAAGATAATAGGTTAATAATAAGATGTTTGTATTAGGAAAAATAAGCGAATGGCACGTAAGTGCCGAAAGAAATACAGAATATCTTCTCCGGGTGACAATGCACCCGGAAAAGACGATTAATTCTTTGAAATATTCTGTGAAATGTCATCAGCGCCTACACATTTGTTACCTCGTTGGCGGATTCTTCTATAACAGCGCTTATATCGTCTGACTGTTTTAAGCTCTTTCTGTTCATCAAAAAGCCTGCCGTCGCTCCGACGATACCGCCTACTATGTGTGCAGTGTTGGAAATATCATCCTTCAAAAACAATCCTTCGTATACCTGCTGTCCGATGTATATTAGAGCAACCAGAATAAATGTCAGGGGTATTTCATTGCGCTTGTAGCTGGTTACCGAAGAAAGCAGTATGAAAGCAAAGCATATTCCGCTTGCTCCGCACAATGCCGTATGCGGGAAAAACAGGTTATTGATTATGCCTGTTGATAAGGCAGTAATCAAATATATCAAAACGATCTTACCTGTCCCGTATTTTTCTTCAAGAAGCGGTCCAAGGAGTAAAATATATGCCATATTTCCTAAAAGATGCTCCCATCCCGAGTGCCCCAGTACATGGGTAAACAGTCTTATATACATCATGGGAGACAAAAACGAATCTCTATACGTCATAAATACTGCTGTATTAGATACCCCTTTTGTAATATATCCTACGAGCATGACCAGCACGCTGATAATTCCAAACCCTAACACGGCAGGTGAATTAAATGTGATTTTGTACTTTCCTATCTTCATTGATATCCTCCTTTTAGAAAATCTTTTTCATACCCCTATATTATAGATACTTTCTACAAAAAAAAGCTACCTTTTTTTCGTTTTTATTCTGTTATACTATGCTTGAAAAAATCGTTTTTGCTATTTCGCCTCCTATATAGGGCGGCAGGGAAAGGAATGAATATTATTATGAAAAATTGGGGATTAAAAAGTATATCCTGTATTTGCGTTCTTGCTTTGAGCGCAGGTATGATTTCGGGATGCGAAAAAAAGCCGGAAGAACCGCAAAAGCAGGCTCCTGCTCAAGCAACCTGTATCTCTTCTGAGAATTCACCGATTGGAACGATCATTGATCAATACGAGAATTACGAGCTTGTTTGGGATGATGAGTTTGATGGTGACTCGGTTAATACAGAAATCTGGAAATTATCCGATTCAAATGCTTTTAGCGTTTCAGACGGTGCACTTTGTATCACGCCTTCAAACACTAAAGATGAAGCGGTTTCCATTACAACCGATGACCACTTCGGGCTGACAAGGGGCAAAATAGTAATCCGTGCCAAGGTCCCTTCAGATGAGTTTTTGTCTACCGCAATCAATGTGTTCTCCAGGCAGTCTGCTGATATATATATGCAGATGTTAAATGTAAACGGAACTAATTTAAATACGGCCTCCGTATCCATGGTTGCTCCCAAAAACGAGCAGAATTTTGAAGAAAGCTTAAGACTTGCAGGAGCTGCTTATGACTATAGTGAGGATTACCACATTTTCACTTTGGATTGGGATAAAAATGTCGTTAATTTCTCAATCGGGCAAATGACCGTGCTTAGCGCTTTCGGTTTTCATGCAGGTTCCTTTAACTCTCTTTTCAACCTGACTATGAATATTGTAAATAATAACGGCCCGGAAGCAACCGATAACATGCTGGTTGATTATGTACGTGTTTACAAGAAAACCTCAGCGCCCGCCAGCCCTTACGAAGGAAGAACTCCTAACGAAGAAGCAAATCTTCTGGGTTCGGCTGTTTTTGCCGCTGATGAAGACTTAAATGACGAAACAGGATGGAATTTCCTTCTGCTTGACGGTGGTGCAGGCTCAGCAGAAATAATTGATGGCGCATTGGAAATCACTTCCACGGAAATGGGCTCACAGCCTTATTCAGTACAGTTGGTATTCTGGGATGTTCCCGTTCTTGCCGGCCATAAGTATCTGGTATCCTTCGATGCCAAAGCCTCCGAGGAACGTCAGATGATTACCGCTGTCACGGCTCCTTTTGCAAGCTGGGTTCGCTATTTGAACGACACCTCCTTTGATGTTTCAAAGGAATATAAAACATATTATTTTGATTTTACTCCCGAAGCAGACGACGAACGCGCCCGTCTTGAATTCAACATGGGAAATCAGTCTTCGCTTGCAACAATAGATATTACAAACATTTATTTTGAAGATATAACAAACGACTAATTGGTTTTTTCATATAAAAAAGGGCCGGTTGCATTCACTGTGCAATCGGCTCTTTTTCTAGGTGCCAAAAGTCCCCACTTCTATAAGGGTACTTGCAAATCCTTAATTTACTATTTCATTATAAAACAGATATTGCTGCGCTATCCCCGCAAACCCTTTATAATCCTCAATGTCAAATCCGTCCGGATAATATTTTAATATCAGCTTCTTTATATGTGTATCTATCGGGAAAGCATCAACATGGTGAAGTCCAAACAGGCAGACACAGTTTGCAACCTTTGCTCCGATTCCTTTTCGCTTTATCAGCTCTTCAAATGCCTCCGAATAGGACATCGTACTAAGTGTGGTGAGAAAATCAGGGTTTTCAATAACGTATTCTGTCATTTCCTTCAGATAAACGTCTCTATAGCCCAGGCCAAGCTCCTTTCTGCCAAACACGCTTACATCTATTTCCCGTGCACTTGGAAAGGAATAACCGGCCTGAAGACCGTCATCAAAGAACACCGGCTTTCCACAGCATTTGCACAAGGCTTCCACGGAATTAGTTATCCTTTTAATATTATTGTTTTGAGATATCAGAAATGTAATGATTATTTCCCACAAATCCTGCCTGAGAATTCTTATCCCGCTTCCTTTGGCAAAGCAATGCTGTAGATGTATATCATCCGATTGCATTATCTTTGCTTCTATGTCGCCATAGTCTCTGTCGATGTCGAAATATCCTTTCCAGTATTCGTTCCACATCCTCTCAGTGCATTCAAAGAAAAGCATATCGTCTTTCCTTCTGACCTTTACAGCCTTGTCAGCTGAAATTATCACATATGCTTCCATTTCTTCATTTAACGGCTTCCACCTGAAGGTTTGGCCGCTTTGCGCTATCTGTTTCAAATTGAAATGGCTGTTTTTTATCTCTATCATATTCCTGTCTCCGACATTATTATAATACAGTAAAGCGCTTTATGTACAAAATAAAATCTGCATCAGGGCAATAGTCCGTGATGCAGATTTGATAAACCTGGTAATGATAATATTCCTTTACACTAGTTTGTTGTAAAGTTATCAAAATAACCCTGGATAAGGATTACGGGTGTTCCCTTATCGCCTGAGCCTGATGTAAGGTCGCAAAGCGAACCGATAAGGTCAGTAAGCTGTCTGGGAGTTGTTCCCTGGCTTGCCATATTGCCTTTAAGGTTTCCGTCTTTTGTCTTGATGGACTTGGAAATTGCTTCCTTTAATGCTTCGCCTGAAAGATTAGCAAAGTCGTTATCTGCAAGGTATTTCAGCTTAAGCTCGTTGGGTGTACCGATAAGTCCGTCTGTAAATGCAGGTGAAACTACGGGGTCTGCAAGCTCCCAAATCTTACCCTGGGGATCCTTGAAAGCGCCGTCACCGTATACCATTACTTCTACGTGCTTGCCGGTTGCTTTTAAAATCTGAGCCTGAATATCAAGAACAAGCTGCTTGCATTCCTGAGGGAAAAGCTTGACCTTATCTTCGGTTGATTTGTTTGATCCAAGAAGTCCGTATTTCGCGTTATAACCACTGCCATTTATGGAGGAAGTCATGATGTCATCAAGTCCACATACAACCTTTGCACCGTTCTCTTTGAGAATTCTCTTGGTACGTACTCTGGTGTGAATATCGCAGTTGATTACACAATCTGTATAGTTGAGAATTGTTTTGGCCTGATTTGCAAAAATTACCTCAACCTCTGCACCTTCCTCGGTAATAATATCTGAATAGTACTGAACATAATCAACTCCGGTGAACTCGTGCTTATTCTCACCAAAAAGCTCTCTGTATTTCTCAAGAGTCAAAACATCTGTATAAGGATTAATTCCTGCCTCGTCTAACTGATCGTATGTTAAAAGAGCATTTCCAACTTCATCTGAAGGATAGCTGAGCATAAGAACAACCTTCTTGCATCCCTTTGCAATACCTTTAAGGTTAATTGCGAAACGGTTACGTGACATGATAGGGAAAATAACACCTACTGTTCCGCCGCCGAGTTTTCTTCTGACATCCTCTGCAATATCATCAACTGTTGCATAATTGCCCTGAGCACGTGCAACTATTGACTCTGTAAGTGCGATAACATCTCTGTCTCTAAGCTCAAAGCCTTCGCTCTTAGCTGCTTCCAATACGCTGTCAACAGCGATTTCTACGAGGTCATCTCCCTCTCTTATGATGGGACATCTGATACCCCTTGATACTGTTCCTACTCTTCTTTCCATGATTATCAACCTTTCTTAAATTATGACATTATTAGCATAAACAATGAGATCCTACTCTCATTTCATCATCCGTTTAACATTATAGGAGAAGAGCTTTCGGAAATCAATAAATTAATCTATATTATTTTATGATATGCATTATAATCTGCTCTTATATCATAATTCTTCATACAAATTCCACAAAATATGGTATACTCTAGTATGAATAAATCATGGAGGCCACTATGGAAAAAATTGCAAGTTTTACAATTGATCATATTAAATTACAACCCGGAGTATATGTGTCCAGAAAAGACCATGTCGGTAATGAGGTGATTACTACCTTCGATTTGAGAATGACAAGTCCGAACGAAGAACCGGTCATGAATACTGCTGAAGTTCATACCATTGAACACCTTGCAGCTACATTTTTGCGAAATTATCCGGCCTACAAGGATAAAACCATCTACTTTGGTCCAATGGGTTGCCGTACAGGCTTCTATCTGTTACTCGCAGGTGATTTGTCATCTGCAGATATCATTCCTCTCATGATTGAAATGTTTGAGTTTATACGTGATTATAAGGGTGATGTCCCCGGGGCTTCCCCCAAGGATTGCGGAAACTATCTGGATATGAATCTGGGTATGGCGAATTACCTGGCCGGAAAATATTTGAACAATGTATTATTAAATATTACCGAAGATAGATTAAATTACCCGGAATAGAAAGGATATTTTATGAAAAAAATAGCAGTTATAGGTGCCATGGATTTAGAGGTTGAAGCTTTAATCCAAAAGCTTTCAGGTGACAAAATTACTTCCGTAGCAGGAATGGACTTCCACGAGGGAACGCTTAATAATACCACAGTTGTAATAGTAAAATGCGGAGTAGGGAAAATTAATGCTGCCCTTTGCGTTCAAATTCTCGCCGACAGATTCATTGTAACACATGTAATCAACACGGGAATCGCAGGTTCGCTGAATGCCACTTTGGATATCGGAGATATACTTATTTCAAAGGATGCTGTTCATCACGACATGGATGTAACCGTTTTTGGTTATAAACCCGGTCAGGTTCCGGGCTTTGACTCTCCCTATTTTGAAGCAGATGCAGAAATGGCCGCTAAAGCAAAAAAAACCTGTGAAAAAATAAACCCCGACATCCACGCCGTTATAGGTCGTGTCTGCAGCGGGGATCAGTTTATTTCAGACTCAATCGTTAAGGACAGACTGATTAATGTTTTCCATGGTGACTGTGCCGAAATGGAAGGAGCATCAATTGCTCATGCTGCTTATAAAAACAAGCTCCCTTTTGTCATCATTCGAGCTATATCGGATAAGGCAGACGGTTCGGCCGAGGAAGATTATCCAACCTTTGAGAAAAAAGCTGCTCTTCACTCCGCGGCATTGGTAGCCGAGCTATTACCTGAAATATAAGAACCTGATGAAAATGTAAATCTGAGCAGCCATAATGATGGGCATGCCTATCACAAAGTACCAGTGTCTGGTTTTATGTCTGAACACATACATACCGAGCCATGAACCGAGTGCGCCTCCGAGAAAAGCCGTAAAAAATAAAGCTTTTTCCGGAATCCTCCACTTCTTGTTAATGGCTCTTTTTTTGTCCGTGCCCATAAGTATAAAACCCAAAACGTTTACAATAAATAAGTATATTTTTAAAATCACACTAAAATTAATCCTTTCATATAATATATAACTATGATATTATAGCATTTGTCTTATTCTATTCAAAGATTATTCACAAATAATTGCTTGAAATCGGACTACTTAACCGATATACTAAATATGTTGAAACGTTTTAATTTTTAAGGAGTTTTATATGGGTAAAGTTACTATCAAGGATATCGCCCGTGAAGCCGGCGTATCTATTTCAACTGTATCAAATGCTCTCAATGGTGTTTCCGTCGTAAAGCCGGAAACCAGAGAATATATTATGGAGGTTGCCGACAGGCTTAATTATATTCCTGACTTAAACGGCAAAAACTTAAAAGCCAAGTCCAGCAAGATTATCGGACTGTTTGTCACTTCGCTGAAAGGACCTTATTTTGCAACTCTTGCCGATATCATGGTATGGGAATGTATCAAATTCGGTTATGAACTTAATATATTCGTAACCTGGAATGAAAAATCTGCCGTTAACAGTATTCTCGGAAAAAGAGTTGATGGAGCGGTAATCCTTTCAAATGACGTTGATACCAAGGCTGTTAAACGAATGGATGAGCTGGAGGCACCGGTTGTCTTTATTGACCGCGAAGTTAAAGGCGAAAAGATTTCCAGTATCGTTTTTGATTCCTACCGCGATGGCGTTACTGTTGCCGAATTCTTTATCAAAAAGGGATATAAGAAGCCTCTTGTTATCTATGGTATTCGAAACAACTATGATGCTATCGAGCGATATCGTGGTTTTGCTGACCGACTTGCAAAAGAAGGTATCGTAATAGACCAGGAATATATCCTGGATGGTAAATTTGAAAAGGATGTTGCTCACGATGCAGTAATCGAATTCCTCGAAAGCGGTAAACCGCTTCCTGACGCAGTATTCGGAACAAACGATTTGTCCGCAATCGGTGCAATGAATGCTTTCCTCGAAAAAGGATATTCCGTTCCTGATGATATTGCCGTTATCGGTGTCGATGATATTGAATTAAGCAGTCTGATTAATCCTTCGCTTACTACCATAAAAACAGGGTATGAAAAGCAGGGAAGCCTGGCTGTTAAGAAATTGGTCAAGATGATTTCAGGTGAAGAAGTCGGTGATATCTACAAGCTCCATGGTCAGTTGATAGAAAGAGATTCCACCAAATAATAAGCTGACAGGATATAAACTCGTAAATATTAATACATTAAAGAACCCCGCCCGGATAACCGGACGGGGTTCTTAATACGTATGTCAAGTTTAATACTATATTTTACTTATATCCAAACTCATCACAGTATGCAAGCCACTGAGCCTTGAAGCCTTCACGACAAACGTCAAGACCTGCTTCTGTAACTTTTGTACGGAACTCTTCAACTGCTGCATCAACATCGTCAACAAGACCAGCCTGAAGAGGAGCAAGATACTGTCTCATAACGTTGCTTACTGCCTGTCTCTCTACCTGATAATCGTTGTAATCCTCTGAGAAACCTTCGTAAATATTTACATTAGGGAACTTTGTCTTTTCTGCGATCTCATTGTAGTGATCAAACATAGCCTGAAGCTCTACATCTGTAGCCTGAGGAAGCTTGTAATCACCATTTCTTAAGTTCCATGTGTTAAATCCTTCGTATGCAAATGTATCGCTTAAGTTGTTGTATACACCATCCTTAATCTCATAGTGTGTACCCTCGATACCATACTGGATTAATCTGTTAAGATCCTCATTTACCATAAGCTCCTGAAGAACTGCCATTGCTCTCTTTGGGTTAGCACATCCGCGAACGATTGCTGTACCATTCTGCGTTGCATGTCCTGGGAAGATAACACCATTTGACTCGCCATATGCGATGTACTTTGACTCCCATCCGTTGCCATCATTTGTGAAATCCTG
>JAZQNB010000039.1:0-2772 GCA_045627085.1 Lachnospiraceae bacterium | reverse complement strand
GTAATAAAGCGAACCTCTTCGCCTTTTTCCTTAAGTGCAAGTGCAAACGAAAGGCATCTCATTACATGTCCCGTTCCCAATATTAAGTTCCCGTCTGCTCTGAAAAAAAACATCTTTCTCCCACTTAATCTTTACTTATCGCTCAGTCGTACTATATAAACAACTTTTTTCATAAAAAATCCTCTGTAATAGGTTCTCCACGCCTAATTGCTTTAGGTGAAGGCTTGCCAATCAATTCCTTAAGATACTTCGGTGCAATACCATGACCGGGACGAATTGAACGCACATTTTCTGAAGTAATAATTTCACCCTTTGCAATATCCTGAACCGCAAAAAGACTGCGTCTGAAAACCATTGAAGTTTTCTCCTTGTCAGTCAGTTGATAATCGGGTCCCTTGGCAATCTTCGTAGCGTTTCTGATATCTGAAACCATTTTTGCAAAGTCATCGATTTCCATGCTGAATTCACTATCGGCAGTTTTAATCGAATGCGACAGGCAAATATGCTTTTCTACTACACATGCTCCCTTTGATACACCGACAATTGCAGCTATATCGCCCTCACTATGGTCTGAAAGACCAATCGGAACCTTGAATCTTTCCTTCATATCGGGAATATTTCCAAGATGCATATCTTCCCAATTTGCCGGATACTCACTACAACACTTTAACAGAATAATCTGATCGTTTCCGACTCTGTGACAGGCATCAACTGCATCCTGAATATCACTTACACTTCCCATACCGCAAGATATAATCATGGGCTTACCCTTGGATGCCGCATATTCAATAAGCGGAATGTCCGGAAGTTCAAAGCTTGCAATCTTATATGCTTCAACACCCATATTCTCAAGATAATCTACCGCAGTGTTATCAAACGGGGTCGACAGAAAATCAACTCCGCACTTTTCGCACTCGTCCTTAATTGCCTGGTGCCATTCCCACGGAGTATTTGCGTCCTTGTACAAATCATGAAGCTTATAACCGTCCCATAACCCACCGTGAATCTGGAAGTACTCATTTGCACAATCGATTGTAAGTGTGTCTGCCGTATACGTCTGGATTTTTACACAATCTGCACCGGCTGCAGCGGCTTTACGTACAATATCCAAAGCATACTCTAACTTACCTGCATGATTTGCGCTCATCTCGGCGATAACATAAACTTCGCCTTTTTGTATTTTTTCCATTACATGAAACATACTTATTTCTCCATGAACATTTTATATTTAAGTTCTGCCATTTCCCAATCGGAAAAATTGTCTATATCCTGAACCTCTTCCTCGGGCATTATTACGGGGAATGTCTTGCTCATAACAAGCTTCCTCTCCTTTTCAAAAGAAGATACCCTGCATACATAGAACTGTCCGCAGTCATGATACATCGGCTCCAAATCCTGACTTCTGGTCAATGCATACTGAGGCTCTCTGAAAGCAAGTGAACCATCGTTGATAATAAGTCCTCTCTGCGGAGGAAAATCAAACTTTACAACCGGCATTACCGTATCAGCATTATTATTTTCGAGAATCCCGATGGCATTTTTTAATTTTTCTCCGGTAACGAAAGGAGCTGTGGGGTAAATGCACACGAACTCATCAAAGACCTGACCCTTTGCCTTATAATTCTCGATTACCTCCGTAAGTACGTCAGCACTCGTTGCATAATCGTTTGATGTCTTCTCGCTACGCATAAACGGAACCTTTGCTCCATATTTACGTGCAATATCCGCAATCTCTTCATCATCCGTCGAAACCATTACCTCGTCAAATACTCCGGACGCTAAAGCCGCCTCTATAGAATACGCAAGAATGGGCTTTCCAAGGAATTCTTTTATATTTTTTCTGGGAATTCTTTTGCTGCCGCCTCTGGCTGTAATAATGGCAATTCTATTCATATTGCTACCTCGTTTTCTCTTCCCTGTATTAGTAAATTCAATTGTCTTTATAATAACATAAAAAACCTTCTAAAGCGTATTTTTGCCTTAGAAGGTCCTTATTATTTTATTAATTCTCTATACGTTAATTGTTTTCTCTTCTGATTGATAAGTTGTACTGGTTAAATGAATAGCAGAAACTATTCACAAGCTCAATAAACTTATACATTCCGATAAGTGCACATACGCCACAGGAAATAAGACCAAGCAACTGCCACATAACCATTGAAGAACCGTCCTCTGTAGTTGCAAGTCTGTATCTGTTTGCATTCTTGGCAAGTCGGTTACCAATTTTGTAAAAGAAATAGTAATGATAAATACCACAGGTAATTATTGTAAGGAAGAAATATGACCAGAAATCATAATCACGTTCTCCGTCGCCTGCGCAGAAGGTATTGATATCCTTGATTATTCCATACATGAATACCAATCCGTAAATTCCGCCTGTAATTGCCGTCAGCAAAAAGTACTCAGCAAAGCTTCTGTTGGCGTTAAGCGGAATAAACAGACAGTTTGAATTATTGGCCGAACCGTTATTCTCCGCATAATTGTTTGTTTCCGTTGTATTTGTAACTACACTTGCTCCGCAATTAGGGCAAAACTTAACTCCCTCCGGAACCATCTTCCCACATTGTCCACAAAACATTTCTTTTTCCCTCACTTTATCCACTTAATTAATTTTAAAAACACTCCCGAGCGTGGATCAAACGTTACCACCATGTCTTCAGGATTAATCAATCTTACCACATACACAATTAAAAAAATGAAAACTACAAAAAAGAGTCCTGCCTTGTAAAGTTTCTGCGACATCTTCCCCTTAAATAATATCCATAATGCGGT
>JAZQNB010000038.1:0-21712 GCA_045627085.1 Lachnospiraceae bacterium | reverse complement strand
GGGAAGCCGACAAGCGTACCGAGATACTTCTGCGTCATTCCACGCAGGTTACGAATAAAGCGAATTCTTTCACCGATAGCTATAATAATCACTCCTGAAATATGTACTGTCGGTATTATAGCATATGCCAAGATAACTGAAACAAAAAAGTTTAATATTGTTTCAAAAACTTCTTGACAAGCATAATACTTCGCGTTACGATGTATTACGCGAAGGGAGGTATAACATGGATATTCAGCTGAAAAGAGGGCTCCTGGATGTATGCGTATTAGCAGCTATCAGGAGCGAAGATTCATACGGTTATAAGATCATCAAAGATATGAAACCGTATATTGAACTCTCAGAATCGACTTTATATACCATTTTGAAGCGATTGGAAACAGCAAAAATGCTGGCCGTCCGCACGGCGGAACACGATGGCAGGCTTCGAAAATACTACCATATCACCGATGAGGGGCTAAAACGTATTGATGAGTTCAGGAACGACTGGCAGGAGATCCTGTCTATATATCGCTTCGTAACCAAGGAGGATGATGGTGATGAATAAGCAAGAGTTCCTTGCGCAGTTACGCAAAGGTTTGTCAGGTTTGCCGAAAGAAGATATTGACGAACGCCTGACGTTTTACAGTGAAATGATAGATGACCGAATGGAAGACGGCATTCCGGAAGAAACCGCGGTTTGTGAGATAGGTACCATTGACGAGCTTGTATCGCAGATTATAGCAGATATTCCGCTTGGAAAGCTTGTAAAAGAAAAGATAACGCCAAAGGAAAAGTTGAAAGCATGGGAAATCGTACTTATAGTACTCGGGTCGCCGATATGGCTATCTCTTCTGATTGCTACTTTTGCCGTAATTTTCTCGCTTTATGTTGTGTTATGGTCTGTGATCATAGTTCTATGGGCTGCATTTGCTTCCTTTGTGGCTTGCGGTTTGGCCGGCATAGCAGCAGGAGTATATTTTGCCATAGGCGGTAACGTTCTGACAGGTATCGCCATGATTGGTGCCGGAATTGTCTGCGCAGGACTTTCTGTTTTTATGTTCTTCGGATGCAAAGCGGTAACAAAAGGTATTTTGAACCTTACAAAGAAACTTGCGATACGGATTAAAAACTGCTTTATCAAAAAGGAGGAAGTGTAATGAGTAAGAGCGCAAAAACATGGCTTATTGCAGCAGCTTCTCTCGTGACGATAGGAGCGATAATATTTGCAGCCGTAATGACGGTGTATCGTTGGGATTTTTCCCATCTGAGTACCGACCACTTTGAAACGAATACCTATGAGATAAAAGAAGAATTCAGCGACATAAAAGTAAATACGGATACAGCGGACATTCTCTTTGCCACGTCAAGTGACAATATGTGCAGAGTGGTCTGTTATGAACAGGAAAACATGAAACATTCCGTGAGTGTTCAGGACGGCATGCTGACCGTAAGTGTCGTGGATGACAGAGAGTGGTATGAATATATCGGTTTCAGTTCTCATACGCCCAAAGTAACGGTTTATCTTCCCAAAACCGAATATGTATCACTCGTTATTAAGGAAAGCACCGGAGATATCACACTGCCGAAAGACTTCACCTTCGGCAGCATGGATCTGAGACTCAGCACAGGTCATGTCGACAGTCTCGCCTCTTCCTCGGGGCGGATGCGTATCGAAACCAGTACAGGCGATATTCGTTTGCAGAATTTATCTGCAGAAGAGCTTGACCTGATTGTGTCGACCGGTCATGTGGACGTTCAGTCCGTTTCCTGTGAGGGCAATGTCAGCATTTGTGTAAGTACAGGAGATACAAGACTGACCGATATTTCCTGCAATAGCATCAATTCCGACGGTAGCACCGGGGACATCACCTTAAAAAATGTCATCACGGAAGAAATGATTTCTATTGAGCGCAGCACGGGTGATGTGCGGTTTGAAGGATGTGATGCCGGCGAATTGGAGGTCAATACCGACACCGGCAATGTAACCGGTTCTCTCCTGTCCTCCAAAGTATTTATCGCGCACAGCGATACCGGCGATATTGACGTGCCTGAAACAACTTCCGGCGGTAAATGCAAAATTACCACGGATACGGGTGACATTCGGATTACAATAAACTGATTGAAAAAACATACATTTTATGCTACAATATAAAAACCGTTAGATGCTATTCTCCTTTCATCTTAATAGATGGCACTTTATTTGGTATTATTCTAAATATGGTGATAGCCATACGGTGATAGCAAAATGATAGCAGAAGTTAGGATACCCTATGTATATAGGATAATCTGAAACAATGCGAATCAAATCGAACTACATTTCCTAAACAAAGTTGTTTAAGGTCGACTTTGCGTTTGCGAGTGGGAGTGATATCGACTGGCTTGACCGAAGTCCGAAAACCCGCATGAATAAAGGCTTTTTGGACATGCGAAATATGAAAATGGTTGCAAAATGGTACCCGTGATACCGGTTTGATACCAATTTCAAAAAGAATAAGTGCATTTGTGATAATTAGCCCTTGCTTTTTTCTGATATGTGAAAAACAAGGGCTTTTTCTCTTTTTGTTTTTGGTACAAATGCTGACGGCAGTATCAATACGGATTTCTGCAAATACTGCTACACGAACGGCTTGACAGCAAGCGGAAAAGTACATCAATTGGTGATCGAGCATTCATTTGGCAATAAGCTCACGGGACTTTTGCTGTACCTCCTACCGCTGTCGGTTCATATTGCGAATGTGAAATACGGAGCGATACTTGTATGCACCGTTGCGTTGGGAACTGTAATCAAAGAAATGGCAAATCAGAAAGAAGACAGAATATGAAATTAAGTGGATTTTTGATCGTTGTCAAAGATATCAGGAAAGCAGAGAAATATTATCATGACCTCTTCGGTCTTGAAACACTCCAGGATAATGACGGAAACATGATTCTGTCGGATGGACTTTTCCTGCAGGAGGAAAAATACTGGCGTGGCTTTATCGGTAAGGATGTTATTCCGCAAAACAACGCCTGCGAGCTGTATTTTGAGGAAGAAAATGTGGACGAATTTTTTGAAAAGCTGAAAACACTTTATCCGGAAACGGAGTTTGTCAACCTGCCTATGACTCATTCGTGGGGACAGCGCGTGGTACGTTTTTATGACCTTGACGGAAATCTGATCGAAGTCGGAACGCCGATGTAAGAGGAGAAATCAATAAAATGTGTACGAGTATTATATCTAACAGAAAAAAGACGCTTGTCGGCTGGAATCTTGATATTCTGGATATGGAGTATAGGGTTCGTGAGGCGGAAGACGGTGCCTATATTGAAATCAATGATACAACGGAAGGCTGGATGCCGCTTTTTGGAGCTAACAACAGAGGCGATTTTGTCGGAATGCCGACCTGCTGGCCATTTGATGAAAGAAGTAATCCGAGCGGGAATGAGCCGAATGTTATTACGCTCGATATCGATCTGCTCGCACAGAAAAAGACATTTGAAGAAGTAAAAAGAATTGCCGAAACGGGGACGGTATGTAGCGTTCCCGGTGTTACATTCATGTCTTCGTTGTCCGATAAGAACGGCAATGTGCTGCATATCATTCCGGGACAGGGATATCAGTATTATGAAAAACCGAAGTATCAGGTACTGACAAATTTCTCTCCGTTCAAAGGGGATAGTGAAAAGCATCCCTGGATGGGCTGGGACAGATATCATATCGCTGAGGAAATGCTGAAAACCGCTGCAGATGATTTTGATGTCAATGATTGTTTTGAGATTCTCAGATCGGTATCTCAGGAAGTCTGTCCGACAGTTGTATCAATGGTATTTGATGTCACGGAAATGAAGGTATACTGGTGTGAAAAACGTCAGTGGGATCACATACAGGAAAAGTTTTTTGAGTAAGGTTTAAGCAGCAAACGCTGTTTGAATAAATAATATTTTTATAAGGAGAGAGCTTTTTGATTAAGTACAACACAACGGAGATTGTAGCGTAACCGGGAGGTTGCGAATACAATCACATAACCTCACAGTATTGCAGTCAACAATCATCAGGAGGAAAAATCAATGAATAAAAATGACTATACCATTCGTTTAGAGAAGAAGGAAGATTACCGCGAGGTAGAAAACCTCGTAAGAGAAAGCTTTTGGAACGTGTACCGTCCCGGATGTCTGGAGCATTATGTCCTTAAAAACTTGCGAAACGATCCGGATTTTGTGCCGGAGCTTGATTTCGTGATGGAAAAGGACGGCAGGATCATCGGACAGAATGTCTTTGTCAGAACTGTGATCAAAGCAGATGACGGCAGAGATATTCCCATCATGACAATGGGACCGATCTGTATTGCCCCGGAGCTGAAACGGCAGGGAAACGGAAAGATACTGCTCGACCATTCACTTGAAAAAGCCGCAGAAATCGGCTGCGGTGCTGTCTGCTTTGAGGGTAACATTTTGTTTTACGGAAAAAGCGGATTTAAGTTTGCAAGTGAGTATGGTATTCGCTATCACGGACTCCCAGAAGGCGAGGACGCATCCTTTTTTCTCTGTAAGGAACTGATTCCGGGATATCTTGACGGAGTCTCCGGAGAATATGCAACGCCCAAAGGATATTTTATCTGTGATGAAAACCCCGAGGACTTTGCTTCTTATGAAGCAACATTTCCCTACAAGGAAAAATTGAAGCTTCCCGGACAGCTGATCTAAACGAAAACAGGGTAAGTAACCTTCCCCTCCGGGTTGTCCGTTCTTTGCTCATTTCAATCACGAAGGAGGGATAGTCAGTTTGAACTGAAACAGCAAAAGAAAAAGGAGAAATAGGCGAACCTAAAATGTGGTATTGCTGGATCCATTTCGTTATTCCTAATAACAAGATCCGCGAACACGAATGGACTGTTTTCTTTGATGATCAGATAATTTCTTCTTCCGGAGAATCTTCTCTTGCTGAAATAACAGGTTGCAATTTCAAGTAACAACAGGAATGGAATAATAACTTAGAATTTTAAAAGGCGCTAGCGGGAATATCTTTCCCGGTAGCGCTTCTTCGTTATCTGTGCCTGTTATATTTCTTTACAGTCAAACGATAATAATGCTACAATAACCGTTGGAGAGATAACCACATATGTCTGTGGCCAAAAGAATAATGAGCCTCCCGGGATGGGATAAAAGGCTCAAAGGGAGAAAAGGATTGAAAAAGAGAAGTACATTAGTTGCATCTTTCGCGGCAATTGTCTGCTTGGGAATTATATGTTTAATATTTGGACCGATGACGTATCAAAATGACGATGCGATATTAAAGAGTATTGCATCCGGAACATATACCGGCAAAAGTGATGCTCATCTGATATATATGATGTATATGTATGGTCTTGTGTTAAAGGGACTGTATTCTGTTCTGCCTACAGTGCCTTGGTATGACATAATGCTGACGGTTTTGCATATGTCGGTCTGGATTATCATAGCATCCAGAATGGGCAGCTTTTTTACATCCAAGAAAAATCAGATAATTTCGTCGGTTGCAGCAGTAATTGTTTTGGCAGTAATCGATATGCCTTTTGTGGCGGAACAGCACTATACGGTTATAGCGGCCGAGCTCATAGCGGGAGCACTCTTCGTTTTTGCAACATCAAAAAAGGAAGAAGAAAAGTCGTTTATAATTTGTGCGATAGTGTGTTACATATTTGGATTGTGGCTTAGAAAACAGGTATTTTTGTTAAGCATTCCCATACTGGCGCTTATAATTATATATAAATCCGTAAAGCAAAAAAGAATTGCACAGATAGGTGCGCTTATTGCGATATTTCTGCTTGCAATTATGTCTTACACGGTTGAGAAGGTGGCCTACAGTGAGAAAGAGTGGCAGGATTTTCTGGCATATAATGAAGCGCGAACAGCAGTATATGATTACTGGAACGTACCAGCGTTCGAGGGCAATGAGGAATTCTTTTCGTCCATAGGCATGAACGCGACAGACAGGGAGACCGTGTGCTCATATAATCTGCTTCTTGCAGATGAGAAAATCGGTACTGATGAGCTTAATCTGATAGCAAATCAATCCAAAAACATGCTGTACGGAAACAGCTATTTTACATGGCTTGAGATTAAAACATTTATAAGAAATGTATTTTTTAAAAATATTATTTATCTGGAAGTGAAGCCAATCGGTTATGTTCTGCTATTTGTATATGCGTGGCTGCTTACAGTATGTATTTGCAGGAAAAAATGGCTGGAGCTTGCATTTGGCGCTTTGGTTTTTGCCTATAAATGTGCAGTGTCGGAATTTTTTATTTTCCTTAGAAGATTTCCGGCCAGGGTCAGCTACGGACTGCTGCTTATGGAGTTCGTTTGTGTCTGCGCTATTTTGTATGAGCTTTTAAAAGAAAAAAAGAAGCTGCCGGTATATATTAAAGCAATATTAATTGTCGTTACGGCTACTATATCTGTGTTTTCCGGTATAGGTGTTAAGGAAACAGCGCATTATAAACAGCCTCTTGCCGAAAAGTGGGAAGTTTTATGCAGATATGTCGGAGAAAATCCACAGACGGATTTCTATATAGACACAACCTTGACAGTAACCTGGTCACAATATATGTTTAGCGGTTATGAACCGGATAATGTCTACAGAAATGGTGTGTGGACCATGCATTCTCCACTCTGGTACGACAGATACAGTAATAAAGAAGGGATGTCTGAAGCATCATATGTTATGGGATGCGAGCGAAGTATGGAGTGGCTCAGGGATGCGTTCGGAAGGAATCCGGAGGTTTATGACACCATAGAATTTGAGGATGGAAGTATAGGTAACGTAATTAGGTTTACGGATTAAGGAGCTGCAAAATGAAAATAATCGAGAACCCTGATAAAGAAATAGTAAATACAATAAGGGAAGGCTTAAAGCAAACAGGAGGTTACTGTCCCTGCCGCCTTCAGAGAATTGATGCCAACAAGTGCATGTGCGAGGAATTCAGAAATCAGATAAAGGACCCTGATTTCGAAGGCTTTTGCCATTGCAGGCTTTATTACAAGAGGTTAAACGATGATTAGGCAGTTCTTCTTAAATCCGGCAAATATTGTTATCCTTGTTATTATATCGATATCAGTCTTTTTGGCGTTAAGGAAAATAATTCGGGATAAAAAATCAGGTAAAATAATCTGCGGGGGAGATTGCGCCGGCTGTAATAATAGTGCAAATTGCGGAAAAAAAAGCTGAAAAGTGGTATAATAATTGCTTAGAAAAGGTGCGTTATGGGAATTATTATATTAAAAGCTATATTTGAATTATTTATTATTATTGTGGCTTTGTTTTTGCTTTATGTTCTGGTGCTGTGGGGAAGTATCTGGTTTGTGGACAGAAATAAAGACTATATGAAGGACAGCCGGTTTTACAGAATGCTGTTAAATATAGGTGGAATTCTGGCTATTCATGGAACAAGGCTAAAGATACATACTGAAGGACTGGAAAAAATTCCGAAGGATTCAAGATTTTTACTGGTGTGCAATCATCGTTCCAAATATGATCCGATTGTAACCTGGTATGTCCTTCGAAAATATAACCTGGCGTTTATTTCCAAAATTGAAAATTTCAAAGTCTTTTTGTATGGAAAGGTTGTCAGAAGAACATGCAGTCTGCCGATTGACAGGGTAAATCGGGGAAATGCCCTGGAGACGGTAAAAAAGGCCGCCCTGCTGATACAGGACGATGAGGTAAGCGTGGGTGTATATCCTGAAGGAACAAGGAGCAAAGACAGAAATTTACTCCCTTTTCATAATGCTGTGTTTAAAATTGCCAAATTTGCGGGTTGCCCGATAGTTGTAATTTCTATAACCGGAACGGAGCAGATTCACATCAATTATCCGAGAAAACATACGGATATATATTTTAAAGTGATTGAAACTGTCAGCAAAGATGAGGTTGAGGCAATGAATACCGCGCAGATAGGAAACAGAGTATATGCGGATATAATAAATAACCTGGAGGAGGATATAAAAAATGAGCAGGAAATACGTGTTGTATAATCCTAAGGCAAACAGTGGGGCAGGCAAAGAAACTGCCAAGAAGGTTGCCGAATATATTAGAGATGGTGAAGTTGAGTATGTTGACATAATTGAATTGAACGGTTATTGCAATTTAATGCCTAAGCTTAGTGAAGGTGATGAGATATTCCTTTGCGGAGGGGACGGAACCTTAAATCATTTTGTGAATGAGGTGTCCGAAGAGGATATTAACAGATTTAATATCTATTATTTTGCGACCGGAACCGGAAATGACTTTTTAAATGACCTCAGTGTCAAAAAAGAAGACGGGCCGGTATTGGTTAACAAGTATATGATTAATCTTCCTACAGTGACGGTAGAGGGGAAGGATTATAAATTCTTAAATGGTGTAGGCTTTGGAATAGACGGTTATTGCTGTGAGGTTGGCGATGAGATGCGCAAAACCTCAGATAAACCGGTAAATTATACTGCTATAGCTATCAAAGGGTTACTTTTCCATTTCAAACCCAGATTTGCAACAGTCACTGTTGACGGAGTGACCAAAAGCTATAAAAAATGTTGGCTTGCACCCACTATGAACGGTAGATTCTACGGTGGTGGAATGATTCCGACACCCGCGCAGGACAGACTTAATCCGGAACGCAAAATTTCCACGATGGTATATTATGGCGTGGGAAAATTAAAAGCGTTAATTGTATTTCCTTCTATTTTTAAGGGAGAGCATGTGCAGAAGACAAAAATGGTTGAGGTTCTGGAGGGTTATGACATCACAGTAACCTTTGACAAGCCGACAGCAGTTCAAATTGATGGTGAGACGATAACCGGAATAACGAGTTGTCACATGAAATCTGCAAGACAAAAATAGATGATATTTTAGTTTACAATGCATTTTTTTGGATTTTTTTGGTTTTTTTTAACAAAAACTAATGGAAAAATCTGACAATATGTAATAAACTATTGATATCGGGGGAAATACTATATTTTGATAAGGAGATTAGTATGCGAAAAAACTTGAAGCCTAAGGTTACTAAGCTGAAAAACTTGATACCAAAAACTAAGGATCAAGCTCCGGAAAAAGAGAAAAAGATTAAAAAGACGAAGGCGACAAAGGCAGCAAAGTCGACAAAGAAGACTAAGAGCATTATGGTAACATTGCTCAGTTCTTTTGCTGTTCCTGTTATCCTAATGGTTATATTGGGAGTTGTGTCGTATCGAATAGCTTATTCAGCAGTTATTTCAAAATGCGAAGATTCAGCTGTCAGTACAGTTGAAGCTGTAGGTGAGTATTGGGAACTGGTAACAGATACCATATCACAGAAAGCATTGTCAATGGTAACAGATGGAGCTTTATTTGAATATTACAGTTCTGCATATTTGTTTGACGGTGTTGATTCGCATCTGACATTTGCAGACGGAAAAGCTTCCATGACCAATTTAATTACAACGAGCAGTCTGGTTTCGGGTGCTACACTGATATCTGAAAAGGCAACCGGAACATCTACAATACCCGGAACGTTACCTGCGGATGCGTATAAAGGATTGTTACAGACCTCTGAAGGTGAAACTGTTTTCGGAACCAAGAACTCAAAGAAGTTCTGGCTGGGCTATCACACTTATCTGGATGAAAACATGACGATTACTCCTAAAAAGTATGCGATGTGTTTTTATCAGAAATTTATATCAGTTAACAGTGTTCTGATATTGGATGTAGACATGAAAACCTTCAATTCCGTTATGGAACAGGTTGATTTTGGCGAAGGAACGATAAGTGCTTTGGTAACGCCGGACGGTCGTGAAATCAACAAACTGATTACGGAAGAAGAAATAGATGAAGAAGAGCAGATTACTTATTTTGTCGGTACCGATTTCTATGAGGCATCAAAGGAGTCGGAGGATTTGTTCACTGACAGAATAATGATTGACGGCAAAGAATATATTTATATTTTGGCACCTATAGGTGCAACGACTGTTAATTTGTGTACACTTATTCCCGTGGAGAACTTCCTTGGGGAGATTGAAACCATTAAGCTTATGACAATCGGTATCGTAATTGTCAGTGCGGTTGTTGCATTCCTTATCGGTTTGTTCATATCAATGGGCATCGGCAACACTGTAAGAAGCATGAGCAAAGGTCTTTCACATGTTGAATCCGGTGATTTAACAAACGAGTTCAAGACAAAGAGAAAAGACGAATTCAAGACACTTTCCAACAGTATGAATTCGATGTTGACCAGTCTTAGAGGATTTATTGGCGAGGTTAAGACCTTCTCCGTAAATGTAAACAATATGTCCGGAGAGGTTTATGAGAGAACAGATGGTGTTAATATCGCAATGAACGATATTTCTACCGCAGTTAGCGAAGTGGCTGAAGGAATTCAGAACCAGGCTCAGGAAGCTGAGAGATCCAATGAGAAGATGATAGCTCTTGCAGAGAATATCAATTCCATCGTGTTAAAGACACAGGATATGGTTGAATCGGCAGATAAGACTATCGAAACAGTCGATAACGGAAAACAGATGGCTTCCCTTATAAATGATCAGTCACAACAGACTGTTGAGATTTCGAAAGCACTCGTATCCAATATCCATGAAGTTCAGGAATTGTCCTTAAAGATTCGAGGCATTGTTGATATTATCAATGATATTGCCGAAGAAACAAACCTTCTTTCACTTAATGCTTCTATCGAAGCTGCACGTGCAGGCGAAGCGGGAAGAGGATTTGCGGTTGTTGCTGAGGAAATCAGAAAGCTTGCAAATCAGTCAAATGATTCCGGTCTTATGATTAAGGAAATAGTTGACAGCATTGCAGAAACTTCTGACAGAACGGCAGACTCGGTTAGAGAAGCAGAAACGCTCATGACCAATCAGGCTGATTCGCTTATTGATACGGTTGAGAGCTTTGCCAATATTGAAGCCAGTGTTCGCGGACTTGTTTCGGATATTCACGGTATTAAGAACAAGATGCAGGAAATGCTTGATGAAAAGAATGTTGTTCAGGATTCCATTTCAAACATTTCGGCAGTATCCGAAGAGGTTTCGGCAGCTACAGAGGAGGTTACGGCTACACTTGTAACACAGGTAGAGATAATGAACGGATTGCTTACACAGGTTACTACACTCAAGGAAGACATTGATACACTCAATACTTCAATGGGAAGATTTATAATCTGATATAAATAAGATTTAGCACCGCCGGGTATCAAAGCCCGGCGGTTTTTATTTCAGCTTCATTCCAATCCCTGAATGAGGTTAAAGCCTAGCTTCTCACACAATTGGGTAAAATTGCCCTAATTTTTTTGACAATTCAACGTTTTATATGGTAAAATTTAACCATAAAAACTATGAGGGGTCATGTGTTTACGACTCATATTAAGACACTTTTGAATGGAGGCTTTTTATGAAGAATTATGATGTTATTATTATTGGCGCCGGCCCGGGAGGCATATTTTCCGCATATGAGCTGACGAAGATTAATCCTTCCTTAAAGATTGCTGTATTTGAGGCCGGAAATCCGCTTGAAAAGCGTAAATGCCCGATTGACGGAGACAAGGTTAAATCCTGTATTCATTGTAAAACCTGTGCTATTATGAACGGTTTTGGCGGCGCAGGAGCATTCTCGGATGGAAAATACAATATCACCAATCAGTTCGGTGGTAATCTTTATGAATATATAGGCAAAAATAAAGCTCTTGAGCTGATGCGTTATGTTGACGATATCAATATGGCAAACGGCGGTGAAGGAACCAAGCTTTATTCGACAGCCAATACTGCCATCAGAAAGCTTTGCCTTCAGAACGAGCTGCATCTTTTGGACGCATCTGTTCGCCATTTGGGAACCGATAAGAATTATGTTGTTCTGGAGAATCTGTTTAAAATGCTGAAGGATAAGGTTGATTTCCAATTCCTTACACCTGTTGATACTATCAGAATAGAAAAAGATGGTTATACCGTTGTTACTGAAAAAGAAGAGTATTTCTGCAAAAAATGCATTATTTCCGTCGGACGAAGCGGCAGTAAGTGGATGGAAAAGGTTTGCAGGGAAATCGGAATCAATACTCATTCAAACCGTGTAGATATCGGAGTCAGAGTTGAACTCCCGGCCGAGATTTTCTCACATCTTACGGATGAACTTTATGAGAGCAAGATTGTATACAGAACTGAAAAGTATGCCGATTTGGTACGTACCTTCTGTATGAATCCTTACGGTGTTGTTGTTAACGAGAATACAAACGGTATAGTTACTGTAAACGGACACAGCTATGAGGATCCTTCAAAGCATACCGAGAATACAAACTTTGCACTGCTTGTTGCAATGCACTTTACAGAGCCGTTTAACGATTCCAATGCGTATGCCGAGAATATCGTAAAACTGTCAAATATGTTGGGCGGCGGAGTAATCGTTCAACGTTTCGGAGACTTGATAGCAGGAAAACGTTCCACACCGGGACGTATATCAGAGAGTTTCATTACTCCTACACTTTCGGCAACTCCCGGAGATTTGTCGCTGGTTATGCCCAAGCGAATTTTGGACGGCATTATCGAGATGATTTATCAGCTTGATAAAATTGCACCCGGTACAGCTAATGAGGATACATTGCTCTATGGCGTAGAGGTTAAATTCTACAACATGGAGGTTGAACTTGATAATAATCTCGAGACCAAATTCAAAGGCCTTTATGTAATAGGCGATGGCTCCGGAGTGACGCACTCCCTTTCACATGCATCTGCCAGCGGTATTTATGTAGCCCGTAAAATCCTTGGCACCGAATGACGGAGTCGATAAAGGCTCGCATACATGATTCTTTGCAGTGAACCTGTATGGGCAAACTTGAGCAGAAATAAATTACTAAAGCCATGTTTAGCACTTTCTTTTTGGAGGCGGATAAACATGGCTTTTTTATTGCTAAGAATAGCGTAAGCCAATAGACTGCTCTTTATGACACAGTCCATAGTTTTGTGTGCTACAGCAAAGCAAAAAGGGTGATTAACATAAGATAAAAGATGTGCTTGCGATTGACAAAGATACTATGTTTTGCTAAACTTATCAAGTGTATGTATTTTTAGTATCAGGAAGGATTCGCTTGACTGATGAATGAGATTATTACTGTCCATGGCGGACATAAATTATATGGAACTGTTGATATTGCAGGCTCAAAAAATGCAGCGCTTGCGTGTATTGCAGCTGCTTGTCTGGTGACGGATAAAACGCCGATTCTCCTTGAAAATGTTCCTAATATTTCGGATATCAACATAATGTGCGATATCATAAGAGGATTGGGAAAGGATGCTGATTTCAGGGATGGAAAGCTTTGTATCAGCGGAGAGTTTTCGAATTTTGTTGTCCCCTCGAATCTTTCAGGAAAGATTCGAGGCTCAATGTATTTCTTTGGCCTTTTGGCTGCAGCAATGGGAGAATTTAAATGCGGGCTTCCCGGTGGAGATCAGATAGGTGAAAGACCGGTTGATATTCACATGTTCGGTCTTAAGAAGCTGGGATGCGATTGCAATATTGTAAACGGTGTTGTTGAAGGCAAGGTTTCAAACGGTCAGATGGAAGGAACTAAGATTTATTTGAAATATCCTTCTGTCGGAGCAACCTGTAATCTGATGATAGCAGCGTCCAAGGCTAACGGAAGAACTGTTATTGAGAATGCTGCCAAGGAACCTGAGATAGTTGATATGGGTAATCTGCTCAATGAGATGGGCGTCAAGGTTATAGGCGCCGGTACAGACAGAATTACCATTATCGGAACACAGGAAATACACGGTGGAATTACTCATGAGGTGATTGCAGACAGAATAGAGGCCGGAGTAATTGCCATTGCTACCACAATATGCGGAGGCGAGGTAAGACTTAACAATGCACTTCCGTATCACAGCTACCCTCTCCTTTCACTTTTAGGAGAGAGCGGGGCAGAGATTGAAGAGCTTGATGACGGTATTATTGTCAGAAGCGAGGGAAATCCCAAACCTGTTGAAGTGGAAATGATGCCCTTCCCCGGTGTCGCAACTGATTTACAGGCTACCGTATCTGTAATGGCTACCTGCGCCGATGGTGTTTCCACTATAGTTGATCATGTTTTTCAGGATCGTTTTTCGTATGTAGATGAGCTTCGAAATATGGGTGCATTTATTGAGAGGCATGGCAACACTTTGAAAATTTACGGTGGTAAGAAATTGACCGGAACCAAGGTATCGGGTGGCGATATCAGGGCTGTATCTGCACTGATTTGTGCCGGCCTTGCAGCGGACGGAGAGACAATCGTAGACGGAGTAAGTCACCTTCGCAGAGGATATCCCGAGCTTGACAGGAAATTCAGAGCCTTGGGAGCCGATGTGGTTATCAAATCCGAATAGAAGAAATTAAATCAGCATAAGGAGTGGCTGCTAAAACCAATTTCCTTTATGCTGATTTTTTATGTATATATAGGGCTTTTTTTAAAAAATCTTCGGGGCATTGTTTCAGACAGTTGTTCCCTTACTGATTGATGATATTGTCAGAAGCTCTTTGTCTACCGTAAACTTTATCTCATAGCCGGCAAATGACAGCCCGTATTCTCTTTCAGGGTCATCCTGATATGCAGGACGGGGATCTTCGGACAGAACCTTAAGAAGCGCCAAACGCTTATCTTTTGGCAGAACGGACAGGATTTCTTCAGATACATCTACCTTTAGAGAATGAGATAAATGTTCTTTTCCAAAACCGCCTTTTGCATCGGGATATGCATCCGCATAAGGCAGGTAAGGTTTAATATCGATTATTTTAGTACCGTCTTTTAGGTCCGCTCCAAGAACATGCAGGAGAGGACCTTTTTTAGTATATTCGATTTCTTTTATTTCCACGCAGGATAATCCTATGGGGTTGGGACGAAATGGACTTCTGGTGGCGAATACACCAATGTGTGTGTTTCCACCCATGCGGGGCGGCCGGACAGTTGCCTTTGCATTTTTATCATGGGGTACATCAAATATCCATAAAATCCATAGATGACTAAAGCCTTCTAACCCCTTTATGTAATCGGGATTGTTGTAGGGAGGGTCAAATTCGATTGTTCCGGTTAGCTCCTTTATAAGCCCGCTTTGCCTGGGGATTCCGAATTTTTCGACAAAATCAGTGTGAATATGTCCGATTATTTTTATTTGCATGATAATGTACCACCTGTATATAATATATATAAATATAGTTAATTATACACTTAAAGAGGTTAAAATGGATAAATATTTGGTAGAAGGAATGAATTGTGCGGCCTGCCAGGCGCATGTGGAAAAAGCTGTACTGACGGTTGAAGGTGTCGATGAATGTTCAGTCAGCCTTCTGACCAATTCAATGACGGTTTCGGGAAGTGCATTGCCGGATGACATAGAAGAGGCAGTGAGAAAGGCCGGATATTCAGCAAAGCTTATTACGGATGAAAAACAGAATACGTCATTTTACGGCTGTTCCTTAAGAAGATTCTTAGTTTCTTTGGCGCTGTTAATTGTTTTAATGATTATTTCAATGCTGGGAATACCGAACAGTTTTCTTGTTAATGCATGTTTACAGGCGGCATTTTCTGCGACAATCATTTTCTGTAATTTTCATTTTTACAGGAGCGGTTTCAAGGCAATAATCAACAAAGCACCTAACATGGATACACTTATATCGATGGGCTCCTTTGTATCGTATATGTGGAGCCTGTATATACTGATCAAATATATTCTGACAAAGCAGACAGGTGATTTGTATTTTATGTCGGCGGCCATGATATTAGTGCTTATCAGCATAGGCAAGCTGCTTGAAGCTAAGGCAAAGGGAAAGACGACAACAGCGATAGGTGAGCTGGTTAATCTTATTCCGGTTACGGCCAATTATGTTAATCCTGAGGATGGAACGGAAATCAAAATTCCGGCCCAAAATTTGAAGAGCGGAGATTTCTTTGCTATTCATCCCGGTGAGAAAATCCCTGTAGACGGGGTTGTGACGGAGGGAAAATTAGCCGTTGACGAATCCTCTTTGACAGGAGAGAGCGCACCTGTCGATAAACGAAGTGAAAATGAGTCAGTACTAAAGGCGGGTACAATAAATCTATCGGGAAATGCGGTGTGCAGGGCAACGAATGTCGGGTCAGATACTATGCTGTCTCAGATTATCAGAACAGTGGAGGAGGCTGCTTCTTCAAAAGCATCAATAGCGAGAATATGCGATAAGGTGTCAGGAGTGTTTGTTCCCGTAGTTATATTGACAGCGGCTATAGTCTTTGCCATATGGATTATAAGCGGCGAATCCGTAAGCTTTGCGCTTGAGCGGGCAATAGCAGTGCTGGTTATCAGCTGCCCGTGTTCGCTGGGACTTGCTACACCGGTAGCCATTATGGTAGGTAATGGTGTGGGTGCAAAACGCGGTATTTTGTTCAAAAATGCCGAAAGCCTTGAAAATGCGGGAAGAATTACAAAAGCTGTTTTTGATAAAACAGGGACATTAACTGTTGGAACAAAGGATGAGATTAAGCCTGAAGCAAAGGAACTTATCACCGGGTTAAGTAATATGGGCATAAGTTGTATGCTCTTGTCCGGAGATAAAAAGGAAGTATGCGAGCGCGTTGCCAAAACCTTGGGAATAGAACAATACATAGCAGAGGTTTTGCCGGATGAAAAGTATGAAATTGTACGTCGGGAAAGAAAAACCAACCGTGTTTTGATGGTGGGAGACGGGATAAATGACTCCATAGCGCTTACTGAGGCAGATGTATCAATAGCGATTGGAAGCGGAACAGATGTGGCGATGGATGCTGCACAGATTGTATTGGTGGGAAGCAATATAGGCGGAATATATGAAGCAGTCTATTTGAGCAGAAAAACGTTGAAAATTATATATGAGAATCTGTTTTGGGCGTTTTTCTATAATATATGCGGAATTCCAATAGCAGCGGGAGTGTTTTGGCATTCGCATGGCCTTGCATTAAATCCCATGCTTGGGGCTGCCGCAATGAGCCTTTCGAGCCTGTTCGTAGTGATTAATGCATTAAGACTTAAAAACTGCTTTAACACGGATAAAAAAGAGGAGTTAACTGAAATGGAAATTACAATGCATATTGAAGGAATGATGTGTGAACATTGTGAAATGAGTGTAAAAAAAGCTTTGGAACAGGTTCCGGGCGTAATAAGTGCTGAGGTTTCTCACACAAAAGGAACAGCTGTTGTTATTGCAAATGAAAATGTAAATAGGGATATTTTCGTAAAGGCAGTAGAAGAAAAGGATTATCATGTGCTATAATTAATTAAAACGTTTTTACGGAGGATGCTCATGAAACTCAAATTATATGAAACCTGCATGTCGAAAGATATCAGACTTGCTGCCAAAAAAGAGATTGATTTTGTCCCTGATAAGCCTGACCCGGATGGAAGAGAGTGGGCACTTCTTAATATTTATCCGGAAGCGGAGTACCAGAAAATCATTGGATTTGGCGGTGCCATGACTGAGGCTGCATGCGAAAATCTAAAAAGCATGGATTCCAAGCTTCGCTCAAAGGCAATGGAGATGTATTTTGACAAAGAAAAGGGAATAGGCTATTCCCTTATTCGTTCCACTATTAACAGCTGTGATTTTTCAAAGGACTTTTACAGCTACGATGATGTGGAAGGAGATGTGTCACTGAAACATTTTGATATTTCCCACGATAAGGAAGCAATTATTCCTGCCATTAAAGAGGCTTTTGACATCACAAAAGGCGATTTAAAGCTTTTTGCGTCACCATGGTCACCTCCTTCATGGATGAAGACAAACGGCCGTATGAATCGCGGAGGAAAGCTTAAAAAGGAGTATTATTCCACCTGGGCAGAATATTTTTCCAAATTTATAGATGCTTATGGCAAAAACGATATTCCCGTATGGGCTGTTACCGCACAAAACGAAGCTAAAGCAGAACAAAACTGGGAGTCATGCTTTTATTCCAAGGAAGATGAAAGTGATTTTGTAAACAATTATCTCATCAAAACGCTTGAGAAGAACGGGCAAAAGGATGTGCTTGTTTTTGTTTGGGATCACAACAAAGAAAGAGTTATAGAACGTGCCCTTGCAGAATTTTTAAAAGGTGGAAAGGGACCGGACGGAATAGCAGTTCATTGGTATTCGGGAGAGCATTTCAGAGCACTTGATGTATTCCACAGACTTTTTCCGGATAAATTGATTCTTCCTTCAGAGCATTCAAAATCTAAAGGGAAAAGAGTATATGATTCCGGTGAGTCTTATGCACATGATATCATAGGCGATTTAAACAATTATGCAAACGGTTGGACCGATTGGAATATGTTTTTGGACGAAAACGGTAATCCGGACCATTGGAAGGATGAACAGATTGAATCCGGATGGACTAAAGAGAAAATATGGGTGGGAGAAGCACCTATAGTGTACGATTCGGAAAATAAAACTCTGGATATTCGTTCCTCATATTACTATATGGGACATTTCTCCAAATTTATCCGCCCCGGTGCAGTCAGAATCGGCAGCTCCGTATTTGCTGAGAAGCTTGAAACGGTAAGCTTTAAAAATCCGGATGGTTCAATTGCAACTGTAGTTTTAAACAGAAATTCACGAGGCGGGAAATTTGCCATCAGATATAAAGAACAGTTGGCAGAAATAAGTATAAAACCGCACAGTATCGTAACCTGTGTGATTGATGAATAGGGTAGTGGATATAAAATAACGCTGTGGAAGTTTTTCCACAGCGTTTGTTTTTAAAGTGACATAACGTCGTTTATGTTGTTGATGATTTCTTCTTCCTGGAAAGGCTTTGAGATAAATCTCTTTGCTCCTACCTTTAAAGCTTCAATCAGCTTGTCCTGCTGGCCGGCAGCCGTAATCATGATGGCTTTTGCATCAGGGTCGGCATCCAGTATTCGTTTAAGGCTTTCAAGACCATCCATCTCAGGCATCGTGATATCGAGTGTAATGATGTCGGGTCTGATTTTAAGATATGTTTCATAGCCTTCGATTCCGTTTGAAGCTTCACCGATAATGGTATAGCCTGCCTTGGTAACGATGGAAGCCAGCATGTTTCTGGACATCTTGGAGTCATCAACCAAAAGTATTGTACCCTTATCACCGCCACCCATTCTGGAGATGCTTGAAGTGGAAGCAATCTTTACGGGAATCTTTCCGGGGTCAAATTCCGTGTTAACCGAAATGACAAGGCTTAAGCTCTTATTTTCGATATATATCGGAAGAATATAGAAATCACCTTCTGCAACCTGATCCTTATATGCTGCAGGCGGTTCCATATCCAAATGAATATCCTTTACACTCATATCTGATGCATAAAGACCACAGGTTACATTGATGAATTCACATACGGCATCAAATGTATCATCGGAAACGTCTAAGAGGTTCTCGCGTGAGAACTCACTGGCAATCTGTAATAAACCGCCGCTTTCCTGCTCTTCAACAAAAGCGATTGAAATGGAATCGTCACCGACCATTCGCTGTGTTGCAAGATATTGATACGGCAATTCTTTTGCACGTGTTGCACGACCGATATAGAAATCTCTGGAAATAAATCTGTTCAGATTTCTGATAACCAAACCGGCAACCTCGGTAACGTGAGGCTTCGCTGAAAAGATGAATATTGGAATGAGTGAATCAATATCATCTTTTTTCAAAGCATCCATATCCGAATCGGAAAAACCTCTGGCCTGCTGAAAAGCCTGAAGCTGTTCTTCAATCTGACTGTTTGTAAGAGGCGTTGATTCAGTCAAAAGCTGTAAAAACTGCAGATAAGGATTTCCCTGTTTTGCCAAAAGGGAACTAATCTGATCATCTGTCAGCATTTTCTCTTCAATTGCAATATCACCGAAACGCTTATCACGCTGCTTTTGTAATTCATTTATTAAATCAACCTGCTCCTCGGTCAAGAGACCTTCAGAGATGGCGATAGTTCCAAGCTTTACGCGAACTGAAAGCTGCTTGTCAATAATGATTTTATAATCTTCTTCACGAAGAAGCGCCTTGTCAACAAGGTAGCGTCCAAACAATTGACTGAACATATATGTACCTCCCTAGGTATATTTACTGATATTATAAAACAAAATAAGGCAAATTACTACTATTTAATTAACGTTTTTGTCATTATTTTACTATTTTATTTAATATTTCGAAAAAATCTGGAAATGTTTTCCGGCAGGCGTCTTTGTTTTCCAGAGTAATTCGGGGATTGACCGCTGACAGTAAACCGAAGGACATGGCTATACGATGGTCGTTAAACGATTGCAATTCACATTCGTGCGGTATTCCGGGATAGATTTTTATGCCATCCGGAAGTATTTCGTTTCTTATACCCAAGAGGTCAAGATTTTCGCTGACAGTCTTTATTCTGTCAGATTCCTGCTCTCTTATATGGGCCACTCCGGTTATGGTGGTAGGAGAGGATGCGAATATTGCAAGAACAGCCAAGGTTGGTACCTGGTCGGAAAAATCACGCATTTTCGCTTCAATGCCGTTAAAACTTCCGGACGCGGGTGGAATTAATGTAAGTCCTTCGCTGTCCTGTGTAATGGTCGCACCCATTTTTTCCAACAGGTTGATGAATTGGATATCGCCCTGAATGGAATCACTGTATACTCCGGGTACTTTTACTGGTCTGTTTATCAGCATTGACAGGGCGTAGAAGTAGCAGGCGGAGGATACATCCGGCTCGATATAGAGATTTCGCGCCATATACCTGGCATTGTAAGGTATATGGTAGCTTCCGTTATAGGTTGAGAAATTAACACCAAAGTGAGACATGATTCTTGCGGTCATTTCAACATATTTCATGCCGTGCTCGCCCGTCACATGTATGGTGAAATCATCCTTGAATTTTACGGACGAAATTAGAAGAGCGCTGAGAAACTGGCTGCTTTTAGTTATGTCCAGGGTGACATCAGGCGTGCACAAAGGTGCTCCGTCTAATTCTATGGGAAATGCATCATTACCTGTTTTGACGATCTTAGCTCCCAAACCCTCAAGAGATGCGTATAAATCATCCATCGGTCTGCCGGCCATTTGCTTTCCTGATTCAATTTTAAAGTGACCGTTGCTCAGACCTAGAAAGGTTGTAATAAATCTGGCACATGTGCCGGAGTCTCCGACATTGACGGAGGCATTGTTACAGGGTAAAAACCCCCCTAATCCCGAAACCAGAGCTTCTTTTTTGTCCCTATCTATTAATATAGGAAAACCCAGCGAATTCAGACATGAGCACATGGATTCAAAGTCGTCGGATATGTTTATTCCGAATAATTTGGATTGCCCGCGTGCCAACGCGGCTATTAAAAGAGCCCTGTTGGTAATACTTCTTGAACCGGGCACGGAAATGATAATAATAGAATCAGACATTGCAAATACCCCACAATTTTATAATAACATTCCCCAATGTTTTATCGTAATTAAGTATAATTTATAAGGGAGTGATATGTCAAATTAATTACCCCATTTTTAACGTTGCGATTTAAGTAAATAAAGGTCTATAATGTGATTTGAAAGAAAAAAAGGCAGGGCAAATATATGAGTAATATTAAGAAAAATGCTATAGAACTGATTGGACACACTCCCATAATGGAATGTGCAAGGCTTTCGGACAGATTAGGAGTAAATGATGCTGTTGTTTTGGCCAAATTGGAGTATTTGAATCCGGCAGGTTCAGCTAAGGACAGAGTCGCACTTGCTATGATAGAGGATGCCGAGAAAAAGGGGATTTTAAAACCGGGGGCAACCATTATCGAGCCTACCAGCGGTAATACCGGTATT
>JAZQNB010000037.1:0-191396 GCA_045627085.1 Lachnospiraceae bacterium | reverse complement strand
CCATTATCGAGCCTACCAGCGGTAATACGGGAATCGGTATCGCCATGGTTGCGTCAATTTTAGGTTACAGAGCTATTCTGACTTTGCCGGAGACAATGAGTGAGGAAAGACGAATTCTGCTTTCCGCTTATGGCGCAGAGCTTGTACTGACCGATGGCGCAGCAGGCATGGCAGGAGCAATTAAGAAAGCACAGGAGCTTAATCGCGAGATAGAAGGCTCCGTAATATTAGGTCAATTTGACAATCCGGCAAACGCGTATGCGCATGAAGTAACTACGGGGCCGGAAATATATGAAGATACTGACGGTAAGGCAGATATTTTTGTGGCAGGAATCGGAACCGGCGGAACCATAACAGGAACCGGTCATTATCTGAAAAAGAAAAATCCGAATATCAAAATTGTCGGTGTTGAACCCAAGACAAGCGCAGTCCTTTCGGGAAATCAGCCGGGGCCTCACGGACTTCAGGGCATAGGAGCAGGCTTTGTCCCTAAGGTGTTAGACACAAAAGTATATGATGAGATTATTCCGGTAAGCGATGAAGCTGCATTCAGAATGGGGAGCATGATTGCAAAAACAGAGGGAATTTTGGTTGGAATCACATCAGGAGCTGCTTTGTTTGCAGCATATGAGCTGGCTAAAAGACCGGAAAATAAGGGAAAAACGATAGTTGCCCTTTTACCTGACTCGGGAGACAGGTATTTGTCATCTGAGATGTTTAGAAGATAAAATAAAAAAGCCACATACGTTTACGTAACGTATGTGGTAATTTATTATTGTAAATTATTGTTCGCATTCCTCATCCTGCTCTGCAGCAATAGAGGAGACCACAGAACTTACTACGGATACTACTACGGCAAAAATTATGATTAACAATCCTCCGCCGAGTAGGAAAAACATATTTGTAGCCATTTTCCTTCCCTCCAAAAAAGTTTCTCACGAGAAGATATTATCATTTTTTTACAAAAAGTACAATAACCTATTGACAACAAAAAAACAAAATAGTACTCTCATCTTACATATTTCGCGAAATTCTTTATAAATCTGGTTCTTTTCGGTATTTTCCCATTGTGAACAATTTTAAAAAGGAGGATGAGAAAAAATTAAATTATGTGTAAAAGAGGCCCTGAATCTGTTGATTGAACAGTATGTATCAGGAAAAAGCCGCGAGCTGATACGCCTTAGAAAAGGAATTCTTTCGCGGGAGCAATTTCTGCTTGAAGCAGACAATTATATCGACAATAATGTTTTATTGGAAGAAGAGGATAAGGAGGAACTGAAAAAAGAATTCGAGCTGTTCATTTTTGGATATTCAATTCTGACACCATTAATAGATGACGATGATATTTCGGATATTCGGGTAATAGCGCATGACAATATACGTGTCAAGAAAAAAGGGAAACGGCAAAAGTGCAAAACAGCTTTTGAAAGTGAAGAAGCTTACAGCCGTTTTATTCATCTGATTGCTGCCAAAAATCAAGTCAATATATCAAATCAAAATGCAATTCAAAGATTCACTGACAACGAAAGTCATTCAAAATTTATCTTACGTTTCACCATTTCAATGCCACTTGTAAATACTTATAACGAACCCTACCTGTGTATCAGAAAAGTACCAAAATCGTTTCCGCTCATCTCCGAGCTGATTCAGAGGGGAATGCTGTCAGTTCAGACAGCAGAATTTCTGATTGAACGTTTTAGAAGCTCATCTACGATTATTTGCGGAGGTAATTCCTCTGGTAAAACGACACTTTTAAATGCCCTTAAGGAGACACTTCCCAACAATATGGCTGTGTTGGTGGCTCAACAGGCGGATGAATTAACCACGGTTTTCCACCCTGACATGATGTTTCTTCATTCTCTTCCACCGGTATCTGAAAGCGCAATATCATATGACCTGAAAAACATAAGTATTGCAGGTCTGACAATGGATGTGGATTTCTTTATTATCGGGGAGGTAAAAGGCGATGAAGCCATTTATCTGCTAAACGCGGCATACACCGGGCAGCTGTGTGCGGCAACCATACATGCTCCTTCTGCTGAAAAGGCGCCCGAAAAGATAGTGGATTACTGTATGTATGAAAGCAGATACAAAAGGGAAGAGCTGATGAAAATGATGGATTGTTTTAAAACCTATATTTTCATGGAGAACTACAAAGTTAAGGAAATATATGTCTGTACCGGATATGATGCTGAGAAAAACAGGCTGAATTTTGAAAAACCGGAGGTAGAGTTATGCATGCTTTGATATATCTGTCCCTTTTTGTCGTATTCCTGTTCCTTTTTGTCGGATTCGTAGTGCTTTTTGGAAAAGTGTTAAAACTTGATTTAACTAATAAAAACAATAAAACAATGTTTTCGAAGATAAAACAGAAAACAGGATTATCTCAATATCTCGACAGAGAATTGACTTATGCGGGGATTAGAACTAAAAATCCGGGAATTTCGGGTGAAAACTTAATCAAGTGGAATGTTATTGGAATATGCCTGCTATTATTTAGCAATGCCATCTTTGGATACAGCTGCAAGTTCACCTTTATCATCGTGGTCTTAAGTCTTGCCCTTCAATATGTAATTATTTACATTAAGAAAATGCTGGCTTTTAGGAAAACGGACGAGAACCTTTTAAAGCTTGTTGACTTTTTGGGTAATTATTCACTTACAAGCGGAGAAATCGGTGCCGTATTTTATCGGGTGAGTATATATATGGACGAACCGATAAAAAGCCTTTTGGAACAGGCCTTTTATGAAATACACACGACGGGAGATACGCGCAGCGCAATAAGAATTTTACAGGAAAGTGTGGAACACCCGAAATTTAAGGAGCTGATGTTGAATCTGGAAGCAGCTCTTAGCTACAGCGGAAATTTAAAGACGGTATTAAATGGCAGCAGAAAAGATATTCGCGAATACAAGAGCGCGAGACTTAAAAGAAGAACACTCATTAGCGAAGCGTTAATTGAAATGGGAATACTGGTTGCAATGTCGCTTATGATTCTGATATTTACGGATAAAGTACTTGGCCTTAACGTGAAGGATATTATTACTCAAAGTAATATAGGAAGGATAACATGTGTTATCATAAGCCTGATATTATTTTTTTATACGTTTGATATTGCAAAACTATCAAAGTGAGGAACTGACTATGATAAGGATTTTTTCAATTACCACAGCTTTGCTTTCCGGAGCCTGCATTTATTTCCTGCTATGCAAAGGGAAGGAAAGTCAACTTGTAAAAGCATTTAAAGATTTTAACGGATTTGTCCGGAAAAAGAGCAGGACAGGTCCTTTCTATGAACGAACGGAAGAAAAACTGATTAAGAAAGGTGCAGGCTTTCATTTCTATAAAGGAATAACGACATACGGATTTGTTGCGATTAAAGTGCTTTTGTTTACGTTGACGGGGATAACGTGTCTGTCGGTTAATATTCCAACGGCCTTTTGTATTGCCGTGTTTGCTTATTTTCTGCCGGATATTTTACTTGAGTACATGAATCGCTCGGATAATGAGAAAATGCTTCCCGACTTAAAGCTGATATTTAACAGCCTTGTAATACAGATTCGTGCCGGAGTTTATGCACCGGATGCCCTGGCGGAGACAGCGCTTCTTGTAAACGAAAAACGCTTAAAACAGGGACTTACGGAATTCGCCGGGGACCTGTTAATCAAGGCTGATACTAAAAAGTCTTTGGCTAAATTATCAGCCAAATTCGAAAATGTCTACATTGATTTTTTGATGATAGGAATGCTGCAGTCATTGGAATCGGGAAGAGTGGTTGAATTATTAAATGATATTGCTGACCAGATAAGAGATATTGAGACAGAAACAATGGAGAAAAAGAAACAAAGGCTTAACCGTAAGGTGACACTTTATCAATTGGGGGTACTTGCTGCCGTACTTACAATTGTAATCTACGGCAGCGTTCTGAATATGTTTACGATAACTCAGGGAATATAGAGTTAAAACAGGATTTAATTTATGGAGGATAGGTATGATTAGAAAATTATATAATTATTTATGTGGCAGTGATCCGGGAGTAGATGGAATACTGGTTACTGTCGGCTTGTGCATCATCGCTTTGGTACTATGTGTTGTTATGAAGGATGCGTTGTCTGATTTTATCAGGGCAATAATGGAAACAATGACAAAGGAGGCGCAGGAAATATTAAGCGGAGTGAGATAAATAAATGTGACAGTGGTACAGTAAATGAATTATTAACCTGCCTTGTCTGCATTCTGGCACTTATTGCTCTGATGAGTGGTTTTATGGAGAATATCAGACTTTTGCAGACAAAAATTACCCTTAATTATTTGGCAAGAGAGTATATGCTCAGGATTGAAACCAAAGGATATCTGGATACTGCTTCAGAAAGAGAATTCATGGAAAAGCTTGAGGAACTTGGCATTGAGGATGTGAATCTGAGCGGAACGACAAAGACCGAATGTGAATATGGGCAACAGGTTGTACTCACGCTTAATGGAAAGCTTTCAGGATATGAAATATGTGAGAAAAGAACTTCGACCGCTAAAAACTGATGAAGGAAATGTTGTACTGGTATTTGGTTTGTTCCTTGTAATGTTTCTCTTTCTTATCATGTATTTTCAAGTGTTTTTGTATCGGTTTATAACTGCTGCTTCTTATGTGGAGGATGCAATGACCGATGCTGCAATGGCAACATTAAATCCGGATTTAATTTATCACGAGCACCCGACCTTGGAAATCGACGGATATAAAGCGTTTAATGACTATTATCGTTTTCTATGTGAAAATCTGAATCTAAGCGACATTTTTGCGGATGAAACAGAAAGTATTATTTGTGGTGTCACATTGGAAAGAATTATAATATACAATGTATATGATAGGGGTGTTGGAATTTATGATATTGATGACAAAGGAAATGTTACCTTGGAGGTAGTGAATAATTCCATGGTTTTAAATCCATTTAATGAATCCGTTGAAAATACGGGAATATATGCACAGGTAAAATATGGAACCAAAGGAATATTCGGTTTGGTTTTCAGCGGCAAAAAAAGGATATACGCTGATATTGTATTGGAGGACAGATTTTGAAAAAGAATAAAGAAAAGGATAACAGGTGGCTTTTGACCGCAATTGTAGCTTTGTTTGCATCAGTTTGCGTTTTTGCATTCCTTTTGATGCTTGAGAAAAATGCATTGAAAACGCATGAATATGTCGGTATCCCTGTGGCTTCGGATAATATTCCGTTGGGAACGGTGTTTGATGATGAAAACATATACGTATTATTTACTGAAATGCAGGTAGACAAAGAAATCATAAGTGCAGGGATGATTACGGATGTTACTCAATTACCTGGAAGTGAATCCTTAATCGGAATTGAAAAAGGGATGATTTGCTATAGTTCCATGCTCGAGAATGTAGTTCCGGCTAAGGAAGAGATGAAGGATCCCTGCCTAATTTCTGCATCGGTGCAAAGCTTATCACAGGCTGCGGCAGGTGTGATAAGGCCCGGAGACAGGGTTGACATATATATAACCGATGATAAAAATATCACGATTTTATTTATGGAAAATGTATATGTCAGCGATGCTTTTGACATATCAGGGAATCGGATTGAGAAAAATGATGCTTCCCAGGTGGCACGGGCTTTTAATTTTTATATGGAAAGAGACAAGGTAAAGCAGTTTTTGAGTATTTATGATGACGAAAATATTCGCCTGATTAGGAGATTGTAGCACATACTATGGAAGGGGCACGGTTATTAATATGAAAAAAATAATATTCTTGATAGGTTTTTTGTTTTTAGCAGGTTGTGCAAAAAAAGAAGAGCCGATGCTGATAACAAATGAACAGGAAATTGAAAAAGAGTCGATTTCTGACGAATCGGTTCAGAAAGAAAATGAGCCGTACGAAGTATCAGATTACGACAAAAAGGAAGAACCGGTAAAGGAAAATTCTATAAATCCTGAAATAAAGCAGACAATTCAAAAGGAAGAAATTCAGGATAATATTGTCGAAGAGAAGAAAAGCATTCCATCAAAAACAGAAGCTAAACCGACTGAAATTCCTCAAGAAAAGCAAACAGCTGAAACAAAAGAAGAAATCACCCTGCAAAGTGAAATCCCACAGCATGAACATGAATTTCATACTGTCATTAAAGAAGCAGACTGTACAACACCTAAAACCATCAGCAGAGTATGCGACTGTGGCGCAATAGAAGATTCCTATACCGAGGGGAATCCGCTCGGACATAAAATGTACGGGGATGCAAGATGCAGTGTCGTGGCGGTTGTAATTCCTCCGACATGTATGGCCCCGGGGACGGTAAGGGTAAAATGTGCAAGATGCGATTATACGGAAGACATAATTAATTATCCATGTGCAGAGGCAGTGGTCACAAATCATTTGGAATATGACGAGATAATCGAGCCGGCAACCTGTCGCCGTGGCACGAAACACACCTTTGTCTGCAAACTTTGTAAATTGAACAACCCGAATATGACTTACTGTGATGATGATAAGCTGGAGCATAATTATGTATTGACTACAGGATATAATCCGCTTATAGGTGAAGAATATGATTATTATATATGCGCAGATTGTTTTGCAATAAAGGAGGAGTAAATATTAAATCAGGGTTAAACAAATTCCTTTTTGCAATAACATGCGTTATTGTTGCTTTTGCTCTTTGCTGTTTTACTTCGGATGCAATAAGCATGAAGGAATGGGCTGCAGGGTACAGCGATGTCATTCTTTCTCCCGATCAGACAGCCTGGTCTGTCAGGACGGATATGGCTAAGCTTGTTCCCATTATCCCAAATGAATTTTCTAAATACTATGCACTTCCATACAGACATGCGTTGGGATTTAGAATTTATACAGGCGAAGAGCTGTTTGTACCAAGTGAAACAAAAGGTGAACATTTGCATCCGTATTTGGTCAAAAATTCACCTGTAAGAGTGTTATATTATGAAGTAGCATCAAACGGACGATGCATTCACGGAACACAAAAATCCGACATCTATGGATTCCATAATCTCCCGACAAATTCATGCGAAATGACATATGATGACGGATATTTTGCTTATTGTGCAGATTGCGGTGAGATTGTCAGCACACATCTTATTTATGCAGGCGAAGAGAGCCTGAGGAATCTTAACACCATTTACAGTGGTGCGAATGAATTTTATCTGTGTCCGTCATGTTCACATTTGGAGCAGGGTGCTCAATTAATACATGAATGCAGAAAAAAGGCGGATAACATCTACAAAATTATCTATAAAGCTTCTCCACCTTCAGATTCTACCCTTAAAGAAAACAGTGGCTTTACCTGTTCGAGCTATCATTTTTACAAAAATAGCGGTGAACGGGGAAATAATGATATTAAAACTGTCGAAAAATTGAGTAAAAACAGCTTCAGCGTGTACGGCTACAGCTTTGTCGGCTGGAATGTGTTGCCTACGGACGATAAAGAAATGATAAAGGAATTCCTTCCGAAGGATGCTGTATACGAGTTAAATGAATGGGGCTATATAAACGACGAAGCTGTGATTTGTGGTTTATGTGACTATGACTATGAGTATTCGCCAAAGGGAACCTTATGGGGGCCGGAGGATAATAATCCGGGAGTTGTCACTCTTTATGCCATGTGGAGAAAAACAGAGAGCACAATACTTCTTGATGCAGGAGGAGGTTCTTTTTGTTCGGGTGAGGGTGAAAAACCAAATGTCAGCATAAAGAATCGCAGCGGTGAAAAGGTTGTTCTGCCACGACCTGTTTTGGATGAAAAAATAAGTGTTACTTATGACGGAAACGGAGGCAGTGTGCTGATTGCAGGCTCAATTCCAAAAAGAACTGTCATAGAAAAAGTAAATAAAGAATTTTCTTACTATTCGTTTTCGAATATAAAGGGAGAATATGACGAGCGTGAAAATGCTTATACATTTCCTGATGCTAACGGAAATATTGATTCCGCAGCTGCCGTTTACAGGGGAAAAACAGCAAAGCTTCCTTCAGCCCAAAAGGAAGGGGAAATCTTTATCGGGTGGTATACCGATAAAGAAAACGGCGAATTTGTCGGAGACCAAGAAACCTTCTTCACACCTCAAAAAGATGTTGTTCTCTACGCGCACTATGGAAAAATCGGATTAACGGCCGAGAATGATTATGAATTAAACGCCGGGAAAGGGGCCGTAAGGTTATATGCCCGGGATACAAGCGGTGCGGATTATTATGCTTTTTATAAAAAAGAATTTCTAAATGGTGAGTTTGAAGCCATATCAAACGGTATAATAACAGGTGATATTCAATCACAAAATAAAGCCTTCGGGCATCTTATTATTCCATATTCTTCAACCCCTCAAAAACTGAAAATCGATATTCCCGGGATTTATGAAATTACAGCCTTTGGTGCACGCGGTGGAAATTATATGTCTTCTTTGGGCGGCGGTGGCGGAAAGGTCACAGGCGGATTCTTATTAAACAATCAGGATTTGCTTACGTTTACCACCGGGCAAACAGGAGAAGAATCAGGAAACAGATACTCCGGAGGCCGGGGCACAATTTATGCTGACGGCGGAGGTGCCAGTATTGTGGAGAAAACCGCTTCAACAGGGGAGAACAGTGTTCTTATGATTGCGGGCGGTGGAGGTGGCGCACTGCCTTCCACTGGAGGTGGAAACGGAGGAAGCAATTCGAAGCTTTCGGCTGCTTTATCCACTAAAGGACAAACCGGTTCTTCCGGCGGCGGTGGCGGATATAAAGGAGGAAGCGCGGGTGAGGAAATCGTTCATCATCATTCCCAAACCTGCTACAAGTCGGGAACTGAATATGCTGATTTATCCTTCTATTTAAATTCGTACGCAACCTGTTCGGCAGGCTTTTGCGGGTATTACGATCAGCCTTTTTTGTACAAAACGGCGACAGGAGTAAAGGTAAAGGAATTTTTCCAATATGCTTATGATTCGGTAAGCTATAATGCAACAAATGTAAGACTTAATGTCGGAACAGAGTCTGCCTGCTTTGATACTCCGGGAGAGGGCGTATTGTCCTTTGACTGTTACTGGGGTTCAAGATTCGGAGGAGCCGAAGCTAATTTCCCATCCGGAGCATTTTGGGTTTATGTGTATGATTCTGCCGGTAAGCTTCTTCTTTCTGATGCTGAAGCCGTCTCGGCTGCTAACAGGAATTATTATCGCTACGACACGACAAGTGAGAGGTCGATATATGGCAAAAACACAGTTCATAATTACTCAAATGCCTCAGTAGTATGGATTGGTGAATTAGCTTACAGCTCGTCACTTGCACCGGGACAGTGTTATATAAAGGCAAATATCTCGATAAATATCGGTAAAAACACCGATGGAATATATATCGTATTTCAGACACCTACACTTGACGGGGGATATCAGGCACAGGATATCGGCGGCTATGATGAGTACAGGGAACCGATGGTTGGAAATGTTAAATATACATTTAACTATTGCTGCTGCGGATATGACGAGGGAGAAACGGAAAGACAGATTAAAAGTGGCGGCGGCAGCAGCTTCATGTCAGAAGATGCCATATATCATTCTGCTGAAAACGGAGTTAATAACGGAAACGGCGAAGCTTCGATTTCCCTTTTGGTGCCCATGATTAATTCCGGTGACGGCTTTTTGGCTTGCGAAGCCTTGGATAAAGCACCGCCTGATTCTGTTTCCTCCATAAACAGTCATGTAACGGAACAGGAAATAGTTCTTAACATTGCAAAACCCATAGATCACGGAACCTTTTATTACTTCAAATGCGAGGGGTATGACAGCTGTGGGAAACGCATCTGTGAGGCATATACTCAAAACTCTGAATTTATAAGCGGTGTGGACTATTATCTGTATGCTGCAGATTGCGAAGAGAATACACAAATAAACGGAACAGGTACATTTGAAAAAACTTCCAATGGTACGGTCCGGCTTCCTTTGTATTCCGAAACTGTATATTTCCATGTCGCCGCGGCAGACAAGGCAGGAAACATTTCCTGTACGTTTCATTATAAAATTGATCCGAATGAATATGAGTATCCGGTGACAACCGATTCTTTTGAAGTATCCGGTGGGTCGGTTTATTATTCCGCTGAGGAGGGCCTGTATTATGTAAAAGCAGATAATAAAACCTTTTTTACACTTTCGTTATCCGGCCATGCCCTGATGAGAAAAAGAAAAGATTATAGGGTTGATTCCGTGAAATTATCAATGAATGCAGACAACCGGGAAAGCTGTAATTATCTGTTTGGCGGAAAAACTGAAAATTCCGGTACGGAGATTATATCCGTAACAGATTATGACTTTACTGAAAATAAAAGGTATGACAACGGTCTTTCATTTGATGCGTACAGTCTGCTTTCACCGCTTTGGGATGGTAAATTGCTTTCACTTAAAGGATGGGCAGGTGCATATAATCAAAAAAAAGATACGTTCAGATATTCGGACGAGGGTATTTCGTTATGCATAGTCGGGGACGCGGGAGAACCTGAACTGTTTTTGGAAGAAGACGAGGCTTTGACGATTAGGGCATTGGATTTATTAAGCGGGACCAAAAGCATTACTGCGGAACTTGTAAAATCAGATTTTTCGGATACTCTTATATTTGAATCAGATTCGGCACCGATTGTGATTGACAAAGAATTATACAGAGACTGGTTTGGAGGCGGTTTTACGCTTAGCGTTTTAGCTGAGGACAACGTGGGCAATGTCGCAATGCTATCTGAAAACTTCGGCTCTGATTTGAAAGAAAAATATTTGAGTAAAATAAGAAGAAGATTAAGGACAATCAGATAGATGATGAGATTATTTGAGATAATTGTGTTTTGGGTATGCTTAAGTCTGGCAACTGAATCGGACATAAGAACAATGAGAGTCCCTAGAGTTTTCATGTTTACATATCCTTTATTTATTATTTTTGAACTTATGGTTAAGGCATGCTGCGACAATTTTTGCGGCATGCTTTTTCCTGTGGAGCTTTTTATTTATATTGTGTTGCAGGAAATTGTTTTTTCAAGGCTTTACGGTCGAGCGGACTGCCATGCGTTTTGCATATCTGCTATCTATCTGTACAGAGGGGGAATGAGATTTGAGGGGTTTATAATGCACCTGTTTGTCTCGTATATTCTGCTCCTTATAGGTATGATTTTCACACATAACGTGGGCAGGGGAGGAAAACTTAAAAAGGAAGTGCCGTTTTTACCCTACATATATGCCGGGCTGCTTGTGATAATAACTTCACAAAAGCTTTTTTTTACGATAAAATAGAGCTTGTGTATGCGAAGTAAATAACGGAGGGGTTATTCATGGCAACTATATCTGTTTGTATGATAGTAAAAAACGAAGAAAAGGTTCTTTCGAGGTGCTTGGACAGCTTGAAGGGACTGTATGAGGAATTGATAATAGTTGATACCGGTTCAAGCGACAATACAAAGAAAATAGCAGCCCGATATACAGATAAAATCTATGATTTTGAATGGATAAAGGATTTCTCGGCAGCCAGAAATTTCGCTAATTCAAAGGCAACGAAGGAGTATATATATTCTGCCGATGCCGATGAAGTCTTAAGCCCGGAAAATTACGAGAAATTTAAATTCCTTAAGGAGAATTTAGAGCCGGGAATCGATATCGTACAGATGAAATACGGTAACCAGCTCGACAAAGGCACGGTTTATAATTTTGATGAAGAATTAAGACCGAAGCTCTTTAGAAGATTGCGCGAGTTCGTTTGGATAGAACAGATTCATGAGACATTGCGACTGGATCCTGTCGTATTTGATTCCGACATAGTGATTACACACAAGCCTGAATCCAATCATTCAAGACGCGATATCGATATATTTGCGGGAATGATTAAAGAGGGAAAGACTTTATCCAAAAGGCTTCTTAACATGTATGCAAGGGAGCTTTACATAAATGGAACTGCAGATGAATTTGCCAAAGCGAAGGATTACTTTTTGGCTGTTTCGGAAAATCCGGAATGCAGCAAAGAGGAATTTGAGGCAGCCTGTTGCGTGCTTGCAAAGGGAGCACGAATAAACGATGATTATATTACTTTTTTAAAATACACTTCCAAAATTCTGGCCGGTGACGGCTTAAGTGAGATATGTGTAGAACTCGGAGCCTTCTATGAGGATGCGAAAGACCTTGAAGAAGCCTGTGTTTGGTATTATAATGCGGCATATGAGACTGAGCCTACACTTGTCTTAAAAACGGCCAGGGAACTGCCATTAAAAGGATTAATCCGATGCTATAAGCAGCTTGGCAATGAGACTCAGGCCAAAGCATATGAAGAAGAATTAAAGAATCTGTGATTGCGGGAATTGTATTACGGGGAAATAACAGAAAGGAATATGCAATATGAAGTGGGAAGAAAATGTACGTAAAGTAGTGCCGTATGTAGCAGGCGAACAGCCGGACAGAGCCGATATGATTAAACTCAACACCAATGAGTGCCCATATCCACCGGCGCCGGGAGTCAGAAAACTGATGGATGAGATGGATGTAAACAGACTCAGACTGTATCCAAATCCTGAAGTAAAGCCTTTGGTTTCAGAGCTTGCCAAACATTATGGAGTTGATACTGAACGGGTTTTTGTGGGAGTGGGAAGTGACGATGTACTTTCCATGTCGTTTTTGACGTTTTTCAATTCCGGAAAAGAAATTCTTTTCCCCGAAATAACTTATTCCTTCTACGATGTTTGGGCAAATCTGTACAGAATTCCTTACAGACAGATTCCTTTAAACGCAGACTGGTCCATAAATCCCGAGGATTATAAATGCGAAAACGGAGGAATTGTTATAGCCAATCCCAATGCACCCACCGGAATATGCGAACCTCTTTCCAAAATCGAAGAGATTGTTGCCGCTAATCCCGATGTTATAGTGATTGTAGATGAAGCGTATGTGGATTTCGGCGGAGAAACAGCTTTGCCTCTTACGGAAAAATATGACAATCTGCTGGTGGTCCAGACCTTCTCCAAATCGCGTTCCATGGCAGGATTGCGTATAGGCTTTGCAATCGGCTCGGCAAAATTGATTAAGTATTTAAATGATGCCAAGTTTTCTTTTAATTCATATACTGTCAATATGCCTGCACAGCTTCTCGGAGTTGAGGCAGTAGCAGACAATGATTATTTTATATCTGTGACAGACAGGATTATTAAGACCCGCGAGTGGACAAAAGCACAGCTTAAAGACTTAGGGTTTGAATTTCCGGATTCCAAAACGAATTTTATTTTTGCAAAACATCCTTCGTTTTCCGGGGATTATATTTATAACAAATTAAGAGAGCGAAATATTTTCGTTCGTCACTGGAATGCTCCTTTGATAGCCGATTATTTGCGTATTACAATCGGTACCGACCTTGAGATGCAGACAGTGATTGACTGCTTAAAAGATATTTTAAAGGAGAGTTAGTGATTAGATGTTTAAGCATTACCTGATGGTTTTTTTGATTTCAATGGTTCCGATTGTGGAGATAAGAGGCGCTGTGCCATATGCACTTGCCTTCATAGATAAGGGCGTGCCGTTGAATTTTACTTTGTGCTGTATTTTGGCAATTATTGGAAATATGTTGCCCGTTCCGATTATTTTCTTTTTTGCCAGAAAAGTGTTGGAATGGGGAAAGGACAAGAAATATATCGGAAAGCTTTTCACCTGGTTTTTGGAAAAAGGACACAAGGGTGGGGCAAAGCTTGAGGAAAAGGCAGGGAAAGGTCTTTATTATGCGCTGTTTTTGTTTGTCGGTATTCCTTTGCCCGGAACAGGAGCATGGACCGGGACGTTAGCGGCATCAATTCTTGACATGGACTTTAAGAAAAGTGTTGTGTCCATAATAGGCGGAGTTGTTTTGGCAGGAATTATAGTCGGACTTATTTGCTCGGGTGTTCTCGGAGCACTGAGTTTTTTACTGTAAATGATAAAGTGGAGAAGTATTCATGCAGACAAACTATGACAGTTATGGCGAATTTGCCTATGTTTACGATGAATTGATGGATGAAACTCCGTATGAAAAATGGCGTGATACCATTATTTCCCTGATAGATACATACGGAGTATCTGAGCCTGCCGGAAATGGCGAACGTGAGGGATGCGAGTGCTTCATGCCACAGGAAGAGGATCCGTTTGACAAAACGACCATACTTGACAGCGAGAAAAATCTTCTGCTGGACCTTGGCTGCGGAACAGGAAAATTGGACGAACTGCTCTATGAAAAGGGATATGACATCATGGGCATAGACAATTCGGAAGATATGCTTGCCGTTGCCTGTGAAAGGCGATGTGAAACCGGCTCAAATATTATGTATTTGTGTCAGGATATGAGAGAGCTTGATTTGTATTCCACGGTAGGAACCGTTATAAGCGTGTGCGATTCAATCAATTACATTTTGAATGAAGACGAGTTGCTGACAGTATTTAGAAAAGTTAACAATTTTCTCTACCCCGGTGGAATTTTTATATTTGATTTTAACACCGAGTACAAGTACCGCGAAGTAATTGGAGACAGGACGATAGCCGAAAACCGGGAAGGGGTCAGCTTTATTTGGGAAAATTCCTATGATGAAGAGAATAAGATTAATGAATATGATTTGACGGTTTTTGTCGCTTTGGATGAAGGCGGCGATGAATTCAGACGTTTTAAGGAACTGCATTATCAAAGAGGCTATACACCGGATTTTATTGCAAAGCTGGTTAAACAGGCAGGGATGGAAGTGGTTTTGATGTCTGACAGCGATAGCGGAAATGAAGTAAAAGATACAACCGAGCGTGTTTTGGTTGTTTGTAAGGAGATAATGAAAGCAAATGAATGATTATATAGTTCGCGCCACGGCAGCTGATGCACAGATTAGGGCTTTTGCGTGTACGGGCAGAAACCTGGTGGAGACTGCACGGGAATATCATAATACCAGCCCTGTTATGACTGCGGCACTCGGACGATTGCTTATTGCCGGTGCAATGATGGGTTCGATGCTAAAGGGAGATGACGATATCCTGACGCTGCAGATTATGAGCGAAGGTCCCGCAAAAGGACTTACGGTGACATCCGATTCAAAGGCAAATGTAAAGGGCTATGCCGTTGTCCCTGATGTTATATTGCCTGCCAACGAGCTTCATAAGCTGGATGTAGGCGGTGCCGTCGGCCCGGGAGTGCTGAATGTCATAAAGGACATGGGCTTAAAGGAACCGTATTCGGGACAGGTGGAATTGCAGACAGGAGAAATAGCTGAGGATTTAACATATTATTTCGCAACATCCGAGCAGGTAGCTTCTTCAGTGGGACTGGGAGTGCTTATGGAGAAAAACAACACTGTCAGACAGGCAGGCGGATTCATCATACAGCTGATGCCTTTTGCAAGTGATGAAACCATAGACAGACTGGAGCAGAACCTTATGAAGGTGAAGTCCGTCACAGCCATGCTTGACGAGGGTAACACTCCGGAACAGATGTTGTCCATTCTTCTTGAAGGTTTGGACGTGGAATTTACGGATACTCTTCCTGCGGCATATAAATGCGACTGCAGTGAAGAAAGAGTGGAAAGAGCACTCATCAGCATTGGAAAACAGGAACTGAAGGAAATGCTTGACGAGGGTAAGGACATAGAAGTAAAGTGTCATTTCTGTGATAAAAGCTATAATTTTGATGTCGAAGCATTAAAACAGTTATATAATAAAGCAAGATAATTATTTTGAAAGGTAAGGTCTTACAATGAAGTTCACTAAAATGCATGGTTGTGGAAACGACTATATTTACATAAACGGTTTTGAGGAGCAGATTCCCGCGGAGGATAAACCGTCTTTGGTCATCAAATTATCCGACAGACATTTCGGAATCGGAGGAGACGGTGTTATCTTTATAAATCCTTCCGATAAGGCTGATTTCGAAATGGAAATGTGGAATGCTGACGGCACTAGGGCCGAAATGTGTGGAAACGGTATTCGTTGCGTTGCCAAGTATGTATATGACAAAGGACTTACCGACAAGCTTTCCATCAGTATAATATCTGCCGGACAGATTAAATATTTGGACCTTACGGTTGAAAAGGACAGAAAAAATCCACGTGGCAGTGTAAAGCTTGTTCGCGTTAATATGGGACACCCTATATTGGATCCCGCACTTATTCCGGTAATTGCTTCCGGCGATAAAGTAATTGGCGAACCCATTACCGTAAAGGGATTGGATTACAATATGACCTGTGTTTCTATGGGAAATCCCCATGCCGTTATATTTACGGAGGGCGTAAAGGAACTCGATCTCGAAAAAATAGGGCCTGACTTTGAAAATCATGCCCTGTTTCCTAAACGTGTTAATACTGAATTCGTTGAAGTATTGGATAAAACCCATGTGTTTATGAGAGTATGGGAACGCGGAACCGGTGAAACGCTTGCCTGCGGAACCGGTGCCTGTGCAACTGCAGTTGCCTGCATTTTGAACGGACTTACCAATGAGCAGGTATCCGTAGGCCTCCTTGGAGGAGAACTTGAAATCGAGTGGAACCGTGAGAAAAATCTCGTGTTTATGACCGGCCCTGCCGCAATTGTATACGAAGGTGAGATAAATTAACGACTGTGTATATAGCGGATAAAATCCTTGGATGCATCGATATGAGATGAACCTAGGGTTATACCCGTAACCGTATAAGCTCCCTGCGTGAAGAAATAAGATTTGTTTATCAGATTATCCTCTTTTAGGATAAATCCCACCGGGACAGGCTTTTCCATTTCTTCGGGCTTTGTCGGGTTCGGAGCGGGTGGAAGGACTGTGCTGTAAGCATATTCTTCTGAGTTAATCAATTCTATATAGGAATCATCAATGTAAAAGAGTGAGTCGCCGAAATCGGCGATTTCTTTTTCTGTAAAAACAGTTCGTAAATCTGTAAAGAGTCCCTGGTTTGCATAGGCTTCAAAACATTCGTTGTCGGATATTATGATATCCAAATCTCCGGAAGAGGTGTAAACCATCATTTTCTGTGGGGCGTACATGTCTATTTCCGTGGTCGGATTGCTCACGATATTCATGCTGTTATCGATGTTGACGGAGTATTTTTTGGTATCCAGCTCTTCGTATTCGGTAAAACTGTCCGTCAAACTGCGCGTGAATTCAGACTCGTATTCCAGGCTGTTTACAACGGCTACAAACAGGGCATTTTCGGTTCTGTTTACTATTTCAACGATACCGAAAATAAGCAGGGCAAGAGCCGCAGCTGTTGCAAGTGTATGTACTTTGTAATAATCCCAAAAATATTTTACTTTTACTTTGAAGGGCGCTGTCTTAATCTTTTCGCGCTCCTCTCTAAATTCATCCATTACGGGCATAATATTTCTCCTAAACCTTTTTTATGTAAAAATTGTATGATTTATTTGCTTTCAAGTCAATGTAGGAATTGTGACCGAATTCTAAAAAAACAATAAATTGATTGAAAAGGTTTTCTCTGTGTTATATCATAATGGTGATTAGAAAGTATAGTTTTTTGGAGGATATATATGAACGATACATATGTTGAATGCCTTGTAAGGAGTAAACAGCCTGCATGGGGTAAAGCACTCAGGGTATTTATGATAATATTGGCAGTATTTTTTGTTGTATTTATATTTATAGGAATGGCACAGTTCTGGGGCTTTATAGCAGCAATTGTTGCGGGCATCGGAGCCTGGGCTGTTAACAGATTCACCAAGGTGGAGTATGAGTATCTGTACCTTGACAGAGAGATTACGATAGATGCCATCATGAACCAGGTAAAAAGAAAGAAGGTTGCAAGCTTTGATGTTTCAAAGATTGAAGCCTTTGCTCCCATTAAGAGTTACCACCTTGACAATTTCAGAAACAGACAGTGTAAAACAGTGGACTATTCATTGAAAACCAAGCAGGAGCCCGACGAAAGATACATAATGTACTACGAAGGTAATCAGAAAATCATTATGAATCCTTCTGAAGAATTTGTTAAAGCCCTGAAGAATGTCAATCCCAGAAAGGTATTCAGCGAGTAGAAATGTCATAGCGATTTGCCGCAGATACGTCCGATAGTTCGTTCCATATATGGCAGCTGCAAACGAAAGTATATAGAGCCGTGTTTATCTTTGTTTAAAAGACAGATAAACATGGCTTTTGTTGTTCCTTAAACAAACATTACCGAAAGGCATATATATTAAGTGCTTCCGGTAATGTCGGGTGGCATATTAGGACATTAATAAAATGGTTCATAATATTTACATGAAAAGTTAAAAACCGGTATAAAATTTACAAGAAACGTTAAAAGGTGGTTGACTTCTTATAAAGCATTTGATATTGTTAACGAAAAATTAATTGTTATAAATATATAGGAGGAGAATGAAATGGGACAGATTGTTTCTGAAGGCATTACTTTTGATGATGTGCTTTTGATACCTGCTTTTTCCGAGGTTATTCCCAATCAGGTAGATATCACAACTCATCTTACCAGAAAAATCAAGTTAAACATTCCGCTTATGAGTGCAGGAATGGATACCGTTACGGAACACCGCATGGCAATAGCAATGGCCAGACAGGGCGGAATCGGTATTATCCATAAAAATATGTCTATTGAGGCACAGGCTGAGGAGGTAGACAAAGTAAAACGTTCGGAAAACGGTGTCATTACCGATCCATTTTCACTTACTCCTGAACATACACTTGCTGATGCTGATGCGCTGATGGCAAAATTCAGAATCTCGGGCGTACCTGTAACAGAGGGTAGAAAACTCGTAGGTATCATCACAAATCGTGATCTCAAATTCGAAACAGATTTTTCCAAGAAGATTAAGGAATCCATGACAAGTGAGGGACTTATCACAGCTCCTGAAGGAACCACTCTTGAGGAAGCAAAGGAAATTCTTGCAAAAGCAAGAAAAGAGAAGCTCCCCATTGTTGATAAGGATTTTAATTTAAAAGGTCTTATTACCATAAAAGATATTGAGAAAACAGTAAAATATCCTCTTTCTGCAAAGGATGACCAGGGAAGACTTTTGTGCGGTGCTGCAGTAGGTATTACCGCAAACGTACTTGACCGTGTGGCAGCTTTGGTTGACGCAAAGGTAGATGTTGTTGTTCTTGACTCTGCACACGGACATTCTCAGAATGTAATTAATTGTGTAAAGATGATTAAGGAAAAATTCCCGGATTTACAGATTGTTGCAGGTAATGTTGCTACAGGCGAAGCTACCAAGGCTCTTATTGAGGCAGGAGCTGATGCCGTAAAGGTTGGTATCGGTCCTGGTTCCATCTGTACAACACGTGTGGTTGCAGGTATTGGTGTTCCTCAGATTTCAGCCATTATGGATTGCTACGCTGTTGCAAAACAGTACAATGTTCCCATTATCGCTGATGGCGGTATCAAATATTCGGGAGATATTACCAAGGCTATTGCCGCAGGCGGAAGCGTATGTATGATGGGCTCAATGTTTGCAGGCTGTGAAGAAAGCCCCGGAGAGTATGAGCTTTATCAGGGAAGAAAATATAAGGTTTATCGTGGAATGGGTTCCATTTCAGCAATGGAGAACGGTTCAAAGGATCGTTACTTCCAGGAGAATGCCAAGAAACTGGTTCCTGAAGGCGTTGAAGGACGTGTAGCTTATAAGGGAAGTGTAGAAGACACCGTATTCCAGCTTTTGGGAGGACTTCGTTCCGGAATGGGTTATTGTGGAGCAAAGGATATTAATACATTAAAAGAAACAGGACGTTTCGTAAAGATATCCGCAGCATCATTGAAGGAAAGCCATCCTCATGATATCCATATCACCAAGGAAGCACCCAACTACAGTGTGGACGAATAAGTAAATTGCACAGATTAAGTATTAAAGGCTCTGTTTATCTGTCTCCGTATGGAGAGATACACAGGGCTTTTTTATTGAATTTGTATTCGCTTATTCATACATCGGTTTCTAATATTTTGTTATAGTACTAATTAACTACCACAACATAAAGTGGTTTCCTTTTACATCTTAAAGGTTTTATGATAAAATATACTAAAAGTATGATGAATGTTATCCGATACTTGAACTATAACGGGGAATCAAAGGGGATAATTGGTGCAGGAATTAGAATTTAAGGATTACATTGATAAAAAAGAATTACAAAAACTTCAGGATCAGTTTGCCCATGTGACAGGCTGTTCCGTTTTTTGTGTGGATAAATCAGGTCAGCCGCTTACTATTCTTTCGGGAAATGCAGTTCCCGAGGAAGTACAGTCTGCAGAATATCAAAGTGCCATCAATACGGCATTTGAGCGCGTTGAAGAAGGCTCTTTAGAGGATATGGCTATTGAAACCGTAGAAAATATCGGTGTTCGTGTGGCTGCGGTTGCCGTTAGACATGATGATTCCACCTTTATCTATTGGATGGTTATTGAAGAACAGCCCGACAAGGATGAAGAGCGCTTTGATGAAGCTATTGATTTGCTGCGTGATACGAGCTTTTTGTTTATTTCCATTTATATGTCGGGGTATACTGCCGAGGTTGAAAGTCGCAAGAATCAGTCTGCCAAAGAAGAGATGGGAAAGGATTTAGAGCGAATCGAATCTACTACCTCGATTGTGCAGCTGCTTGATTTGGATGACCCTATTGAGGGGATAATCGAAAAATGGCTGGATATTTTAAGTGTATATCTTCAGGTCGACACATCGCAGGTGTTCAGAATTAATCCTCAAGAGAATACAATGGACGTAATCTGTGAGTGGAAAGCTCCCGGCTGCATTCCTTATTTTGATCAGACAGCCGGACTGCCCATATATCCTTTCTTGAGAGTGAATAAACCGCTTGTGATTAACGGAGACGGTTCATACAGCGAATTCCGAAAAAATTTGGATGAAATAGGCCTGAAAGCCGTTATGGTTTTCCCTATTCTTCAAAGTGATCCCGGATATGGCATGGTATTGTGCCTTAACCACAGAAACAGAAGCCACAATTTCAATATGGCTGAGATTAAATTTGCAGCAGATGCCATTAAGATTTTGCAGAGTATAATTACTAAGCGAATTCAGAAGAATTCAATTGCCGGTTCCTTTAATGCACTGGAAGCGATTCTTGACAATGTCGGCTGCTCTATATATGTAACTACGGCGGACGCATCGCAGGTGCTTTTCGCCAACAAGCGTTTGCAGAGCATTTTCGCAAAAGAACTGCATGACGGTACCTTCCAGGAATTGATTGAGAAGGGAATGAATGAGAATTCATATACCGGTTCGACAGAGATATTCCACAATGAAAAGAACCGCTGGTACGATTTGATATACAAGGAAATATCGTGGGTGGACGGCCGTAAGGCAATTCTGTATTCACTTTACGATATCACTGACAAGAAACTGTATCAGAGGAAAATCGAGCAACAAGCATATACGGATTTCCTGACAGGTCTTTACAACAGAATGTGTTGCGAAAAGGACCTGGCCAGACAGATTGACGAAGCCAAGAAACACAACGAGCACGGTGCTATTTTATATATTGATTTGGATGACTTTAAGCACATTAATGACGGTCTGGGACATCAATATGGTGATGTCCTTCTCAAATCCATTTCAACAGCACTTAAAAGCATAGACGGCATCAGGAATTCCTGCTATCGTATGGGCGGCGATGAATTTGTCATCGTTATTCCTCCGATGTATTTCCTGCAATTTGAGAGAATACTGGAAGCAATTAAGAGTATATTTGCAAAACCCTGGTACTTAAAAAACGGAGATTACTACTGCACCATGAGTATGGGTGTGGTAACCTTCCCTGATTCCGGTGATTCGGTTGCAGATTTGATTAAAAAAGCCGACATTGCCATGTATGAAGCTAAAAAGAGCGGCAAGAACCGAATTGCCAGATACAAAGCCGGCAAAGATTCCGTTTCCGGACGAAGGCTAGACATGGAGAAAAACATGCGCCACGCGACCGTTGAGGGATATAAAGAATTTGAGGTATTTTATCAGCCGATTATCGATACCACTGATGAAAGGTATGAATGTGTGGGTGCGGAGGCTCTTATCAGGTGGAACAGCGAAGAACTGGGATTTATTCCTCCTACAGAATTTATTCCGTTGGCCGAATATCTTGGACTTATCAATCCCATTGGCAACTTTGTGCTAAAAGAGGCATGTGCTTCCTGTCGACATTGGAACCTCAGCGGCTTCCCGGATTACAAAGTGAACGTTAACCTTTCGGTTGTCCAGCTTTTGCAAAATGATATAGTTGAGCTGATTGAACAGACACTTGAAGAGACTGAGCTTGTGCCTCAAAATCTTACGCTGGAGGTAACGGAAAGCCTGGCTATTAATGATATGGAGAGAATGAAGGATATCTTGAGCAGAATCAAGAAGCTGGGAGTTAAAATCGCGCTTGATGATTTCGGAACAGGTTATTCATCTCTTAATCACATCAGGGAGATACCCTTTGATGTTATCAAGGTAGACCAAAGCTTTGTAAAGGATCTGGCCGATGACGCATATTCACAGTCCTTTGTGAAAATGGTATCAGAGCTTGCAAGAACAATCGGAGTTAAGGTCTGTGTGGAGGGCATCGAAACCGTCAAACAGTTTGAAGCATTAAAGAATATGAATGTCAATCTGATTCAGGGCTTCTACTTTGACAGACCGATGGAAAAAGAAGGCTTTGAGAGAAAATATATTTATCATGATTTATCTCTTGAAAAAACTTTTGAAACAATGTAATATACTAATACAGTGATTTTAAATGTGAGGGCATGTAACTGGCGAAAGCATTGTGTAATCGATGTGGTGGGGTAACCCACAGGGAGCATGCTTATAAAAACAAGTCGAACGCCTGGGCAAACTTAAAATAATTTTAGGTTTGACCGGGCTTTTTTATGTCCGGCAAACTCTTGAAACGGAGGAAATTTATATGATTAATCTTAAAACAGAGCTTTCACAAAATGCATACCCCGGAAGAGGTATTGTAATAGGCCGAAGTGAGGATGGCAAATATGCAGTAACCGCTTACTTCATTATGGGCCGCAGTACAAACAGTCGCAACAGAGTCTTTGTTGAAGACAATGAGGGAATCAGAACACAGGCCTATGACCCGTCCAAGCTTGAGGACCCCTCTCTTATTATCTACGCTCCTGTCAGAGTGCTCGGAACCAAGACAATTGTTACAAACGGCGATCAGACAGATACAATTTTCGAAGGCTACAACAAGAATTTAACCTTTGAACAGAGCTTAAGAACCAGAGAGTTTGAGCCGGACGGACCTAATTACACACCCAGAATATCAGGTGTGATGAAGGTGGATAACGGAAGCTATTCTTTTAAGATGTCCATACTTAAGAGTAACGATGGTGATCCCGAATGCTGTATCAGAAATACCTTTGATTATAATGTACCCAAGGCCGGTGAGGGAAGATTCATTCACACCTACATGCACGATGGTAATCCTCTTCCTTCATTTGAGGGTGAGCCCAAAAAGGTTGAGATAAAGGGAGACATTGATTCCTTTACAAATATGATATGGGAAAGCTTAAATGAGGATAACAAAGTGTCTTTGTTTGTCCGCTACATAGATATAGCTACAGGAAAATACGAAACAAGAATTGTAAACAAAAATATGTAATTTCAAGGAGAAAAGTCATGAATGAGATTCAGTTAAAATACGGTTGTAACCCTAACCAAAAGCCTTCAAGAATTTTCATGGAGGACGGAAGCGATTTACCTGTTACCGTTTTAAACGGTCGCCCCGGATATATCAATTTCCTGGATGCCTTTAACGGCTGGCAGCTTGTAAAGGAACTTAAGAAAGCAACAGGACTTCCCGCAGCAACATCCTTTAAGCATGTATCTCCTGCAGGTGCTGCAGTCGGACTTCCGCTTTCCGATACACTGGCAAAGATTTACTGGGTGGACGATTTAGGCGAGCTTTCTCCTCTCGCAAGTGCATATGCCAGAGCCAGAGGTGCAGACAGAATGAGCTCTTTTGGCGATTTCATTGCTTTGTCCGATACCTGTGATGCATGTACCGCAAGACTTATTAAACGTGAAGTATCGGATGGCGTTATCGCTCCCGGGTATACAGACGAGGCGCTTGAGATATTAAAGCAGAAAAAGAACGGAAACTATAATGTTATTCAGATAGATGAGAACTATGTTCCTGCAGCACTTGAGAGAAAACAGGTATACGGAATTACTTTCGAGCAGGGCAGAAACGAGCTTGACTGCGGAGGCGATCTTTTCGCAAATATAGTAACGGATAATAAAGAAATTCCTGAAAATGCGCTGATTGATATGAAAATAGCTCTCATTACACTCAAATATACACAGTCCAATTCAGTTTGCTATGTTAAAGACGGTCAGGCAATCGGTATCGAAGCCGGTCAGCAGTCCAGAATTCACTGTACGCGACTTGCCGGAAGCAAGGCAGATAACTGGTTCCTTCGTCAGTCTCCCAAGGTTATGGAACTTCAGTTTGTAGACGGACTGGGACGTGCTGACAGAGATAATACCATTGACGTATATATGGGTGATGAGTACGAGGATGTTCTCGCAGAAGGTGAATGGCAGAAGAGATTCAAGGTAAAACCCTCTGTATTTACCAAAGAAGAGAAGAAAGAATGGCTTTCACAGATGACCGGCGTGACCTGTGGCTCAGATGCTTTCTTCCCCTTCTCAGACAATATCGAAAGAGCCCACAAGAGCGGAGTAACCTATATTGCCGAGCCCGGCGGTTCAGTCAGAGACGACCTCGTTATCGAATGTGCAAACAAGTACAATATGGTAATGGCGTTTACGGGAATTCGCCTTTTCCATCACTAATAACTTATTTAGAAAAAAGCCTATCCACAAATCGCTTCTCCTGTGTTATTATAGAAGAAGCGATTTATTTTTAAAGAGGTTTAATTATGGCTGAAGTAACAGAAAGCAAGAATTTTATTGAAAATATTATAGATAAGGATTTGGCGGAGGGTGTATATGACACCGTACATACACGTTTCCCGCCCGAACCCAACGGATATCTTCATATTGGTCATGCAAAGAGTATCCTTTTGAATTACGGATTGGCAGTAAAATATGGCGGTAAATTCAATATGAGATTCGATGATACTAATCCTACCAAGGAGAAAATTGAGTTCGTTGAATCCATTAAAAAGGATATAGAGTGGCTTGGAGCAAAGTGGGAGGACAGACTCTTCTTTGCCTCCGATTACTTTGAAGAAATGTACGAAGGCGCAGTTAAGCTTATCAAAAAGGGAAAGGCATATATTTCCGAGCTTTCTGCAGATGAGATAAAGGAATACAGAGGAACCCTTACCGAGCCCGGGAAAGACGATCCCGGACGCAATCGTTTGGTTGAAGAAAATCTTCAGATTTTTGAAGATATGAGAAATGGAAAATACGAGGACGGAGCAAGAGTTCTCCGTGCTAAAATTGATATGGCTTCTCCTAACATGAACATGCGTGACCCGGTTATTTATCGTGTCGCTCATATGACTCATCACAATACGGGAGACAAGTGGTGTATTTATCCCATGTATGATTTTGCCCATCCTATCGAGGATGCAATAGAGGGAATTACCAATTCAATCTGTACACTTGAATTTGAAGATCACAGACCTTTATATGACTGGGTATTAATCGAGATAGGATATAAGAACAGACCTGAGGAAGCTCCCAAACAGATGGAGTTTGCCAAGATGTATTTAAAGAATGTCGTTACAGGCAAAAGATACATCAAAAAACTTGTTGAGGACAAAATAGTTGACGGTTGGGATGACCCCAGACTGGTTTCTATAGCAGCTCTTCGCCGACGCGGATACACACCTGAGTCCATTAAGATGTTTATGGATTTGTCCGGCGTATCGAAATCAAATTCCGTATCGGATATGGCAATGCTTGAGTATTGCATAAGAGAGGATTTAAAGACTAAGAAGAGCCGAATGATGGCAGTGCTTGACCCTCTTAAGCTTGTGATTGACAACTATCCTGAGGGAGTGACCGAGGAAGTACCTGTGGCCAATAACCTTGACAATGAGGAGCTTGGAAGTCGAATGGTTCCTTTCGGACGTGAACTCTATATAGAAAGAGAGGACTTCATGGTCGAGCCTCCCAAAAAATATTTCAGACTTTTCCCTGACAATGAAGTGCGTCTCATGAATGCATATTTTGTAAAATGTACGGGATATGATACTGATGAAAACGGCAATGTTACCTGTGTTCATTGTACATATGACCCTGCTTCAAAGGGCGGTAATTCACCCGACGGACGTAAGGTAAAGGGAACAATTCACTGGGTAAATGCATCGACGGCCGTAAATGCAGAGGTTCGTTTGTTTGAGAATCTTATAGATGAGGAAAAGGGCGTTTATAACGAAGACGGTTCCATTAATTTAAACCCTAATTCCAGGACAATTCTTAGCGATTGTAAATTGGAGCCGGCACTTAAGGATGCTAAGGCATATGATTCCTTCCAGTTTGTACGACAGGGATTTTTCAATGTTGATTATAAAGATTCAACGCCCCAAAAACCTGTATTTAATCGTATCGTATCGCTCAAGAGCTCTTTTGTGCTTCCTAAGGCAGGAGAGTAATTACAGCTTAAAAGGTTATTTAGTTAGAAAATGTGAGGTATGTCATGGGTTTATTATCAGGACTTGCAGGACTTGGATTAAAGGATTTGGAAAATGCGGATATATTCGAGGATAAGAAGAAAACCGCTGCCAAATCAGCAACTGCAGTAAAAGAAGTATTAGTAGTTGAAGAAAAGGATATCGTTTATGATAAACAGTGCAAATGCCCTGTATGTGATAAAATATCACCTTCCAAGATTATGAAAACGGGTAAAGCAAAGCTTATCGGAATGGATGATGATTTACGTCCCAGATATGAGGGAATTGATTCCATCAAATACGATGTGTATGTGTGTACATATTGCGGATATGCCGCACTCAGCAAATTTTATTCCGGTCTTTTGTCATCACAGGCCAAGTTTATTAAGGAAAACATTATGGGTAAGGTTCGCATGCAGGATTACGGTCCTGAAGTATATACTTATCCACAGGCCATTGAAAGATATAAGCTTGCTTTGGCCTGCGCTGTTGTTAAACGTGCAAAGGCAAGTGAAAAGGCATATATCTGTTTAAAGAGCGGATGGCTGTTACGCGGTTATGCCGAAGAGCTTGAGAAGAAACCGAATTCAAAAATAAATATTAATGAAATCAGAGCAGAGGAAGAGGAATACCTTCTCAATGCTTATAACGGATTTACTGAAGCAAGAATGAGTGAAGCATTCCCCATGTGCGGAATGGATGAAACCACCATTGATTTCCTTCTCGCAGAGCTTGCTTTTCATTTAAAGAAGTTTGATGTTGCAAGCAAGCTTGTAGCTGATATTCTCACTTCAAGCTCCGCCCCTGTCAGAATTAAGGACAAGGCAAGAGACCTTAAAGAGAAGATTTTGGAAGCTATTAAAGTAAGCAAGCAGATTCCGAAAATTAATTTATAAAATGAGTGGAATGGGTTATGTTAAACATGACTGTCAGTCTGGATGAAAATTCCGGAAAAAATCTCTACGAACAAATATATGAGCATATTAAAAGAGAAATAATCGAAGGGAAGCTTAGCTATATGGATAAGCTTCCCTCGTCGCGTTCATTGGCAGAAAATCTCGGTGTATCAAGAAATACCGTGGACGCAGCCTACAGCCAGCTCATAAGTGAGGGGTATATAGAAGCTGTTCCCTGCCGCGGATATTATGTAGCGGAATACGAGGTGGATTTGCAGAAACTGACACCCGGTGAAAAAGATGAGCCTGAGGCGGTTGTCAAAGCGCCTGTCAACATTTCAAATGATAATTCAAACGTAATTGATTTCTCTCCGTTTAAAATTGATTTGGAAGCTTTTCCGATTACTACCTGGAGAAGAATAACACACGACATTATCAATTACAGCAATAATTCGCTTTTCCTGCACGGCTCGCATCAGGGTGATATGGACTTAAGAGTTTCCATTGCCGGCTACATTCGTTCTGCAAGAGGTGTTTTGTGTAATCCCGAGCAGATTATTATTGGGGCGGGAAATGATTATCTGTTGATGCTGTTAGACAAAATTCTCGGTAACAGGCGCAAGGTGGGGATGGACAACCCTACTTATATGAGAGCTTACAATATTTTTCAATCCTTTGGAGATGAGATTCATACATTTGATATTGAAGGAAGGAAGATGACCGCTGCTGTTCTGGAAGAGGAGAATATAGACACACTCTATGTTATGCCTTCAAACCAGTTTCCTACAGGCGCTGTAATGCCCATTCAAAAACGTGCTGAATTACTTAAATGGGCTGCTTCCTCCGATGACAGGTATATCATAGAGGATGATTACGATTCGGAGTTTAGATATAAAGGTAAACCGATTCCTTCACTTCAGAGCATGGATGAGCTCCAAAAGGTTATTTATCTGGGCTCTTTTTCCAAAGCAATTGCCCCTGCAATCAGAATCAGTTACATGGTTTTGCCGGAGATTTTGTGTGAACGCTTCAGGGCACATTGTGATTTTTATTCCTGCACGGTATCCAGAATCGATCAGAGAATCTTAAATGAGTTTATAAAGGGTGGATATTTTGAAAAACATCTTAACAGAATGAGGAAAAAATATCGTGCAAAGCATGATGCACTAATAGAGGCATTAAAGCCGTTTAGAACTGATTTTGAGATAACAGGTGTGGAAGGCGGATTACATGTTGTACTCACTGACCTTAGAAACCGCAGGGAAGAAACACTTATCGAATCTGCGAGAAAGGCCGGCATAAAGGTGTATGGAATGGGTGAATACGTTCCCTGTGGAAAAACTAATGCAAATACGGCAATCCTTTTGGGCTTTGGCGGCTTATCTTCAGATGAAATAAAGCAAGGCACCGATTTGCTCTTGCAGGCCTGGAAAATATAATAAACCCTTGGGGCGATATCACCCCAAGGGCCAATAATTAAAGCTCTTCGGAACCTTCCTCCGGTGCTTCTTCTTCGTCGAAAAATTCTTCTGATTCTTCGGGGACATCTTCGTCATCCGTTTCACAAAATTGTTTGGAAAGAGGAACAAAGTTGCCGTTCTTTTTAAACAAATCTACATATTTTCTGGAATGAGTTTTCTTACTGTCGGATTCGTCCCCTTCAAAATTATCGAAATCATCGTCTGTTGAACTGTTATATGCTTCGAGAGTGGCTTTGTAAGAAAGATATGCAACGGTTGCAATACTCGTTGCAGCTGCCGTAAATAAAAGAACCTTGCCCAAAGGGTGTTTTTTCTTTGCCATTTGTGTAAACTCCTTTCACGTTGAGTGATATTGATATCATAATACGAAATACGGAAAAAATAAAGTTAACTTTTTATAAAATAAATTTACCAAAACGGTCAATTTTGTTCTTGAAAGTCATATATTCCTATGATAAACTGTAGTTTGTACGCACGGTAAAACGATTGCGGGTAATATTTATCGCAGGAGTATGTATGAACGCCAAATTTTTCGATTTAAAAAAGGAAAAGCAGGATCGAATGATTAATGCTGCCATAAAGGTATTTGCTAAGGCAGGGTATAAGCATGCAAGTACGGATGATATTGTAAAGGAAGCGGGTATCAGCAAAGGCCTGTTGTTTCACTATTTTGAGAGTAAGCTGGGAGTTTACACTTTTATTTACGAATATAGTGTAAGATATACCATTTTGGAGCTTGAGTCAGTTGTGGATAAAGAAGAAAATAATCCTTTTAAGCTGATTTCACAAATAGAAGCAGCCAGGATGCATACCATGATGGGCTATCCTTTTATGCAGGAGTTTTTAAACGGTGCTTATCACGAGGATGTGAATGAGGCATTAATGGCTATTGAAGAGAAGCGCAACACGCTGATTGACAGATATGATTCGATTATGTCTCAGATAAATTATGATGTATTTAAATCGGGAGTGGATGGCAAAAAGGTTCTAAAGATGATGGAATATACCTCTAACGAGCTTATGAGAAGACATTTCCTGGACGGAAGCTTACAACCTGAAATGCTCTATGAGGAGTTGGTTTCATATATTGATTTGATGAGAAAAATATCTGCGACAAAATAAAAAGGGTATGTTACTTCACCTTTAAAGGGGAAGCAACGTACCCTTTAATTTTATCCCATAAATTACTTTTTCATTTTATATACCGGGTCGGCGGGATAGCCGCCTTTGAGCTTCTGCATGGCACGTTGCAGAGCGTCCTTTGAATTTTTCCAATCCGCATTTGCATTTACATAGTCGAATTTTTCTATCATCCAGGCGACATCCTCAAAAATTCTTTTCATATTGTCTGTCAGTATAGGTATAAATTTGTCGTAAAAGAATTCCTTATCCTTGTCTGAAAGCCTAGCGTCTGCATAGACGCACATATCTTTGAAATGGGGCAGACAGAAGCCTTTCCCGTTTAGTACCTTGTCTTTAAAATCGTTATCCTCCTTTAACAGATAGAAGAAGGTATCCATGTATCTGTCATAGGTATCTGCAAACATATTGCAAAAATAGCAGGATTTTTCTTTTTCATCAATCCAATTTATTACCGGATTTTGCGATTCTCCCTTTTTCTTGATTTTCTCGGAAAAAGAAAGCTTTGGAGGATGATAACCTTTAATTTCCTTTTCCATCTGTCCGATAAGACGCATATAGTGGGTCTTTAATATCCAGGCATTTCCCAGAGCATTGCCGTATTCAAACATTTCTTTGAAATGCTCGCGGCAAAATCCCGCCCGGTCTGTCATATCGCGAATATCTGCCTCCATGTATGAGGAAGCATTCCCAAGTACGAAATCCATCGTGTCCTGTTCAACCTTGCGTTCAATATAGCAAAACGGACATTCATCATTGGCATCGACTGCTTCTTTTAAGGGCAGCATATATAGTTTATCCTTCATGGTTTATCCCCTTGTCTGATTTAGATAAAATAATGATACCATTACGTGCAAAAAAGTGTAAACCTTTCTTTTGTAAAAAATATCCAAATTTTGTAAAAATCGAATGGTAAAACTTAGGTTTTTCCGTACCTGATTTAGCAAATTTAACAAAATTTTTATATTTAAAAAATAGGTCTTTACAAATGATATTTCTTTCCGTATAATGTTTGATAGTGTGAAGTCGATGCAAAGCACAAGATATTGTGGTTTGACGGTACAGCATTCACTAAAGTTTGTGGTTTAAGCATTGGGCCTTGCACATTGCGCATGACCTATTTTTTTTACTCAAAATTAAGGCTGAAAATATCCATAGGCGGCATGAAACCACTAAATTAAATATGCCCTAAGGGCAAAAAACGGAGGGAAATTTTCATGAAAATGATCTACAACGTAGAAGACAAACCGAAGTTTGGTCAAACTCTTGTCTTCGCTCTTCAGCAGTTACTTGCAATTTTAGCTGCAACAATCGCTGTTCCCGCAATCATCGGAAACAACATGTCTCAGTCAGCAGCACTTTTCGGTGCCGGTGTCGGTACTATCGTTTATTTACTTTTTACTAAATTTAAGAGCCCTGTTTTCCTTGGTTCTTCATTCGCTTTTATCGGTTCTATGTTCGCTGCTTTTGCAGGCGGTGTTTCAGCTTCTCTTGGTTATCTCGGACTTATCCTTGGTGCAATATTCGCAGGTCTTGTATACGTAGTTCTTTCTATCGTAGTTAAATTCGCCGGTGTTGATTGGATTAACAAAATAATGCCTGCAGTTGTTATCGGACCTACCGTTGCAATCATTGGACTTTCACTTGCAGGAAATGCCGTAGGCGATCTTACAACAGGTAATGTTTTAACTGTAGACGGTGCTCAGGTAGCTTCAGTTTATCTTTGCCTTATCTGCGGTCTTGTAACACTGTTTGTTACAATGGCATGCGCAGTATTCGGCAAAAAGATGATGAAGATGATTCCTTTTATCATCGGTATCGCAGCAGGATATTCTCTTGCAGCAATTCTTACTGTTATCGGCAAGAACGCAGGCATCGAAGCTATGCAGATTATCGACTTTAGTAAATTCCAGAATATGCAGTGGGTTCCTTCATTTACCTTTATTACTGCTTTCGGCGGTTTCTCAGAGCTTAACGGTGCATATGTGGGAACAATTGCAGCAGCATATATTCCCGTTGCATTTGTAGTATTCGCAGAGCATATTGCTGACCACAAAAACCTTTCATCCATCATTGAAAAAGATCTCCTTGAGGATCCCGGTCTTTCAAGAACACTTCTTGGCGATGGTGTAGGTTCCATGTTCGGAGCACTTTTCGGAGGATGCCCTAACACTACATACGGTGAGTCAGTTGGATGTGTAGCTATTTCAAGAAATGCTTCCATCATCACTATCCTTACAACTGCAATCCTTGCAATCGTTGCTTCCTTTATCGCTCCTTTCGTTACACTTCTTGCTACAATTCCCAGCTGTGTAATGGGTGGCGTATGTGTTGCTTTGTACGGATTCATCGCTGTATCCGGTCTTAAGATGATTCAGGGCGTTGACCTTAACGAGAACAAGAACCTCTTTACAGTATCCGTTATCCTTATCGCAGGTATCGGCGGACTTTCTGTTTCCTTTGGTTCTGTTACTATTACAGAGGTTGCATGTGCACTTATTCTTGGTATCATCACCAATGCATGCTTCAAAAATGCAAAAGAAAGTGATAAATAATATTTAGGCATTATATTACGGAATAATTTAGAAATCGGGAGCATGGCGCTCCCGGTTTTTTTGTGGTAAAATATAAATCGGTGTGTGTACCTGTTATTTTACGCATTTTGTTTTGTATTGGAGGAAAGTTATATGGCTAAAGAATTACCAAAAAGAAGTGAAGTAAATGTAGAAGATACCTGGAAGCTGGAAGACATGTATGCTTCTCAGACAGATTGGGAAAAAGATTTGTCCGAGATAAAGAAATTCGGAAAAGAGATAGCATCCTATGAAGGCAGAGTGGCTGAAAATGCCGATTCTCTTAAAAAGGTTCTGGACCTTAATTCAAAATGTGACTGGATGATAGAATATGCATATGATTATGCAGAACGTCTTCATGACCAGGATACTGCTGATACAAAACATCAGGCAATGAGTGCCAAAATATTCAGCATATATTCTGAGGTGGCAGCACAGACAGCTTTTCTTGCTCCTGAAATTATAGATATTTCTGACGAAAAGCTTGAGAAATTTTATTCTGAACAGCCCGAGCTTGAATTTTACAGAAAACATATAGATGAAATCCGCCGTGTAAGAGCTCATATGCTTCCGGCAGAAATGGAAAGAATAGTGGCTATGACCTCGGAGATGAGTCAGGCCGCATCCGATACCAGAAGTATGCTGGATGATGCAGATATGACTTTCCCTGAAATAACCGATGAAAACGGTGAGAAAGCCAGAATAACCCACGGCAGATTTGTCCGCTTTTTGGAAAGCCCCGACAGAAATGTGCGTAAGGCTGCGTTCGACGGATTATACAGCGAGTACAAAAAATACATCAATACCTATGCGGCACTTTATAACGGTCAGGTTAAACAGCAGCTGTTTTACTCAAAGGTAAGAAAATACAGCTCCAATCTTGAGGCAGCAGTGGATGCCAACAATGTTTCACCTAAGGTTTATAAGATTCTGGTTGACACCATAAATGCCAACATGGATAAGCTTCACAGATATGTTTCACTCAGAAAGAAACGCTTAGGGCTTGATGAACTTCATATGTATGATATTTTTGCTCCCATGGTTGACGGAGTCAGCAAAAAATACACCTTCGATGAGGCAAAAGAATTAGTGTTAAAGGCAGTTGCACCTCTCGGAGAGGATTATGTGGCTACAATAAAAAAAGCATTCGCAGAGCGTTGGATAGATGTATATGAGAATCAGGGAAAGAGAAGCGGAGCTTATTCTGCAGGTGCCTTCGGATGCCATCCGTATGTGCTTTTAAATTTTAACGGTTCTCTTGATGAAGTATTCACTCTTGCACATGAGATGGGACATGCAATGCATTCATATTATTCCAATGAGGCACAGCCCTATATTTATTCGGGGTACAAGATTTTTGTTGCCGAGGTTGCATCTACAACCAACGAGATGCTTTTGCTGGATTACCTGCTCAAAAATACAGAGGATAAGGATATGAGATTTTATCTTTTAAATCATTATCTTGATTCCTTCAGAACGACAATTTTCAGGCAGACTCAGTTCGCCGAGTTTGAGATGATTTCAAACAGGATGGTCGAAGAGGGAGAGAGCCTCAATGCCGATAATCTGAACAGGCTCTATTTAGACATTAACAAAAAGTACTACGGAGAGGATATGATTTCCGATGATTATATTGCTTACGAATGGGCAAGAATACCTCATTTCTACTATAATTTCTATGTTTACCAGTACGCTACCAGCCTTTGCGCGTCAGTTTCGATAGCTCAGAGAATATTAAAGGAAGGCCCTGCAATGGTAGAACGCTACAGGAACTTCTTGAAGGGCGGATGTACACTTCCTCCGGTAGAGCTTTTACGTGGTGTCGGAATAGATTTGGAAACACCAAAGCCTATTGAAGAAGCTATGGAAGTAATGGGAAGTATCCTTGACGAAGTTGAGAAAATGATGTAAATTTTTCTTTGAAAAAATTATTACCAGAAAGGTTTAGCTAAAATGAGCGATTACAGAATAAATACAAAATGTGTCCAGGGCGGATACACTCCCAGAAACGGAGAACCCAGACAGATACCTATTATACAGTCCACTACTTTTAAGTATGATACATCAGAGGATATGGGCAAACTATTTGACCTGGAGGCAAGCGGATACTTTTACACCAGACTCCAGAACCCGACCAATGATTATGTGGCTACTAAAATCGCAGAGTTAGAGGGTGGCACGGCAGCAATGCTTACATCATCCGGACAGGCAGCCAATTTCTTTGCACTGTTTAATATCTGTGAAAACGGAAGTCACATCGTAGCATCTTCTTCAATCTACGGAGGAACCTTTAACCTTATATCCGTAACCATGAAAAAGATGGGTGTTGATGTTACATTTGTATCTCCTGATGCCACTGAGGAAGAATTAAATGCGGCATTCAAAGAGAACACAAGAGCCGTGTTTGGAGAGACTATTGCAAACCCTGCACTTACGGTACTTGACATAGAGCTGTTTGCTAAGGTTGCACATGCTCACGGTGTTCCGTTAATCGTTGACAACACATTCCCCACACCTGTTAACTGCAGACCTTTTGAGTGGGGCGCAGATATCGTAACACATGCCACTACCAAGTATATGGATGGACACGGCGCATGTGTGGGTGGTGCCGTTGTAGATTCCGGTAAATTCGACTGGATGGCACATGCTGATAAATTCCCGGGTCTCTGTACTCCTGATGAATCTTACCATGGCATTGTTTATGCCGAGAAATTCGGACAGGGCGGTGCGTTTATCACCAAATGTACGTCACAGCTTATGAGAGATTTCGGATGCATTCAGGCTCCTCAACATGCATTTATCTTAAATCTCGGACTTGAGTCATTACATGTGCGTATGCCGAGACATGTTGAAAATGCTCAGGCTGTTGCAGAGTTCTTGGAGGGAAGGGATGAAGTCGCTTCAGTAGCTTATCCCGGACTTAAGTCTTATAAATACTATGACAGAGCTATGAAATATATGGGCAATGGCGGATGTGGAGTAATTTCCTTCGAGCTTAAGGGCGGAAGAGATGCAGCGATGAAGTTTATGAAGAGCTTAAAGCTTGCTGCTATTGAGACTCATGTCGCTGATGCGAGAACCTGTTGCCTTAACCCTGCAACCAGCACACACAGGCAGTTGACGGATGAACAGCTTGTGGCAGCAGGCATTCCGGCAGGTCTTGTAAGATTATCCTGCGGACTTGAGGATGCTAAGGATTTAATTGCTGACGTTAAGCAGGCGCTTGAGTCAATCTGATATTGAATTTGATATAAAACGGGTGTAACTGTGCAAGTTACATCCGGTTTTCATTTTACAGGTAATTTTATTAAGGTATTGCGTTACCAAACTAAATTGAAGGGCGGTGTGAGAAACAGATTCTCTACGCGCTATGGAAAGGGTATGGGTATTACTATGAACACTAAATGGAATTTGGATGTAATTTATGAAGGAATCGACACTGCAAAATACAAGGCAGATTTTGCTGCATTTAATGATTCCATCAAAGAATTGGAAGATTATCTGTCGAAATGCGACAACGAGCCGGATGCCCAAAAAGCATACAGAATTATCGAGCTTATGGATAGGCAGACAAGTCTTTACGTAAAAATGGCGTTTTATGTTGAACTTCGAGAGTCTGTAAATACGGAGGACGGCGAGCTGATGGCAGAGGAGTCAAGGCTTATGAGAGCATACTCCGAGGGAACAGCCACCAATACAAAGGCTATGAAGATACTTGGAAGCATGGGCGATACTGCTTTTCTTATTGCACAGAATCCTAAGCTGACTCCATATGAATTTATATTAAAGGATTGTAAGAATAAAATGAAATATCTGCTTGCGGATGATGTGGAGGCCATTGCAGCCGCTATGGATAATTTCGGTGGAAATGCATGGGGCAATCTTCAGTCATATCTTACTTCGACGGTTAAGGCAGACTATGACGGCAGACAGATTACTCTTTCAGAGGTTAGAAATCTGGCTTATGATAAGGATGCTGATGTCAGAAAGAGGGCCTATGAGACAGAACTGGCAGCATACAAAAAGATAGAGGATTCAGTAGCCTTCGCTTTAAATAATATCAAGGGACAGGTGTCCCTGCTTTGCAAAAAACGTGGCTACAAATCAGGTCTTGATCAGGCACTTGACGCTTCCAGAATGGAGCGAAAAACTTTGGATGCCTTAATGGATACGGTTAAGGATTATATGCCTGTATTTAGAAAATATCTGCGCAAAAAAGCTTCCCTGCTCGGCTACAGTGGAGGGCTTCCCTGGTATGAATTATTTGCACCGATTGGAAAGCTGGATAAAAAATACACGGTTGAAGAAGCAAGGGATTATCTGGTTAATACCTTTAAGGATTTTACGCCCGAGATGAGCAATATGATGGCAAAAGCCTTTGATGATGAGTGGATTGATTTCTTCCCGGCAAACGGTAAAACAGGCGGAGCTTTCTGCTCCGGAATTGCATCTATTAAACAGTCCAGAATACTGACGAATTTCGATGGAACTTTTTCCGCAATTGATACGCTTGCACATGAACTCGGTCATGCCTTTCATGATGAACAGATTTTTAATGAGCCTGTAATATTACAGGATTATCCGATGCCTGTAGCGGAGACGGCATCTACGTTTAACGAGGTATTCCTCTGCACGCATGCTCTTGAAATGGCAACAGACCCCGAGGAGAAAAAAGCACTCCTTGAGAGCAATCTCATGGAAACCTGCCAGTGCGTATGCGATATATACAGCAGATACTTATTTGAGACAGCTGTCTTCAATAATTGTGAGGATAAATTTATGATGGCAGATGAACTCAATGAAATCATGCTTGACTGCCAGAAAAAATCCTATGGAGATGGTCTTGATATGGATTATCTCAACCCCGGGATGTGGATTTGCAAGAGCCATTATTACAGTTCAGGATTGTCCTTCTACAATTTCCCTTATGCTTTTGGCAACCTGTTCGCAGAAGGCCTTTATGCTCTTTACAAGGAAGAGGGCGGTGAGAGGTTTGTACCCAAGTACAAGGAAATGTTACGCCTGAGCACGGTTTCCACAATAGAGGAGGATGGCCTTAGAATGGGCATTGATCTGACTGACAAGAGCTTCTGGAAAAAGAGCCTCGATGAAATAGCGGATAAGATTGAAGAATACTGCAAACTCTAATATGCGAAAACCTACTTGACACCGGGGCAAAAGATGTGATAAAAATAATTTAAACCGTTGAAAAAGGGTAAGTAGATTGTATCCCTTATCTCACAGAGAGCTTCGGATGGTGGAATCGGAGCAGATAATATAGAATCGAATGGACTTTGGAGGGCGAGCTGAAAAGGAGTAATCCCCAGTATGCGAGACGGAGTAAACGCTTCGTAATCAAATGTTAGCATATGTTTGTATGCATGAGAGGATGTTTAAAACATCAAGCCGGGTGGCACCGCAGAGTTAGATTTTTAACCCTGTCCCAGCAAATGCTTGGGATAGGGTTTTTTTTAACCTAAACTCAAGTCTCATGTAAATCTACGAAAAGAAAAGGAGACGAAAAATGTCAAACGAAAAAATTCCCTACAAAATTTATCTGGAAGAAAATGAGATACCAAAGTATTGGTATAACTTAAGAGCGGATATGAAGGTAAAACCTGCTCCGCTGCTTAACCCTGTAACTCATGAGCCCGTAACCCTAGAGGAGCTTTCAAAGGTTTTCTGTAAGGAACTTGCAGAGCAGGAGCTTAATGAAACAGATGCATATATTGAGATTCCCGACGATATCAAGAAATTCTATAAGATGTATCGTCCGTCACCGCTTGTAAGAGCATACTGTCTTGAGGAGAAGCTTCAGACACCTGCTAAGATTTATTACAAATTTGAGGGTAACAATACATCAGGAAGTCATAAACTTAATTCTGCAATTCCGCAGGCTTATTATGCAAAGAAGCAGGGCCTTAAGGGTGTTACTACCGAGACGGGTGCAGGCCAATGGGGTACCGCACTTTCCATGGCTTGCTCATATTATGGTCTTGACTGCAATGTATATATGGTAAAGATTTCTTACGAGCAGAAACCCTTCAGACGTGAGGTAATGAGAACCTATGGTGCAAGCGTTACACCTTCACCCTCTATGGATACGCAAATAGGACGTCAGATTCTTGCAGAACATCCCGGTACAGGCGGAAGCCTTGGCTGCGCAATCTCTGAGGCAGTTGAGAAAGCGACAACAACGGAAGGCTACAGATATGTTTTGGGAAGTGTATTAAATCAGGTAATGCTGCACCAGTCCGTTATCGGACTTGAGACAAAAGCCGCTCTTGATAAATACGACATTAAGCCGGACATTATCATCGGCTGTGCAGGCGGCGGTTCAAACCTTGGCGGTTTGATTTCACCTTTTGTCGGTGAGCAGTTAAGAGGAAATGCAAACTATCAGTTTATTGCAGTAGAACCCGAGACCTGTCCTTCACTTACCAGAGGAACCTACGCATATGATTATACAGACACAGGACGTGTATGCCCTCTTGCTAAGATGTATACGCTCGGAAGCAGTTATATGCCTGCCGGAACACATGCCGGAGGACTTCGCTACCACGGAATGAATTCTGTACTCTCTGAGCTTCATGCCCAGGGCATTATGGAAGCAAGAACAGTAAAACAGACAGAAGTATTTGCCGCAGCTGAACAGTTCGCCCGTGTGGAGGGAATTTTACCCGCACCCGAGAGCTCACATGCCATCAAGGTTGCCATCGACGAGGCACTTAAGTGTAAGGAGACAGGTGAGGAGAAGACAATTGTATTCGGACTTACCGGCACAGGCTACTTTGACATGTTTGCTTACGAGCGTTTCCACGACGGCAAAATGGAGGATTATTATCCTACGGATGAGGAGATTAAAAAATCCCTTGAAAATCTTCCTAAGCTTTAATTAGCTTAAATTCGTACATATTTTTTCGATATAAAACCTTATTTGTGGAATATGCCAAATAATTTTTGAAAAAATTGATGTTTTTTGCTATTTTGATAGTTTACAAGCGAATAGAAATAAGCTATTCTATTAATGTTTTGATATTATTTATCTTTTTGGAGGAAGAATATGAAAAAATTAGTAAGTATCCTTTTGGTTGCTGTTATGGCTCTTTCCTGCCTTACAGCATGCGGAAAGTCAGAAAAAGCTTCTGATTCCGTAAAAGTAGGCATCATCTGCCTTCACGATGAGAACTCTACTTATGACAAGAACTTTATTGATGCTTTCAAAACAGCATGTGAAGAGCTTAATGTTGAGTACATTGTAAAAACAAACATCCCTGAAGGTCAGGAATGCTATGACACAGCATGCGACCTTGTTGATGCAGGTTGCTCATATGTATTCGCAGACAGCTTTGGTCATGAGGATTTCATGATTCAGGCTGCAAAGGAATTCCCTGAGGTTGAGTTCTGCCATGCTACAGGTACACAGGCTCATACAGCAGGTCTTGACAACTTCCACAACGCATTCGCATCAATTTATGATGGTCGTTATCTTGCAGGTATCGCTGCAGGTATGAAGATCAACGAAATGATCGAAGCAGGTCAGTTTACCGCAGAGGAAGCAAAGATGGGTTATATCGGTGCATTCACATACGCTGAGGTTATGAGTGGTTATACATCATTCTATCTTGGTGCTAAATCAGTTTGCCCTACAGTTACCATGGAAGTAACATTCACAGGTTCATGGTATGATGAGACAGCTGAGAAGGAAGGCGCTAACAAGCTTATGGATGACGGTTGTATCCTTATTTCACAGCATGCTGATTCAATGGGTGCTCCCACAGCCTGCGAAACAAGAGGAGTTCCGGATGTATCTTACAACGGATCAACAGCTTCAGCTTGTCCTAACACCTTTATCGTATCTTCAAGAATCAACTGGGTACCTTATTACAAATATTCAATCGGTTGCGTTATGAACGGTGAGAAGATTGCTACAGACTGGACCGGTACACTTGAGAACGGTGCTGTTGCTCTTACAGACATCGGTTCTGCAGCAGCTGCAGGTACTGCAGAAGCAATCGAGGCTGCGAAGGCTGATCTCATTGCAGGCAACGTTCATGTATTCGACACAGCTACATTTACTGTAGGCGGTGCAGCTCTTGACAGCTACATGGCAGATGTTGATACAGATGCAGCTTATGAGAAAGACCATGAAGTTATTCACGACGGTTACTTTGATGAGTCAGGTGCAGATTTCAGATCAGCTCCTTTCTTTGATGTAGAAATCGACGGTATCACTCTTCTTGATACAGCATTCTAATTGAACTTAAATAATATTGGAAAACGGCGCGAGCTTTTGCGCCGTTTTTCTGATTTATCATAAATTTTTGTGGTTAGTCACCGGAAAAATTGGTATAATAAATTGTTAAGACTAAATTATGTTTGGGGCTAATATATAGCCTTTGTTTGTGAAAGGAGAATACCTTTGGAAAAGAGAGAAGCGGCTGTATCGCTTAGAAACATTACAAAGACATTCGGATCGGTTATTGCTAACAATAATGTGTCCCTCGACCTTTATAAAGGTGAGATTTTGGCACTTCTTGGAGAAAACGGTAGTGGAAAGACTACCCTTATGAACATGCTTTCCGGAATTTATTATCCGGACAACGGGCAGATTTTTATCGATGGAAAAGAAGTAATTATTAAAAACCCCCGAGATGCATATGCGCTCGGAATAGGAATGGTACATCAGCATTACAAGCTTGTTGATGTATTGACGGCTACGGAAAATATTATCCTTGGTTTGGAGGGAAGCCTGGACGTTTCCGGTTCTTCCCAAAAAATCAAGGATATTTGTGATAAATATGGTTTTGATTTAAACCCGAATCAGAAGGTTTATGATATGTCTGTTTCTCAAAAACAGACTGTAGAAATAGTAAAGGTTTTATACAGAGGGGCAAGCATTCTGATATTGGATGAGCCTACGGCTGTACTTACTCCTCAGGAATCTGACAGACTTTTTGATGTTCTTCGTAAAATGAAGGCTGATGGAAAGGCAATTATTATCATTACACACAAAATGCATGAGGTACTGTCTCTTTCCGACAGAGTTGGAGTCTTGAGAAAAGGTGAATATATCGGCGATATGATTACTGCACAGACCAATGTCCAGGAAATGACGGATATGATGGTGGGCAGAAGCGTATCACTTAATATTGACAGACCCAATCCGGTCAATCCCAAAGACAGAATTGTTGTTAAGAATCTTACCGTCAGAAATGAAGAAGGCATAGTTAAGCTTGACGATGTATCCTTTAGCGCAAGAAGCGGCGAAATTCTGGGCATTGCAGGTATTTCGGGATGCGGACAAAAGGAACTTTTGGAGGCTATTGCAGGTCTTCATACTGTTGAAAACGGAAGTGTTTTATATATCAGAGATGATGGAGAAAAAGAGGAACTCATCGGAAAGGATCCCAGAAAGATTATTGACATGGGAGTAACACTTTCCTTTGTTCCTGAAGACAGACTCGGAATGGGCCTGGTCGGCAACATGGATATTTCAGGAAACATGATGCTTCGTTCATTCAGAAATGGAAATTCAGTCTTTACTGACAGAAAAGCACCCAGAAAGCTCGCAGAAAGCGTTGTTAAGAATCTCGAGGTTGTTACTCCAGGTATCACTACACCGGTCAGACGTCTTTCGGGCGGAAACGTTCAGAAAGTACTTGTTGGACGTGAAATATCATCTGCACCCAAGGTATTGCTTACAGCTTATGCAGTAAGAGGCTTAGATATAAATTCTTCACTGACAATATACGACCTTATCAATGAGCAGAAGAAAAAGGGCGTTGCTGTTATTTATGTAGGCGAGGATTTGGATGTCCTTTTAGAGCTTTCAGACAGGATTTTGGTCCTTTGCGGAGGAAAGGTTAGCGGAATCGTTGACGGACGTACGGCTACCAAAAACGAAGTCGGTTTCATGATGACTCAGGTAGGAGGTTCAGAAAATGCAAAAAACTAAAGAACCTATGATACATATGGTAAAAAGAGATGCACTTCCATGGTATAAGGCATGGGGCATCAGAGCTTTGGCAATTGTGCTTGCACTTATTTTCTGTGCAATTGTATCCAGTTTACTCACCAGTGATAATCCGTTAAGTATTTATGCAACAATGTTTAAAGGTGCTTTTGGAACGACCAGAAAGACCTGGGTAACCATGCAGGATATGTCAATACTTCTTATTATTTCTCTTGCTCTGACTCCTGCTTTTAAGATGAAATTTTGGAATATCGGAGGCGAAGGCCAGGTACTTATCGGCGGCCTTGCCGCAGCAGTATGCATGATATGCTTTGATCAGGCAATACCCAATTGGTTAAATATAATACTCATGGTTGTTTTCAGTATTTTGGCCGGAGCAATCTGGGGCTTTATACCTGCTTTTTGTAAGGCTAAGTGGAATACAAACGAAACCTTGTCCACTCTTATGATGAACTATATAGCAACACAGCTGGTTGCATATTTTGTAATAGTATGGGAAGTTCCCAAGGGAGCAGGAAAAATTGGAATAATTAATCCGGATACAGAGCTTGGATGGATTCCCGAAATTGGCAACAAGTATTTGCTTTCCATCTTAACGGCATTGTTAATAACGGTTGGAATGTATATTTATCTGAAGTTTTCCAAACACGGATATGAGATTGCTGTTGTCGGTGAAAGCGAGAATACAGCGAAGTATGCCGGCATCAAAGTAGGCAAGGTTATTGTCAGAACCGTATGTCTTTCTGGTGCATTGTGCGGAATTGTCGGATTGCTGTTAGTCGGTGCGATTAACCATACCCTGACGACCACCATAGCCGGAGGAGAAGGCTTTACTGCTGTAATGGTCAGCTGGTTAGCCAAGTTTAATCCTTTTACAATGATATTAACTGCTTTGTTAATTGTATTTTTAAGCAGAGGAGCAGGCGAGATATCTTCCACCTTTGGACTTAATGAATCCTTCTCCGATATCATTACAGGTATTATTTTGTTTTTCATAATCGGATGTGAATTTTTCATTCGATATAAGATAACCTTTAACAAAAAGAAATCAGTAAAGGAGGAAAAATAAATGTTTGATATAGTATCGTTTTTTCCCAGAGCTGTTGCTCAGAGTATTCCTCTTTTATTTGGAAGTACAGGCGAAATGATTACTCAGAAATCAGGTAATCTGAATCTTGGAATTCCCGGTGTTATGTACGTCGGTGCAATTTCCGGTGTAATAGGTTCATTTTTCTATGAGCAGTCATGTGCAGGCAGCGGGATGAATGCTTTCCTTGCAATTCTGATACCTATGCTTTGCTCTATACTTGGTTCTTTGATAATGGGACTTATTTACTGCTTTTTGACAGTAACATTGAGGGCTAATCAGAATGTAACAGGTTTGGCAATGACCACCTTCGGAGTTGGATTCGGAAACTTCTTCGGTGGATCGTTAATCAAGATTTCAGGATTGGATGTTCCTTCCATAGCACTTTCAAAGACAAGTCTGTGCTTTAAAACACAGCTTCCCTTTGCTGATAAGCTGGGATGGTTCGGAAAGATGTTTTTGTCCTATGGATTTTTGGCATATATGGGCATAATTGTTGCTCTGATATCAGCTTTTGTACTAAAGAAGACAAGAGTCGGTTTGCATTTACGTGCAGTAGGAGAGAGCCCTATGACTGCAGATGCAGCAGGAATCAGCGTTTCAAAGAATAAGTATATTGCCACATGCTTAGGTTGTGTCATAGCAGGATTTGGCGGATTATACTATGTAATGGATTATGCATGCGGTGTTTGGAGTAATGATGCATTTGGTGACAGAGGCTGGTTAGCTATTGCACTTGTTATCTTTGCAATATGGAAACCTGACCTTGGAATCGTGGCATCAATTCTATTTGGAGGTCTTTATATTTTATATCTGTACATTCCTACCGGAAAGAATCACATGGAATTAAAAGAGCTTTACAAGATGATACCTTATGTTGTCACTCTTGTAGTTCTTATTATTTCCAGCCTGCGAAATAAACGTGAGAATCAGCCACCTGCATCACTTGGCGTACCATACTTTAGAGAAGAGAGATAGTCCGGTTTAAACGAAAGGAACAAATACGACCATGAAACTGTTGGAAGAAAGAATCAGAAAAGACGGAATAGTTAAGGAAGGTAATGTACTTAAGGTTGACAGCTTCCTTAATCATCAGATGGATATTGAACTGTTTAATGAGTTTGGCAAAGAATTCAAGAGATTATTTGAAGGCGTTGAGATTAACAAAATCCTTACTATTGAAGCATCGGGTATCGGAATTGCTGCAGTTGTAGCTCAGTATTTTAATGTACCTGTTGTTTTCGCTAAAAAGAGCCAGTCCATAAATCTCGACGGAAGTCAATATACATCCAAAATTGAATCTTTTACACACAAGAGAGTTTACGATGTAATTGTTGCCAAGAAATACCTTTCACCCGAAGACAAGATTCTCGTCATCGATGACTTTATGGCTAACGGATGTGCGGCAGAGGGACTTATCAATATCATTGAAGAATCTGGCGCCACACTTCAGGGTATCGGAATCGTAATCGAGAAAGGCTTTCAGGACGGAGGCAAACGTCTTCGTGACCGTGGCATCCATGTAGAGAGTCTTGCCATAGTTGATGGCATGAACGCAAGTACAGGCGAGATAACCTTTAGAGAACAATAAAGCCACTCTTCATGTGAAATGAGAAAACCAAGATTTTGATTTACTTTTGTCCCCAATCAGTGTGATTTGAGAAATTAGCTTAGAAGACAACCACACTTGCTTTTGTACCCTTGCGATTAGAAAAGAGTGAGTCTGCGAAGCAAGCAGACGCATCATTCAACAGCCTCTAATAAACGTATCCTCTGGAATTACGGATAAGAGTAAGAGAAGTCAGATTCTATTCGTAACAAAAAACAGGGGATTACGGATACAGACAATAGATGGGAATACTATACGTAGCTTTGAACCCAAAATTACGGATAGGGACAAGAGATGTTGAATGCTATTCGTAATACGGCCTCGAAAATTACGGATAGGGACAAGAGAAGTTGAATGCTATTCGTAATACTGCTCCGAAAATTACGGATAGGGACAAAGAAGTTGAGAACTATTCGTAATACGGCCTCGAAAATTACGGATAGGGACAAGAGAAGCTGAATGCTATATGTAATATGGCTCCGAAAATTACGGATAGAGGCAAGAAATTATATTCGTAACACTGGGGAATGAAGAGGTAAAAGGAGTAGAAAACTCAAATTTTGTACCCTTGCGATTAGAAAAGAGTGAGTCTGCGAAGCAAGAGGACTTGAATCACTTTTGAGACCCTTGAACAACGTCGGCGCTTAGCGAGGTACTTACGAACTTAGCGTCCGTTACGTTGTGAACGGAGCGAAAGCGCGTCTAAAAAGTGATTGCAAGCCCCTCGCCGCAAGCAGACGCATCATTCTAAAGTCACTTAGAGGTGCAGTACAAAAGTACTGCACCTCCGTGAGTTAATTCTACAATATGATGTAAGTTACGAGGGCGCATAGCCATGCAATGGCACATTGGAAGACAACTACGAAGGCTGCCCATTTCCTGCCAAGCTCTGACTTGATAGCTGCAATAGATGCAATACAAGGGGTGTAGAGCAGTGAGAAAACGAGGAGTGAACCTGCCATGGCTCCGGACAGAACGCCTGTTACCGAGCCCCCCATAAGTATTCCAAGGGTAGATACGACTGACTCCTTTGCCATGAAGCCTGTGATTAAGGCCGTTACAATCCTCCAATCATTAAGCCCGACGGGTGCAAACAAAGGTGCAATTAATCCTGATAAAAGAGCAAGAATTGAATCCTCGGATTTTGCTACCATATTCAGTGTCGGGTCAAATCTTTGCAAAAACCATACAACTATTGAGGCGATAAATATGATGGTAAAAGCTTTCTGAAGGAAATCCTTTGCTTTATCCCACAGAAGGAGTGCAACATTTTTAAATCCGGGGAATCTGTAGTTAGGCAGTTCCATTACAAAAGGAACAGCTTCACCCTTAAACAGAGTCTTTTTAAACAAATATGAAATAATAATTCCCAATAATATTCCGAGCAGATAGAGCCCTGACATTATCAGTGCTTTTTTCTCCGGGAAAAATGCATTTACAAAAAATGCATATATCGGAAGCTTGGCACTGCAACTCATAAAAGGAGTGAGCAGAATTGTCATCTTACGATCACGGTTAGAGGGAAGCGTTCTCGTACTCATAACGGCGGGAACCGTACATCCGAATCCAATCAGTAAGGGGACAATGCTTCGACCGGAAAGTCCAAGCTTACGAAGCAGCTTGTCCATTACAAAGGCAACTCTTGCAATATATCCGCTGTCTTCCAACAGTGACAGGAACAAAAACAGTGTGACGATGATAGGCAGGAAGCTTAAGACACTGCCCACACCGGTGAAAATTCCATCTATTATCAGGCTTTTGATTGCTTCATTTACATTGGCTATTTCAAGACCGGTTGAAACCAATCCCGAAAGAGCCAAAATGCCTCTCTCCATAAGGCGTTGAAGCGCCGCACCGATCACATCAAAGGTGAGATAAAATACTCCAATCATTATCAGTATAAATGCAGGTATAGCGGTGAATCTGCCGGTCAGAAACTTATCTATATGCCTGCTTTTACGATGCTCTTTGCTCTCAGCCGGTTTGACGACAGCTTCCGCGCACACCTTCTTAATAAAAGCAAATCTCATGTCAGCTATTGCCGCACAGCGGTCCAGCTCACGCTCGATTTCCATCTGCTTGATGATGTGTTCCAGAAGGTCTTTTTCGTTATCATCAAGTATTAATTTGTGCAGAATGAGCTCATCGCCTTCTAACAATTTACTGGCTGCAAAACGAACAGGAATTCCGGCTTTCTTTGCGTGGTCATCAATTAAATGAATTACACCATGTAAGCATCTGTGGACAGCACCATTGTGGTCGTGCTCGTCACAATAATCTTTTCTTACGGGTTTTTCCTGATAATATGCGATATGAGTGGCATGTCTGATAAGCTCATCCACACCTTCATTTTTGGCAGCGGAGATGGGGACAACAGGTACACCGAGTTGCTCCTCCATCATGTTGATGTCGATTGAACCACCATTGGAATCAACTTCATCCATCATGTTGAGGGCTACTACCATGGGAATATCCATTTCAAGCAGCTGCATTGTCAGGTACAGATTACGTTCGATATTTGTAGCATCAATTATATTTATAATCGCCTTGGGCTTTTTCTCCAGGACAAAATTACGGGATACAATTTCCTCATTAGAATATGGTGACATGGAATATATTCCCGGTAGGTCGGTAATTAAAGTATTGGGATAACCCTTGATGATACCGTCTTTGCGGTCAACGGTTACTCCGGGGAAATTGCCAACATGCTGATTGGAACCTGTAAGCTGGTTAAACAGTGTGGTTTTACCACAGTTTTGATTTCCAACGAGGGCAAAGGTCAGTATTTCATTGGCAGGAAGAGGGTTTTCATCCTTTTTTACATGATATTTTCCTTCCTCACCAAGACCGGGGTGGGCAGTGCGGTTAGCCTGCTTCACCGGCTTTATTATCTCAGTCAGCGCATCAATTTCTTCTATTTCGATTTTGTCTGCATCATCGAGGCGAAGGGTGAGTTCGTATCCGTGAATCATTAACTCCATGTGGTCACCCATGGGCGCGAATTTAATCAATTTTACTTCTGCACCGGGAATTACACCCATATCAAGGAAGTGCTGACGCAGAGCACCTTCACCGCCGACAGTCAGAATCCTTGCGCAGTTACCTCGTTCAAGTTCATTAAGCTTCATAAAAATCAGCCCTTTCCGTAAAGCTTTTTTCGTTCCTTATTATACACTGTATCTATTTAAAAATAAATGTTGATAAATTGAAAAAATTACTGTATATGTCTATATATACAGTTGATATACGGACTCGACGGGTTATATATATGCCATAATAGGCGAAACGGGCGCCGGTAAGTCAGTGCTACTCAGACAGATTGTATCGGAGAAAAAACCGCGAAAAGGGAAAATATATGTATTAATACCGATGAATTTAGTATTATTGGGCTTTGATTTTTTAATTAAACGATTTTTAATTTCAGAGGAACAGAGGAATGGCAGAAACGTCGTGATACCTCTTGCTAAGACTTGCTTTAGCACTATGCCTTTGCCATAGTATCAGAATATGGGACCTGTTGATTCCCATAACAGTATGCTTTATAGTACCGTTTGTTTTAGTATATATGATGGTGCTAATAGAGTTTAGAATTAATTTATAAAGTTTATAAATTGTTATTAGCACTCTCTATTGACGAGTGCTAATAAAGGGCATATAACATAGTTAAAGACAAGGGAACAAGACGTCAATTCCCTTAGTCTCAAACCATTAACTTATATTTAACACCGTATTCGGTGTCAAAGATAAAAGGAGGAATTAATTATGTTGATGCCCAGCGTACTTTTTAGAAATAATATTTTTGATGATTTTTTTGAGGATTTCGATAAACCATTATTGCCAAGATTTTCAGGAGAATTTTTTACTCCGGCAAATCATTTGATGAAAACTGATGTTAAAGAGAAAAAGGATGAGTACAGACTTGCTGTTGAACTTCCCGGATTTAACAGGGAAGATATCAAGGCACAGCTAAAGGACGGATATCTTACCATATCAGCCGAGCACAATAGCGAAGCTGATGAAAAGGACGAGGATGATAACTTCATCCGCAGGGAGCGTTATTATGGCTCATGCCAGAGAAGCTTCTATGTAGGTGATAATATCACTGAGGAGGATATCAAGGCTAAGTTTGAGAACGGTGTTTTGAAACTCATTGTTCCTAAAAAGGAAGCTGTTCCTGAGGTTGAAGAAAACAAGTACATTGCCATTTCGTAAGCCGACTGAGAGGCTTTAACAAACATGAGTGAAATTTACATGAAATGCACAATAATTTGACATAATGTGTTAAAAGAGACCCTTTTATTAGGGCCTCTTTTTTAATATAATGGTTCTAATGATAAAAAAGTGACGTAATTTAAAACCAGTCTGCAGAACAGACGAAAAGGAGGAAGAGCATGGTTATTGCTAAGGATTTGGTCAAGGAATTTGCCAAGACCGAAAAACAACGGGGAAAGACTGTAAAGACAACCATAAGGGCGGTGGATGGCATATCTATTGAAGCCAAAGACGGTGAGACACTTGGAATACTTGGCCCGAACGGAGCGGGGAAGACAACACTTTTAAGAATGCTTGGAACACTAATGGAGCCTACTGAGGGAAACGTAATCCATATACTTTCCGATGGCAGTGAAACAAAAGATCCTTCAAAGGTTAAAGAACATATGGGTTATCTGTCGAATAATACAAAGCTATATGCAAGATTTTCGACACGTGAGTTCCTTTATTACCTGGGCGAAGTATACGGAATGGACAAAGCTTGGGTAACCGCCAGAATTGATGAAGTTAATAATCGTCTTTGCCTGAATGAATTTATAGATTCCAAAATGGATAAATTATCTACGGGACAAACGCAACGGGCAAATCTTGCAAGATGTCTTTTCTCCAATCCGGATTTGTACATTTTGGATGAGCCGACACTTGGACTTGATATCATGGCGGCTTCTTCAATAGTTGACTTTATGAAATCGGAGAAGGAAAAAGGCAAAAGTATTATTTACTCTACACATTATTTAGAGGAAGCAGAAGCTCTTTGCGACAGGGTGGCACTTATAAACAAAGGCAGGATTATAGCTCTTGATTCGCCGAAGGGCTTATGCGAACAGACCGGAAAGGAAACACTCAGAGATGCTTTCCTTTATCTTATTGAAAAGGATGGTGGAGTAAGATGAGATGGAATAAAGTATTTGCGTTAATGCGTAAGGAATTACGTGATATAACAAGAGATAAGAAAACAATGTTTGTAATGTACGGAATGCCTTTGATATTGTATCCGTTGATGTTTTTTCTTATTTTTTCCATAATATCGAGGGTGGAATCAGAGGCAGAGGCTGACAATTATGTTATTGCCTGCAGCGAAAATGTGGACACACAGATTATTGATGAGTATCTGCTTAACAAATCGAATGAAACTGATTATTCGTATACCTTGATAAAGGTTGATGATTTTGAAACTGCAATAGTAAATGCAGAAGCAGATGCGTGTATAGACTATAAGGATGATCAATTCATAGTTCATTATAACTCTGCGTCAAATCATTCTTCAAATGCATATAAATTCGTAAACTCAGACCTTTCTGCTTATAAAGAAGATCAAAAAAAGGAAATATTAGCAGCTAACGGAATTGATGCGGAAAAAATGGAGGCATTAAACTCTGTTACGCAGGTCGATTATGCTACCGGTGAGGATACAATGGGTTCAATCCTTGGTATGATAGTTCCGCTTCTTCTTATCATGGGTGTAATGATTAGCGCAATGAATCTAGGCATGGATCAGACAACAGGTGAAAAGGAAAGAGGTACTCAGGAAACCTTGATGAGTCTGCCGATGACGGGCACCGAGCTTATTGCCGGCAAGTTCCTGGCAGTCTCCTTGATGAGCATGCTGTCCGCTGTACTGTATTTTATATCTGTGGCCATACTAGGAGGATACATGCTTATATTCTTTGGGGATGAAATAGGAACCATATCACTTGGCGCATATGTGCCTTCTTTGGTGGTTATACTCCTTAGTATAGTTGCATTTTCATTGTTTATGTCAGCTCTTATTATGGCTGTAAGCAGCTTTGCCAAAACGACAAAAGAGGCTTCAAGCTTTACTTCGCCTATTATGTTTGTAGTACTTATTATTTCTTATGCCGGATATTTGGACCTGCATTTAAACATGGGTTTGTCGTTGGTTCCGATATTAAATATCGTGCTTATGATTAAAAATGTAATGCAGTTTGAGTTTAATTATGTAGCCATAATGGTAGTTCTCTTTTCCAATGTGCTATATGCAACCATAGCTATTATGATTCTCGGCAAGCTTTACAATAGTGAAGCAATATTGTTTGGGGAAGGGAAAAGCTCTATTATCGAGAGAAAACCGGCTGCCGAAAAAGGTAGCACCCCTTCAATCGGAGATATCATTTTAGTTTTATGTGTAACCTTAATACTGTTTGTATATGTTGGGGCAATGTTAGCAACAAAGAATGTTACACTCGCTCAGATTTTTATTCCCATAATTGTTGGCGGTGTAGGTCTGATTGCCGCATGGTACGGACGTATTGATATTAAGCACACCTATTCCTTCAAAAAACCTTCTGTTTTACAATGTACGGGTGCAATTGTAATGGGAATCGGATGTTATTTTGGCGGCACCCAAATATTACAGCTTATTGCTCCGCTTTTGGGTGACAGTCTGGTACAGTATTCGGATGCAATCAACAGTTTAATGGGAGATTGGCCCTTCTGGGTTGCGTTTTTGCTTATCGCTGTTGCACCGGCCATTTGTGAGGAATTGCTCTTTAGAGGATACATGCTCGGTGGACTTAAAGACAAGCTTAAACCTATATGGGTTATTATTATAACTGCGCTGACATTTGGCTTATATCATATGAATGTACCGCAGGGAATATATGCAACCTTGCTCGGCTGCGTCCTTGCATGGGTTACGTTGAAAACACAGAGTATTATCCCGGCAATGCTGATGCACTTTACTGCCAATTTAATATCTGTGGGCGCAGCTTATTTAGTTCAGGCTATTATGAGCGACTCGGGTGAAATGGCTATGGAAATAACAGAATTGGCTGAAGCTTCATCCAATCCTTTCACGCTGCTGTTTCAGGTTATATATCTTGTCGTTGGCGTAGGCATAGCTGTTGTTGGTGGAATTATGATTGCTTTTTCAACACGAAAGAAATAAAATTATACATATAAGTTTTCATTTCGTGGGGAGATGTAATGAAAAAATTATTACGGGCCCTGCTTTTAGTAATACTGGCAGGGTTTGTTTTGTGGGGAACACCAATTCAAGACCATTTGGAAAAAAACGCTGAAGGCTTTTCAGAGGCAGAAGCAAAGGAGAAAGAGCTGCTTCAGGAAGCTTTGGATGAATATGCCCAAAAGGAAGCTCTCGAAGCAGAAGCTGCACAAATTGAAGCTCTTAGGGAGGATACCGAATATGCAAATAACCATTATTCCATACGTTTGATGATGGTTGGAGACAATCTGATGCATATGGGAATTGTTGCAAGCGGGAAACAGCCTGACGGCTCTTTGAACTATGATTTTCTGTATGACGGAATTGCTGATTTCCTGCAATACTCAGATATAAAGATTATCAATCAGGAAACCATACTCGGCGGAAATAATCTTGGATTTTCAGGCTTCCCCAAGTTTAATTCGCCGACGGAAGTCGCAGATGCAATAGCAAATGCCGGATTTAATGTCGTTTTGCATGCCAGCAACCATGCTGCAGACAAAGACCTGCAGGGGCTTTTATCCTGTGTGGGACTCTGGCGTGATAAACATCCTGAAATACTGATGCTCGGAATCAGTGAGAATATTCCGGAAAATGACAGTACATATAATTATTTTAAAGCTGAACCAAAGGAGTATGATGCAGATACGGCTGCTTTTAAGAAGCTGTGTTCTCAGTTTGACATTACGCCGAACTATGTAAAGGGCGAATATGAAAAAGAGAATTGCGAAGATTTCGGTATCATTACGCTTGGAGGTATCAGATTTGCCATACTTAATTATACTTATGGCCCCAATTTAGAAACCATACCTTCACAGATAAACGGACATCTCAACATCCTTTGTAAGTATAATGAAAATTCGCTGGCTATAAATTTTAAGGAACTAAATCCAAATGTCACGGAACAGATAAAAAAGGCCCGCGAATGTGCTGATGTTGTAATAGTATGTCCGCATTGGGGAACGGAATATGTTACCGAGCCTTCCAAATATCAAAGGGAATTTGCTTATGAGATGACGCAGGCCGGAGCGGACATAATTATCGGAACACATCCGCATGTGGTTCAGCCGGTGGAATGGATTGAAGCCGACAATGGAAATGAAGCCATATGCTTTTATTCGCTCGGCAATTATATTTCCACACAGAAGGATCCTCTTAGCATGTTAGAAGGGCTTGCCTGGATAGAATTTGATGTTTCGGGCGGTAAAGCTGAGATAAACAGAGAGAAAACCGGTGTGGTTCCGCTTGTGTGTCAGTATGAAGCAATGCCGGTAAGGGCAGTGGGTGTATATCCTTTGGAGGATTACAGCGAAGAACTTGCCAAGTCGCATGGAATTAAGAATTATGGCGGAGTTCCCTTAATATATAATGATTTACTCACTTGGAATGAAGAAATATTTGGCGATTATGAGTTGACGCGTGAAGAAATAACTCAATAAAAGACTACAGGGAGAGACAAAATGGAAAAAAAAGGAAAAAGAATATTTAAAGCAATATTGTTTGCGCTTCTTGGATTTTTTGCGTTTTATGGCGTGTACATATTGGGAACAGTAATTGGAATGACGATAGGTTCTCTTAAAATGGTTTTCAGCAATATGGCTGAAATCAACGATAACGTTGACTTATTAGCGGAAAAGATTGCAGAAGCGGCTTACAGTCCGCTTTCTATTCAATTAGCCACGTTTGTAGCTGAAATTCTGGCTATACTGTTGGGCTTATTGTGGTATAACCTTGTATATACAAAGAATGATACTTCGGAATACAAAAAACTGATTAGAACAAAAGTGTTTAAGCCCATTACGTTTGTCTATGTAACTTTATTGGCAATAGGTTTTTACGGCGTTGATGCTTTGTTAAGCCAGCTTGTGACAATTATAAGTCCGCAAGCCGGCGAAAACTTTGAAAATATGATGGATATATCATTGGATTTGTCATCTCCCATGTCTTGGATATCCGTTGTTATTTTAGCTCCTATAGCTGAGGAGTTGATGTTTAGAGGAATTATCATAAGGTGGATTAAAGAATATGTTTCAATGTGGGGAGTAATTGCTATTTCTGCCATAATGTTTGGAATAATGCATATGAATGTAATGCAGTCAATTTATGTTTTGCCTCTTGCATGCGCATTAGGCTTTGCTGCGTATAAATATGAATCCGTTCTGCCGGCCATTGGAATTCATATGCTCAATAATTTAATTGCAATGCTAATGGGAATTATTAATTTCCCTTCAGAAGGGCTGGTGTATGCTGTATTAATTGCTTGTGCCGTAATTGGAGTCGGAGCTGCAATCCTAATATATAGAAATTCTCCGGATAGAAAACTGGGGTTACAGGATTCAAAATATAGTAGTGAGTGTTAAGTAATATACCATATTTGCCGATTAATATTGTGGAGTCGTAAATAAGCTGATCTATATAAGGGAAAATGATGAACACAATATATAATTGGTCAAATTACAGCAGATTCAATGAACTTAACGCAGCGTATACTCAGAACACAGATTGGATTGCACCCGTTGAAGCTTTGGATAAATCCGAAAAACATAATTTAGATGCGGCATATCTGTCTCTCACAGGCAGATTTAACAGAGCCATTTCGGACATGAATTTGAATTACGACAAAGAAGAAGGGGTCAGCTGCCTGCAACAGGCAGGCGGAATGGTTGCCATAGTAAGCGAGGCTCTTCACAAAGTAAATGAGCTGTCGTTTGAGAAAAACAAAGAGCAGACCGCATCCTCTGACAAGGCTGAGATGACAAGGCAGATATACAGCCTGAAAAATAAAATTAATGAGGTGCTGACAACGGCATCCTTCGGAGGAAAATATCTGTTTAGTCCTGACAAAGATTCGTTAATCAGCATCGGAAACAGGAATGTCAATCTGCCTCATATGAGCCTGGATGAGTTTGGAATCAGTTCCGATGAAATTGATTTTGAAGCACTGCATAACGGAATAGAAACGGTTGACCAAACCGAACAAAATATAAATAATCTGATAGACAGCATAATGCAGGATTATGCCTCCTAACGGTTCTTTTGTTATTTTATTTTGCCTTCGTATTTGTTGGAGGCATTCCAAAGTATCCATTCTTCGTAGCCTGCATCCTCGAGGCCCTTTATCTGTGCATTTACTTCATTTAATCCGTAGGTAATATGTCCCTTTACCCAGCTGGCGGTAAAGCATTGAATGTAAGGTCGCACGATTGCACGATTTTCTTCGGGAACAACGCTTAAGGCTTCCACTGATTTACACATTGCTCCATATATGGTTTCGTAGGGCTTTGCATCGGGAACTGTGAGCCCAAAGCTTCCGTTTGCATAATGGGACGGATAAACCATGGGACAAAGGACATTTACAATTCCGCCAAGCACATCATAATCCTGCCCGGTGGAATTTGTGTCTATTTCGGATGCTATTACAGTGCCGAATAAATCCGCGCCAAGTATAATTCCGTCTTCGTTCAGACTTTCAGCGGCATAGGTCAGAAACTCCGTTATATTGTCTACCTTTGATACAGCTTTGGCGGCTTCTCCATAGTTGGCTTCCTTGTCCATTGGAAATCTTACATAGTCAAACTGTATCTCGTCAAAACCTGCGTTGGCAGCTTCTTTTGCAATGTCTATAATATAATCCCATACTTCATGGTTATACGGATTGAGCCAGTCGGCATTCCCATTGTCGGTAACGGCGGCTCCGTTAGTTTTCTTTAGGGCATATTCGGGATGAGCCTTACATAAAACAGTGTCTCTGAAACAAACGATTCTGGCTATCGTATAGATGTTGTGTTCTTTAAGGTTTGCCATGAAGGAATCGATATCTTTGATATATTCGTAACAGGCTCCGCTTTCTGCAACGGACTCTGCATCCATTTTAAAGGTTACTCTGCCTTCATCGTTCTTGACATCAATAACCATTGTATTTAATGATGTTTCGTCGACAAGATTGACCAGCTCATTAAATCTGGAATTGCCGGCAACAGGTCCGGTTACATATATTCCCTTTACGCGCACACGCTCATCCTTTAAGGCAATATTCCCGGAAGAAACCGACTCGGGTTCGGTTATTGCTTCAAGGTCACCTTCGGAAACGGTTTCCTCTATCTGTTCCATATCATTTTCGGAAACGGTTTCTTCATAAGCTTCTGCTTCCGGATTGCCTGACGAAACCTCTGTTATGATGTCGCTTTCGGGCAAAACAAAAGCTTCATTATTGTCTGCAACCGGAGTAATGGAACAACCGGTTATATTCAATGTAAATATGGAAAAAACAATTATTCCGGCAATAAATTTACGTAATTTGTTTTTTTTCAATTTTAAGGTCTCCTCTTTTAATCAATTATATTTTTAATTCCTATAATGGTGCTGTAATCCGCATTGTAAATGACACAGCCTTTTTTGCGATTGGCTTCGTGGATAATCTGACCGTTTCCGATGTATAAGGCAACGTGAGTGCAGTGACCGTCAGCAGCAGAGGTATAACATATAATATCGCCCGGCTGAATTTCAGACATATCGATTGACCTTCCTGCATTTTCGAGCTGCCCGGCGGGAGTACGGCTGATGGAATATCCGTATGCAGCATATATATAGCAGGTAAAGCCTGAACAGTCAGTACCGGTTTCAAGACTTTTGCCACCGTGAACATATTTCATGCCCAAAAACTGCATGGCGTAATCTACGATGGATTTGCGCAATTCCTCATTGGAGGTATATGTAGTGTCGGGTGCGACAAAGTTAATCTTCTCAGGCTTTGAGTCTTCACTTTCAGCGGCGCGTTCCATAAGCGCACGGGCTCTTTCTTCTTCGGCCCTGATTTCTTCCATGGATTTAGCATAGATAAATTCTTCGGAAACAGAAATATATTCAGCTTTTACAAAACCTTCCTTATCCGTACCATATTCAACCTTTATCCATTCGGGGTCGGCGGTTGAAAGTGATTTAATGCGAACTTTTTCACCGTTGTCGAGGTAGCCGATGCGTTTGCTGTCCGTGGTTTCCTTCTCACGAACATTAAGTCTGTCTGCCAGAACACATGCATATCGGGTGATGTAGTTCTCAATTACGTCAGCTGCCTGCTCACCATAGATGAAATATTCAGCTTTAATGTATCCGGTTACGTCTCCGGACATCATGTTTATCCATTCGCCGTCTTCTTCGGATACTATATCAATTATCTCAGCCACAGCACCGTTATAAATTCGTCCGATGATTTCACCGTCAGTTGACGGAAGACTCCGGACGTTTACATAATTGCTCACATTTGCAAGGGCTAAGGAGGTGTACTCATTTTCTTCCTCCGGGTCTTGTGCAGGCTCTGCTTCCTCTGTCGGGGTGGCGGAAGGCGTTTCCATTTGCAAAACAGGTTCAAAAGCTTCCTTAGGTTCAACACTTTCTTCTGCAGGGCTCGGAGCTTCAGACTCGGAAAGTGTCGTAGAAGGAGCTTCTGTATCCGCTTGGGGAACGGCTGTAAAAACTGCCGAAAGCAGGGCGGCAATCACACAGAAGAAGAGTACCGTGACAGCTATAATATATAATTTATTTTTATATCCAAAATCTTTCAAAAATATTCTCCATTGTAATCAGAAATTATTCTTATTCTACTCTTTTGTAAGTATGGTTGCAACTGTTCTTTTCTTTCTATACTATTTTAATATGAAATCAAAAAACCACAATATGTTGTAAATAACTATGGAATAAGGTAAAGATATAGGTTACAATTAGAAACAGGGTATAATTTATTTTTTACGGGAAAGGAATAAAAATGGCTATAGTTTTTACACAGGAAGAACAGATAAAACAGGCACTTATTACTTTGAAGAATTATGTGTATGAGTTGGGTCGCCAGGCAGGCTATGAAGATATTAAATGCGAGGCATATTGGGAGAGCATAAGCAAAAGCGAGGGAGCTTTGAAGGAGTTGTCATATTTCCATGACTATTCTTCCGTATTTGGGCAGTACACCGTGGCCGGATATACACTCCCGGACATTGTTGCCTGGCAGGTAGACCATTTCAAGGCATATATGGACAGAGGAGAGGACATGAACAGGTACAATCAAAATAAACTGTTATTGGATTCGCTTTTTGTCATGTCTGACATGGAAAACAATCCGGATTATTATGCAGAGAAAATGAGAGAGGAATCCGGCACCGACAGAGCGGATATCTGAAAAATCCGCTTTTTGGTACTCAAAAAGGATTAATATAGGAGAAAGAGCAGATGAAATTTATATCTTGGAATGTAAACGGATTAAGAGCCTGTTTGGGAAAAGGCTTTATGGATTATTTTAAAGAGGCGGACGCAGATATATTCTGTCTTCAGGAGACCAAGCTATCAGAAGGTCAGCATGATTTGGAACTAAACGGATATTGTCAGTATTGGAACTATGCAGAGAAGAAAGGATATTCCGGAACTGCTTTATTTTCAAAGAAAAAACCGCTTAATGTCACCTACGGAATCGGAATTGAGGAACATGACCATGAGGGCAGGGTAATAACTGCGGAATTTGATGATTTTTATTTTGTTACCGTGTATGTGCCCAATTCACAGAGAGAACTGGCAAGACTTTCCTACAGAATGGATTGGGAACGGGATTTTCTTTCATATATAAAAGGGCTTGATGCTCAAAAGCCGGTAATTTATTGTGGCGATTTAAATGTGGCCTACAGCGAGATTGACCTCAAAAATCCTTCGTCTAATCATAAAAATGCAGGATTTACCGATGAGGAAAGGGCAGCCTTTGGCAGAATGTTGGAGAGCGGATTTACTGACAGCTTCAGATATCTGTATCCTGACAGGAAGGATATATATTCCTGGTGGTCTTACATGTTTCATGCCAGAGAAAATAATGCAGGATGGCGTATAGACTATTTTGTGGTTTCGGACCGCATCAGGGATAAGATTAAGGGCGCTGATATTCACACAGGTGTTTTGGGCTCTGATCATTGTCCTGTTTCGCTTGATATTGATATCTAAACAAATTTCGGAGATTACTTATGGGACTTAGGTTTGTCTTTGGGCCGGCGGGCTCAGGAAAAAGCACAAAACTGTATAGAGAGATTATTGAACGCTCAAGACGGGAGGAAAATAGGAATTTTCTGATAATCGTTCCCGACCAGTTTACCATGAATACACAGAAAACGCTGGTAAACATGCATGATAACAGCGGTATCATGAATATCGATGTGCTGAGCTTTGGCCGACTGACACACAGAATATTGGAAGAGGTTGGCTATAAGGATATGCCCGTTTTGGATGACACAGGCAAGAGCCTTATTATTTCCAGGATATCGTCGGCCATTAAAAGCGAACTGCCGGTTTTAGGTTCATCCATGAGCAAGCAGGGCTATGTTCATCAGGTAAAGAGTATACTCAGTGAGTTCATGCAATATGGTATCACACCGGAGGATGTCGATTCACTTATAGCCTTTAGTGAACGCAAAAATGCACTCAAGGGTAAGCTCTGTGATATTCGGTTAATCTACAAAACCTTTAAGGAATATATAAACGATAACTTTATAACGACTGAAGAAAAACTTGATTTACTTGTAAAATCCATTGAAAAATCGGAAGTATTAAGAGATGCTGTTGTCGTGTTTGATGGGTTTACGGGCTTCACACCCATACAGTATCGCGTGCTGGAGGAGATTTTTGTAAGGTGCAGTGAAGTTTTTGTTTCGCTTGATATGGGGGAGACGGAGAATCCCTATGCTGTCAGCGGAGAGCAGAATATTTTTTATCTCTCACAGAAAACCGTGAACGACCTCACTAAAATTCAGGAAAAGATTGGCGCTGCCAGAGGCGAAGATATATTTTTGAAAGAGAATAACCGCTTCAAAAATTCAGAGGACTTACAGTTCCTTGAAAGGAATCTCTTCAGATATTCAGGAAAATCCTATTCGGGTAAATGCAAATGCATATCCGTTTTTCATGCTTCAAACCTTCAAAATGAGGTGCATGAAATAGGCATCAGAATTAAAAAATTAATTAGCGAGGGCTACAGATACAGCGATATTGCGGTTATAAGCGGAGCTCTTAGCGAGTATGCAGACCATTTTGCAACAGAGTTTCTGACACTTGGCATACCTGTTTTTATAGACAGAACACGTGGTGTTAAGCTTAATCCCTTATCTGAGGCAATTAAGGCTGCAATAGAGATCAGACTTTACGATTATTCCTACGATTCAGTATTCCATTATCTTAAAAGCGGTATGAGTAATATCCCGCAAAATGAGGTTGATAAATTGGAAAATTACTGCCTTGCTCTCGGAATACGCGGAAAGCGCGCCTATGAGAATCTCTTTTCCAAAAAAAGTAAATATATTGGAGACGATGAAGAAGCATTATCTCACCTGAATGAGCTGCGCGCTGATTTTGTTAGGGAGATAAGTCATGCGGACTTTAAGCAAAAGGATTTGGCACAAAACTACGCCGACAGGCTTTATCGTTTTATAGAAGAAATCGGTGCCCAGCAAAAGCTTGCCGGGTATGAAAATGATTATTTTACCTCCGGGGATTTGACAAAGGCCAAGGAATATGGGCAGATATATAGAATTAAATGCGACCTGATTAATCAGATTCATGAGCTTTTGGAAGGAGAGGAGATTACCCTCAGGGAATTCTATGATATTTTGTGCGCAGGAATTGATGAAATTACGGTTGGTGTTATTCCGCAGAATGTTGATCGTGTTTTGGTCGGCGATATTGAGAGAACCAGACTCTCTGAAGTTAAGGTACTGTTTTTCTGTGGCGTAAATGACGGCAATGTACCAAAGAGTGCCTCCAAAGGCGGAATTATATCGGATATGGACAGAGAGTTTTTGCTTGGAAGCAGCTTTGAGCTTGCGCCCACACCGAGGCAGCTTATGTTCATTCAACGCTTCTACCTATATATGAACATGACGAAACCCAAGGATTTGCTGTATATTTCCTACGCCAATATTGACAATGGCAAAAAGAGTATCAGAGCTTCATATCTGATAGATACTCTCAAGAATATGTTCACGGATATCAAAGACAGTTTTCCGGAGAACGATGAGGATATTTTTAATAAAATTGTTACCAAACAGGATGGGAAAAGATATCTTGCTCCACTTATAAGGGATTATGCTGCGGGAATTCTAAATGAAAATCAAACGAGGGATATGATGACACTTGTTTCATTGTATAACGGCGATGAGGAAATAGATTCCTTCAGACAGGCAGCCTTTAGCAGATACCAAAACAGTCCGCTTTCGATTGCGGTAGCACAGGCTTTATATGGGCTGACACTTTCTAATTCCGTGACGAGGCTTGAACGATACGCATCCTGTGCATATATGCATTTCTTAGATTACGGAATGAAATTAGAGGAGAGGGAAGAATTTGGAATAGAGAGAAATGATATAGGAAATATTTATCATGAGGCTTTAGAGAATTTCTCGAATCGCATTGAATCACAGAATATTGGCTGGCTTGATTTTGACGAAGCTTTTGCCCGCAAAAATGTAGATGAGATAATTGAGGATATCGCTTCTTCGTATAAGGGTACGATACTTCATTCCAGTGCAAGATACGCCGGTAACCTTGATAAGTTTAAGGAGATAATATTAAGGAGCGTGCTTACACTGCAAAATCAGGTTAAAAAAGGCAGCTTCAAGCCGGTAGGATATGAGGTGGGATTTGGATTCGCCGATGATTATCGAGGACTTGATATTTCACTTTCAGAGCATGAAAAAATGCATCTTACGGGCAGAATCGACAGAATTGATACCTATGAAAATGACGCGAACATATATGTAAAGGTACTGGATTACAAATCCGGTAACAAGGATTTTGATATAGTTGCCCTATACCATGGACTGAAGCTACAGCTGGTTTTGTATATGGACAAAGCCATTGAGATGCTTAAACAGGAAAACCCGGACAAAAAGGTTCTGCCGGGAGCCATGCTCTACTATCATGTTTTTGATCCCGTTGTGGATGCGGATTCAGCCTTAACCGAAGAGGAGATTAACGGCAAACTGATGGAAGCACTCAGACCGACAGGTCTTGTAAACGCCTCCCCCGAGGTAATAGACCATCTCGATTCTGACCTTGTCGGAAAGAGTATGGTTATCCCCGTTAAGATTAACAGAGACGGCACACTTGATAAGTCCTCACACTGCTATGAGGAAGGTGATTTTAGTGTGATATCGGATTTCGTCAGTCGCAGGATTAAGAGCATCGGACGCAACATCCTTAAAGGGGATATAGCCGTAAATCCATGCGAGGCGGGAGACAGAGGCAGCTGTACATATTGTTCATACAAAAAGATTTGCGGCTTTGACAAAAATATTCCGGGCTACGAGATGCGGGATGTTTCGCAGGTTGACGGCACAAGGGATAAAATGGAAATCTTATTGAAGATGAAGGAAGAGACTGACTAATGGCGATGAAATTTACGCAGGTTCAGGAAAATTGCATAACGCAGAGAAACAAAGATATTCTCGTATCCGCCGCTGCAGGAAGCGGTAAGACAACAGTGCTTGTTGAGAGAATCGTGCGCAGACTGTCAGATGCGGAGAACCCTATAGATATCGACAGATTATTAGTCGTTACATTTACCAAGGCAGCCGCTGCAGAGATGAAAGGGCGTATCGAGGAAGCAATTTATAAAAAACTGGTTGAACAACCCGATAATGCCCATTTGCAGCGCCAGACTGCTCTTATACATAATGCCCAGATAACCACAATTGATGCTTTCAGTTTGTTCATTGTCAAAAATCATTTCAATGAAATCGGTCTTGACCCCGGGTTTAGAACTGCTGATGAGGCCGAAATCAAAATGATAAAAAAGGAAGTTCTTGATGAACTTCTTGAGGAGAAATACAGGGAAGGATCAAAAGAATTCCTGAATTGTGTAAGATTTTTCTGCCCTGAATTATCGGATGAGAAAATTGAAGAATATATTCAGAAGCTCTCCAAGGTAGCTGCGGCTATGCCGTGGCCGGCAGATTGGCTGCAGGAGAGGAAAAACGATTATCGTAAAGTGGGCGATGACAGTGAAGTATCCAAATTCGTCTATGATTACATGGTCAAAATGACGAGGGGATGTAAGGAAACATACGAGAATATTATAGATATATGTTCGGGTGCTAACGGACCCGACATGTATCTTGAGAGTGTTACCCCCGAGTATGAACAGATTAACAGACTGACAAAGACGAATAACCTTGAGGAATTTAAAAAGGCCTTATCCGAGATCTGCTTTATTGATTTATCCCGAAAAAAAGGAAACGATGTCGATCCTGTCTTACGTAAACAGGTACAGGAACTGAGAAATTCCGTGAAAACGGTAATCAATAAGGATATGAGGGAAGCTTTACTATTGGATGACTCTCATAATGAAGAATGTGCGGCAGCAGTCGACTGTCTGGTTGATCTGACACTGGAATTTGACAGGCGGGTGCTTTTGAAAAAACAGGATAAACGAATCCTTGATTTCTCGGATATGGAGCATTATGCATTGGATATTCTGGTAAACAGAGACGAGTTTGGCAATCCCGTTCCCAGCAAGGTTGCACTTGAATACCGGGAATATTTCGAAGAAATAATGATTGATGAGTATCAGGATTCTAATCTGGTGCAGGACATCCTTTTATCTTCGGTTGCCAGAGTTGAAACCGGCAGGAGAAATATGTTTATGGTAGGTGATATCAAACAGAGCATCTATCGATTCCGCCAGGCACGTCCGGAACTTTTTAAGTCAAAATACGAGCAGTTTGTTAATGCCGGTGACGATTATCTCAGAATTGATCTTTCCAGCAATTTCAGATCACGTTTGGGGGTTATTGATGGTATTAATGGTATTTTCTCGGCGATAATGACACCCGATAATGGCGGGATTTTGTATGATGATGCGGCGGCACTTCATGCTGAAGCAAAGGATTATCCGATGGATTCAGACAATAAAACCGAGGTAATCCTGTATAATGACAGTGCTCCAAGGGTCGAAAAAGATGGCGAGCCTAAAATGGTAGCCCTGAAGATAGAAGAGCTTGTCAGAGACTTTCAGGTTCTTGATAAGAACACGAAGCAGATGAGACCTGCTTTATACAGTGACATTGTAATATTGTTGAGGTCATCAGCTAAGGATGAACTGTTTAGAAAGGCTTTGGAGGAGAGAGGAATTCCTGCATATATTGAATCCAAAAAAGGATTTTTCTCACAAAAGGAAGTTCAGGATGTACTAATGCTGTTGAAGGTGTTGGACAACCCTTTGCAGGACATTCCGTTGTTTGGCACGATGAAATCTGTCTTTGGCGGATTTTCTAATGAGGAGTTAGCCGTTATCAGGGCTGCGAATAAGAAAGCCAATTTATACGATGCAATTGAAGCTTATGCTAAAACCGAGGGTGAACTTGCCGAAAAGGTGCAAAAGTTTATCGATATGGTTGAGACTTATAGGGCAAAGGTCGCAACCTGTTCCATTCATGAGCTGCTTTTGAGAATTTATGCCGATTTTGGTTATGTCAATTATGTATATGCTCTTCCCGCAGGCGAGAAACGTAGGAACAATGTTGAGATGCTTTTAACCAAGGCAAAAGAGTTCGAGAAAACCAGTTATTTCGGACTGTTCAAATTCATCAATTATATTGACGGTTTAGAAGAGTTCGATATTGATTACGGTGAAGCATCCAACATTGATGAAAATGCCAATGTAGTTAGAATTATGACTATTCATAAGAGTAAGGGCTTGGAATTCCCCATTGTATTTTTGGCTAATGTTGAGCGGGGCTTCAACAAAAAGGATACAAGTGCTTCCTTGCTGACGGATTATGATTTCGGCATAGGAATTAATTATTTTGATCCTGACAGTCGTGTGCAATTGCCTACCTTCAGGAAGAAAGCCATTGCAGGCAAGCTTCTGATTGACGGGCTTGCCGAGGAAATCAGAGTACTCTATGTCGCACTTACCAGAGCCAGGGAGAAGCTGTTTATTACAGGCTCCGTTAAAGACAGTGATAAATTTGCAGAAGAATGTGAGACAATTTCAGGGCTTAGTACAGAGCTTACTTTTGTTGATTTTTGCAAGTCAAATTCATACCTTAGCATGATAAAGGCTTTTTTGAAAAAAGCCGACATCGCATTAAAATTTGTCAGCGGAGAAGACCTTATCGCTGCCAATATTGAATCAGAAACAACCGGTGTCAATCTAATGGACAGGCTTTACAGGGCTTCGGATTATGCGGATAGCAATACGGTTGAGCTCCTTAAAAAGCGTTTCGCCTATGTTTATCCGTTTGAAAACCGTAAGGAATTGTTTACGAAGACATCCGTATCGGAATTAAAAATGGCGGCTATGGAAGAAGCAGACGAGGGAGCATATTCAATTTTTGAACAAAAGGAAGTAATTCCCTACATACCGAAATTTGCCAGAACCGAAGAAGAAACAAGCGGGACAACCCGAGGCAGTGCGGTTCACAGATGGATGGAAATCCTTAATTTCGACAGGGTCTTTAAGGGTGTATTTAATGGCATTCCTGCAGATTACAGCTCATATTTGAAGGAATTTAATCCTGAGAAAATAAAAGGCAACCTTCTGGATTACATGGATGAGATGGCGGGAAGCTATAAACTTACGCAGGAATATCGAAGCATAGTCAACCCTAAGAAGATAGTGAATTTCCTTTCATCCAATGTCGCATACAGAATGTGGAAGGCAGATAAGTGCGGTCAACTGTTTAGAGAGCAGCCTTTTGTGTACGGAATTGGTGCGGACAGACTAAAAAAAGAATTCCCGGCAGAAGAGAAGGTCTTGATTCAGGGAATTATTGACGTATTTTTCATAGAAGACGGGAAAATTGTGCTTCTTGATTACAAAACTGATGTGGCAGAAAGCTTTGAAATATTGGAAAACCGTTATAGGACTCAGTTTGACTATTATGCCGAGGCACTTGAAAGCATAAAACAAAGACCTGTAGCCGAGAAAATCATTTATTCCTTTTATTTGGAAAAAGAAAATGCTATACTGTGAAAAGGGTAACAGTTTGTTTTTTATCGATAGGGAGTATTTATGAAAGAAAATATAGGATTAGTACTGGAAGGCGGAGCCATGAGAGGCATTTTTACCGCCGGAGTTATTGATGCGCTGATAGATGCAAACGTGCAGATTCCAAATGTTTATGCCGTATCGGCGGGTGCTTATGCCGGAATGAATTATGTTACTAAGCAAAAGGGCAGAGTACTTCAGACGGTTGTGGAACCGCTTTATGACTACAAATATCTGGGTGCAAAAACTTTTTTTAAAAAAGGTACTTTTTTTGATATGGATTATCTTTTCAATGTCGCAATGAAGGAAAAGGTACCATTCAATTTTAAAAGCTTTAAGGACTTTAAAGGACGGTTTATCACTTCTACAACGAGCGTTAAAACCGGCAAGGCAATATATTATGAAGATTACGAGGACGAAGAGGAATTCTACAGGATTCTGCGTGCTGCCAATTCCATGCCGCTTATTGCCAGAATGAGTTATGTAAAAGGCGAACTGGTGGTTGACGGCGGAATGAATGATGCGATTCCCATTGTTAAAGCTCTTGAAGACGGAATGGAGAAATTAGTTGTTGTTTTGACAAGGGATCCTTCCTACAGAAAGAAACGTCATCCCGGAATTGACCAGCGTCTTACCAATGTAGTGTATTTCAGACATCCGAGATTCTTGTGGATGCTTTCTAAAAGATATAAGCGTTACAATCATTCATTGGATGTGGTGCGCGAACTTGAAGAAGAAGGCAAGGCCTTCGTCTTCAGAACGGATGGGTTGTTTCTCAAGAATAACGAAAATGATCCCGACAAATTGAAAACCTATCACAAGATTGGTTATGATGCCGCCATGCAACGAATGGACGAACTCAAATCCTTTCTCGCCGGCTGAACCCTTGACTCATTTTAAGTTGCTTTTTCCCCATTCGATTGTTTTCCTGACAGGGGGAAGACAGATAACTAAGAGGGTTACAATGCCTTCTGAATAGATATATATAAGGTTGTATATTGAGGAATATACGAGAGGGTGAAAGCCTTCCCATGCATATTCTGCAAAGAACAGCCAGCCTGAGAGTGTGCTGAATATAAAACGTCCCGTAATTCCGGCAAGGTAGCCGAGTTGCAGGCCGTTTTTTCTACCTGAAAATAATCCCGACAGGCCAAGTGCCCCAAATGCAAGGGGATAGTCAATGATAACCTGGAGGGGGTAGAGTATGGTCGGACTCTGCAGAAATTGCAGAAGGCCATATGCAATAGCGGAAAACAAACCTGCCCGCAGACCGAAAAAATATCCGGGCAGGCATATGAACAGCATGGATAGTAAAGTGATTGAACCACCGGTCGGCAGGTGGAACAGTTTAACGTAACTCAATAACGTTGCTAACGCTACGAACATTGCTGAAAAAGTCAGCTCTTTTAAAGTGAATTTAGATTTTGACATAAAAAATCCTCCTAAAAAATGTAGGAGGGGACCAGCTTGCTTCCTTACGTCGGAATTACCCGAGTCAAGTGGTGAGGGTTAGGAAGAATTCTCTCCCAATCTCAGCTGTATGCTCCCCTAGCAAATATTACATGAAATAATATAGATGGTCTTCACCATATTGTCAATCTATTTTTAAGCCCCTGGTGACGGGGTGTTTTGAACCCTTTGGGACACGAATAAAAGGCTCATGGAGGAATGATGGAAAAAATAGTTGTGGGCATAATGGCCCATGTTGATTCCGGAAAAACGACGCTCATTGAGAGTATTCTATATAGTACCGGCAAAATAAAGTCTCCGGGTCGCGTAGACAATGGAGATTCTTTTTTGGATACGCAAAAGCAGGAGCGTGAGCGGGGTATAACCATTTTCTCCAAGCAGGCCAGAATCAGTCTGCCGGATATGGATATCATATTATTGGATACCCCGGGACATGTTGATTTCCAGGCCGAGGCGGAGCGTTCCATACAGGTTATGGATTACTGCATATTGGTAATCAGTGCTACGGATGGGGTGACGGCTCATACGAAAACAATATGGAAGCTGTTAGAAAAATACAATGTCCCTACTATTATATTTATAAATAAAATGGATCAGGAGGGGGCCGATAAATCAGCCACCGTAAATGAAATAAAGAGGAAATTATCATCTGACGCAGTTCCATTCCCTAGTATAATGGATATAGATTCGGACACGTTCAAGGATGATATCTCCATGTGCTCGGAGCCTATAATGGAGAAAATATTAGCAGGCGAGAGTGTGGGTGATTTAATAGAGGATATAGCGCTAGAGATCGCAAACAGGAAGGTTTTTCCTGTCTTTAGCGGCTCTGCTCTTAAAATAACGGGCGTTAGCGAATTGCTGGAAGGACTGAATACATGGTTGCTTGTCCCAGAATATGGAGATAAATTTGCGGCAAGGGTATATAAAATAGCCCGGGATGAATCAGGAAACAGACTCACCTTTATGAAGCTTGTCGGTGGCAGTCTGAAAGTCAGAGATTTTGTCGGCAATGGAAGGTTTGAAGAAAAAGTCAATCAGATCAGATTATATGACGGTGATAAATACGAGCAGATAAATGAAATAAAATCCGGCGATATCTGTGCAGTAACAGGTCTGATGGAAACAGCGGTAGGACAAGGCTTGGGAGATCTTTCTGATAATACTGAAAGTTTACTAACGCCTGTTATTAATTATTCGATTGTACTTCCTCAGGATGTTGATGCAGCTCATTTTTACAAGAAAATCGAGTATCTTTCAGAAGAAGATCCAACCTTAAATATGTGTTGGGATTCGGAGAATCGATGTATAAAGGTACGTGTTATGGGACCGATTCAAACTGAGATTCTTCACGCACGAATACAGGATGAACATGGTGTACGCATAGGCTATGATGCAGGAAGCATCATATATAAGGAAACCATATTGGGAAAAGCGATTGGCGTAGGTCATTATGAACCGTTAAAGCATTATGCCGAGGTTTGCCTGCTTGTTGAGGAAGCTGACAGAGGAAGCGGCATTACCATAGCATCCGCACTTTCAACTGACGAGCTTGACCTTAACTGGCAGCGATTAATTGCAACACATATAGAGGAAAAATCTCACAGAGGAGTGCTTGCGGGTTTTTTGCTTGACGATGTAAAGATAACGATTATTGGCGGCCGCGCACATATTAAGCATACAGAGGGAGGAGACTTCAGACAGGCTACTTACAGAGCAATCCGAAATGCGCTTATGCACGCACAATCAGTTATCCTTGAACCTATGTATGGATTTGAGATTGAATTGCCAACTAATTGCCTTGGGAGGGCAATGACTGATATTAAACAAATGCAGGGTGACTTTAATCCGCCTGTTACTATGGGCGATAATTCCATAATCACCGGAAGTTGTCCTGTCGTAACCATGCAGGATTATCAGGCCGTTCTTAATGCTTATACTAAAGGGGAAGGGAAAATGTCTCTTAGTATACTCGGCTATTCGGATTGTCATAATAAGGATGAAGTGATCAATCAGATTAATTATGATGCGGATGCCGATGCCGAGAATCCTGCTTCTTCAGTATTCTGTTCACATGGAGCGGGAATAGTGATTCCATGGGACAAAGTAGGCGAATATGCTCATACTGACCTTGACTCCTTAAGTCAACGATATTTAAGAAATGACGCAAATGTCAATTCGGATGTCAATACTCCTGAACAAATGGCTTATTTACAGGAAAAATATAAAAATGACAGTAAGATTAATTCTCAAATCGGTGGAGGAAACAGAGAGAGATTTATTTCCTGTGAAGAAATAGATGCCATTCTTTCTTCCGGTTACAGAAATCGTAAAAAGGACGTTTCCTTCAACAGACGATACCATGTGAAAAATACCGCAAGCGGACAACCAAAGCGTGTGAGTGCAGACAGTAGCGCAAAGGAATATGTGTACAGGGGCTCTGCCGGCAATCAGAAAAAATATCTGCTTGTTGACGGTTACAATATAATTTTTGCGTGGCCGGAGTTAAAATCCCTGGCGAATCACAATATAGATGCGGCACGTGACACGCTGATAGAGAAAATGTGCGCATACCGCAGTATTATTGATTCTGAACTGATTTTGGTTTTTGATGCCTACAAGGTTAAGGGAAATCCCGGTTCCTTTAACATATTTAACAACATATATTTAGTCTATACAAAGGAAGCCCAGACGGCGGATCAGTATATAGAGAAATGCGCACATGAGCTTGCTGCTAAAGCAAGCGTCCGCGTGGCTACCTCAGATGCTTTGGAACAGATGATTATCTGGCAGGCCGGCGCAACGAGGGTGTCCTCCACAGGCTTTTTAGCTGAGGTTGAAAATGCTCTTTCACAGTATCGGCAGACCTATGGTATAGAAGCTCTTTAACCTTGCTTTGCCTTTTCAAAGCCACGCGAATATGGTAAACTCTTATTTGGTGGTTAAACCACAATATTATTGAGAAATAAGGACTTTTGATATGATTAACCTGATATTGCCTAATCTTAATGAAATACTTGTGTTACTTATGGGAGTTGCTTTTGCGTTCCTGACTACATTTATATTTACGTTTAAATTAAAGGATAAGCTTCCAAGGGACGGCGGACGTGACTTCGCTGTGGACGGAAAGCTTTCCGCAGGAAAACCCAGAGGAGCGGGAATAATATTTGTACTCTGTTTCACAAGTTCAGCTCTGTTGTTTGGAACCGTGAATATAGAGATACTTGGATACCTTTTGCTGGTGCTGGCATCCATGTTCACGGGATATTTTGATGACGCAGCCGAAAAGCCCTGGGGAGAACTTAAAAAAGGTTTATTGGATCTGACTATAGCCATACTGGTTGCAATCGATTATCTTTGGTTTAATCCTAATAGAATAACACTTGCTATTTTTGATGTTTCTTTTGAAATACCCCGAATTTTATTTGGCATTCTCATTGTCATTCTGGTATGGGTTTCTGTGAATGTCACTAATTGCTCGGACGGAGTTGACGGACTTTCCGGAACACTTACCTGCATAACACTTGGCTCTGTTTACATATTGATGCAGATGCTTCAGACCGGTTTGGATGTGTCGAATCAGATATTAATGTTTATTGCAGTATTGGTTGCTTACCTGTGGTTTAACGCAACTCCCAGTATTTTGCTGATGGGAGATGCCGGCAGTCGTGCTATGGGATTGTTTATTGCCGTGATGATGTTAAAGAGCGGTTCACCCATTATCTATATTCTGCTGGCGATTGTCTTAATTCTCGACGGCGGGCTCGGATTAATCAAGGTGAGCCTTATCAGATATTTCAAGCTTCGTGTGATGATTAAGCTTCGCACACCGATTCATGATCATGTCAGAAAGGTATTGGAGTGGTCAAATACTCAGGCAGTTTTCAGATTTGCAATAATTCAGATTGTTGTTTCAGCAATTACACTTTTGCTCGTTAAAATGTAATCAGGGTGCTTGGAGGACATTAATTATGTATGATAAATTAACCGAAACCGATATTAAGAAGATGGAAGAGGAAATAGAATATCGCAAGCTTATCGTCAGGAAAAACGCATTAGATGATGTTAAAGAAGCTCGGGCACAGGGAGATTTGAGTGAGAATTTCGAATATTATGCTGCAAAGAAATTCAAAAATCAAAATGAAAGTCGTATCAGATATTTGGAGAAAATGGTGAAGACCGCGCAGATTATTCCGGAGACGTCAAAGGATGACGAGGTGGGAATCAACAATGCCGTCACCGTTTTGTTTATTGATGACAATACCACCGAGAAATATAAGATTGTAACAACCGTCAGGGCTAATTCATTGGAAAATCTGATTACAAATGAATCGCCGCTCGGTAAAGCGCTGCTTGGGAAAAAGGTGGGAGAAATAGCAACTGTCATTGTAAACGACAAGGTATCCTATGACGTTAAAATACTTGAAATAGACAAAAATGCCGATGATGGAACGGATAAAATCAGGAGCTTTTAATTTATGAGAAAATATGTATTATTTGATTTGGACGGTACGCTGACAGATCCTAAGGAAGGTATTACAAAATCTGTTTCGTATGCGTTAAAGGCTTACGGGATAGATGAGCCGGATTTGGATAAATTAGAGCCGTTTATCGGACCGCCCTTAAAGAACAGCTTTATGGAGTTTTACGGATTCAATGAGACTAAAGCCGAGGAAGCAGTGCTCAAATACCGCGAGAGATTTTCGGATGTAGGCAAATTCGAAAATGAAATTTATGACGGCGTTGCGGTTATGCTTAAGAGACTTAAAAGCCATGGCTTTCATCTCGCAGTTGCTTCAAGCAAGCCCCAGCCTTTTGTTGAAGAAATTCTGGAGCATTTCCATATAGCTGAATATTTTGAAGTCGTAGTGGGCAGCGGACTGGACGGAAGTCTTTCGACAAAGGAGGAAGTTGTTCACCTCGCGCTCAATCAGCTATTTCATTACAGACCGATTAAAAATGATGAAGTATATATGGTAGGCGACCGCAGGTTTGATGTCGAGGGAGCAAAATTTGCGGGTGTTGAAGCCGTTGCCGTTGCGTATGGATATGGCTCACTTGAGGAACTGAAGGCTGCAAAAGCAGATTATATTGTGATGACAGTTCAGGAGTTATCAGATTTTCTGATGAGAGAAGCCGACGAAAATGCCGAGAAGCCTGTTTTGGACAAGCATACACCGACTCAGAGAATAATGCTTATAGGAATTCCGTTCCTTATGTTCCTGGTTATTCGAACACTGGCGGTGTATATGTGCCTGAATTTCGCCAAGGTTATAGCAACTTATATTTCTGAAAAAACATTTGATAAATGGTTCCCGTTAAGCGAAGACGGAGCCTTTTATCCGACTGCAAATGTATTAATAATTTGTACTGCATTGGCGTACCTTATCGCCGGAATTGTTACATATCCGAAGGCTAAAAAAGCCATTGTAAAAACAGCTGAAAATGAAAGACTTCAGCATTTAAAAAAGGATTCGGTTTGGATGTATATATCGACCTTTGCAACTATGATATTCGGAGCGCTCGGCCTTAATATGTTAATTTCCCTGGCCGGAATAACATCCGCATCAAATGCATCACTTGCGGAGGCTTCAATCACAGCAGGCATTATTTACTGCCTGTTTCCACCGATTTCCGAAGAGCTGTTGTTTAGAGGAATTGTATATAACTATTGTAAGAAGTTTATTCCAAACAATAAAAAGATTGCAATGTTTATTACCGCATTCATATTTGCCATGTATCATTCGGATTCGATTCAATCGATATACAGCTTCATTTTCGGACTTTTGTTTGTATATGCGTATGAATATTTCGGAAGCTTTTGGGTGCCGGTTGCTATGCATCTTTCACACAATTTGATTGTATATCTTGTGTGTACTCTTGTACCGGAAAATTCGGGATTCTTTTCACTTCCGGTGGCAATAAGCTTTATGGTTGTTTCTGTAGTGTCCTTTATAATTTTAGTGAGAAGTAAAAAAACATGTTAAATAACAGATGTAACTTTATGATAGCGGCGTGCTTATGCATGCTGCTATCAGCCTGTTCGACCGAAAAACCCAATAATGTTGAGGATTTAGCTGAGCCGATACCCGTGGAAAGTATTATTGAAGACACACAAATAGCGTTAACCGAGACACAAGAGACAGCTTGTGACAAGCCCGTTACTCAAGAAATAATATGTGAAGCAGAGGAACCGGAAGAAGCAATTGGCAGTACAGAGCCAGAAGAAACCGTTGCGGAAGAAAAGATAATAGACGAAGCCAATTCCGAATATATAGTAGTAATTGATCCAGGTCATCAGCGTCATGGAAATTCCGAAAAGGAACCTGTCGGACCCGGAGCAACCGAAACTAAGGCAAAGGTTACAGGGGGAACGAGCGGAAAATTCAGCGGGCTTTCCGAATATGAACTCAATCTGCAGGTGTCGTTACAGCTTTACGATGAGCTTACAAAACGCGGGTTTACTGTATATCTGACCAGAGAATCAAACGATGTTGATATTTCCAATTCGGAGCGGGCGAAAATAGCCAATGATTTAAAGTCCGATGCTTTTATCAGAATTCATGCAAATGGAGCAGAGTCTTCTTCCGCAAACGGGGCAATGACTATTTGCCCAACTGCAGCGAACCCTTATAACAAAGATATTTATGAAAAAAGCAGGGCACTGTCAGACAGCGTTTTGGATCATTTTGTGGCAGAAACCGGTTGTAAACGTGAAAAGGTGTGGGAGACGGATACAATGAGCGGAATTAATTGGTCAAAAGTCCCGGTAACAATTCTCGAGATGGGGTACATGACCAATGAAACAGATGATTTAAATATGGCAAACCCTGAATATCAGTTAAAAATGGTAAAAGGAATTGCCGACGGAATAGAGGAATATTTACTGAACAGATAAAATAAAAACCGGAAAAATGCGTTTTGCATCCTTCCGGTTTGCTTTTTTATAACAACTGTAATCCTTTTTCTTCAGCTTCTTTCATAAAAGCATCCGGCCATATGGAGGATTGAACCTCACCGATATGAGCTTTTCTTAAGAAGAACATACATATTCTGGATTGACCGATTCCACCGCCGATGGTAAGAGGTAATTCATTATTAATGATAGCTTTGTGGAAAGGCAAATCCTTTCTGTTCATGCAGCCGGCTTTTTCAAGCTGTGAGAGCATAGAAGCAGCGTCAACTCTTATACCCATGCTTGAAACCTCAAGTGCAATGTCGAGAACGGGATAATATACCAAAATATCGGCATTTAATGCCCAATCATCATAGTCCGGAGCACGTCCGTCATGAGGCTCACCATTTTCAAGCTTGTCGCCGATTTGCATAATACAAACCGCACCCTTTGCTTTTGTAATGAAGTATTCGCGCTCCTTAGGTGTGTTATCCGGGAACATTTCCAAAAGCTCCTTGGAAGTGATAAAGAAAATATCACGGGGCAGGATCTCTTCGATATAATCGTAATCTATTGCCAGGCTTTTCTCGGTTTTTCTAAGCACCTTGTATATCGTGCGAACAGTATCCTTGAGATAATCAAGTGTTCTTTGTTCTGCGGTGATGACACGTTCCCAATCCCATTGGTCAACGTAGAGGGAGTGGATATTGTCTACTTCTTCGTCACGTCTTATAGCTGACATATCTGTGTATAAGCCGTTTCCAACGTAAAAATTATATTTCTTGAGGGCGTACCTTTTCCATTTTGCAAGAGACTGTACCACTTCGGCTTCACGTCCGTTTTGATATTTGATATCAAAGTTGACAGGACGCTCGATGCCGTTTAAATTGTCGTTAAGTCCTGATTCGGGAGTTACGAACAGAGGAGCAGAAACCCTGAGTAAATGCATCCTCTCTGAGAGCAATCCCTGGAAGGTATCCTTTACTTTTTTGATTGCTTTTTGCGTGTCATATAAGTTTAGGGCTGACACATAGCCTTCGGGAATATAGTTTTCCATAAAATGTCCTCATTTTTTATGTATAAATTATCTTCTTTTTATTTTACGGCAAATAAGGCATTTTGCAAGTTTTTTTTAAAGCCAATGTGCCAAAAATATATACGGAAATAGTACAAAATAATGGTAAATACATATACGGCTACTCTTACGGTGCTTATTTTAAGTCGCTTTACACAAAAAGATGTCAAAAGGCTGCAGAAAATATGGTTAAACTGCACATAAGCGTAAGAAAGTGAAGGCCTTTATCAAAACTTCGTGCTTGTTATTCGGGCTGATTTTTATATAATTATTACATAGAGAAAGGAGGGATTTGTATGACACGATATATAAAATTGAATTCTGAAGACGTCGTTAATTTCGTCAATATTACTTCCAAGTGTGACTTTGATATAGATATTTCATATAACAGTTATGTTGTGGATGCAAAGTCATTCCTTGGCGTCTATGGGCTGGACCACTCCAAACCGCTTAAAATTGTGTATGACGGCTACAATGAAGCCTTTGAGAATTTTATAGCTGCAAAAGCTGCGGCATGTTAATTAATACTGTCAACGAAAAGCAATTCATTTTGAATTGCTTTTTTATTTTAAATATTTATTTGCAAAATGGAGTTTACATATTTAGAATGTGAAATATAAATACAAACAAATGTTTGACTCTCTTCGGAAAATGATATACAATTTCCCCAGAGAGTTTTTTTATCTCCGCCGGAGGCGTATTTCACTGCACAATGAACAGAGGTTAAAATGCAGGATTGTGATAATCAGCTAAACAATCAAATAATGAAAGAAATTCACATCTCGGTCAGAGGACTGGTTGAGTTTATCCTGCGAAGTGGAGATATCGACAATCGCAGGGTAGCGAGGACTGCCGATGCCATGCAGGAGGGAAGCAGAATTCACCGCAAGATTCAGAGCCACATGGGCGGAAACTACAGGGCAGAGGTGCCACTTTGCTATGTTCATGAAACTGGTCGGTTCAGCATAGTTGTAGATGGCAGAGCAGACGGTATTCTCGATGAGGATGGCGAGATTACGATAGATGAGATTAAGGGCACCTATCGAGACGTTGTGCGCATTAAAAAAGCTGATGAGCTGCATCTGGCACAGGCTAAATGCTACGCTTACTTTTATGCTAAGGAAACAGGTCTTGACCATATTAAGGTTAGGATTACCTATTGCAACATTGAAACCGAGGACATCAGATATTTTCACGAGGAGAATGATATTGCAGCCCTTGAAAAATGGTTTATCTGCCTTATGAAAGAATATGAGAAATGGGCCAATTATCTATATGAGTGGAGTATCATCAAGAATACATCCATCTGCAAGCTCTCCTTCCCCTTTGAGTATCGGGAAGGTCAGAAGCAACTAATCAGTGCAGTTTACACCACGATTAAAAATGAGAAAAAGCTGTTCCTTGAAGCTCCAACAGGAGTCGGAAAGACTATTTCTACTATATTTCCAACACTTAAATCCATAACAGAAGGTAAGGTTGAGAGGGTATTTTATCTGACTGCAAAGACTATTACTGCGCAGGTGGCGGATGATACCTTTGCTCTCCTGCGCAAATCCGGACTCAGGTTTAAGAATGTAAATCTGACAGCAAAGGACAAAATCTGCTTTATTGAGAAAAGGGATTGTAATCCCGAGAGCTGTCCCTACGCAAAAGGACATTTTGACAGAGTAAATGCTGCTATATATGACATCATAACCCATGAGGAAACATTCTCGCGTTTAACTATCGAGGAATATGCCCGAAAGCATGAGGTATGTCCCTTTGAGTTTGCGCTCGATATCAGTCTGTTTGCCGATGGCGTAATTGGTGATTACAATTATCTGTTTGATCCCCATGTCAAGCTCAAACGGTTTTTCTCTGAAGGCGTAAGGAAAAAATATGCTTTTCTAATCGATGAGGCTCATAATCTCCTTGACCGGGGTCGTGATATGTACAGTGCCGTATTGGTAAAAGAAGACTTACTGACATTAAAAAAATCACTCAAAAAGACAGTCTTGTCAGAAATGGAAAAGGGTATAAAATCTAAGGATATTGACGGTCAGGTGACACTTGATGATGTTTTTGGTTCTGAAAACAATGAACCCAATCAGTCAACAATAAGCGCTCAAATCATGAAGAAAAATGCATATCGGGGCAAGTCCATCCTGATTAAAAAGGGATACTATAAAAAGATTGAGCATCAACTGGATAAGTGTAATCAAGCCATGCTTTCCCTAAAACGAAACTGTGAAAATCTATCAGTATTAGATTCTACAGCCGAGCTTGAGAATTGTATGCTACGTCTCTACGCTGTACTTGATGATTATCTGGATGAAGCAGAGGAAACCAGACTTGAGATCAGGGACGAACTTTTAGAGTTTTTCTTTCAAGTATCTCATTTCTTGGATATATGCGAGAGGGTGGATGAGCATTACGTGAAATACTCGTCTTATGACGATGATGGCAATTTCTTTGTCAAGCTGTTATGCGTCGATCCCTCCGGGAATCTCAAGGAATGCATGGATATGGGAATCGCCTCTGTACTGTTTTCGGCTACTCTTTTACCAATACAGTATTACAAGACTCTATTAGGCGGAGCTCCGGAGGATTACGAGATATATGCCAGGTCTGTGTTCAATCCAAAGAAACGGGGGTTGTTTATAGCTAATGATATCAGCAGCCGTTATTCAGGCCGTTCTGAGAGCCTTTATGAGGCCTATGCGGATTATATATTCAGGATTATTACTGAACTAAATGGAAACTACATGGTGTTCTTCCCGTCGTTTGCATTTATGAGAAATGTTTACGATGCGTATGAGCGAAGCTATGGAGGCTTTGCAGATATAGATTGCATGTTGCAGAATGAATCAATGAGTGAGGAAGAACGTGAACAGTTCCTTGCACGTTTTCGCACTACCAATGCAGAGGAGGAAAAGACATTAATTGGTTTCTGTGTATTAGGTGGTATATTCGGTGAGGGAATCGACCTTAGAGGTGACAATCTGATCGGAGGCATCATCATCGGAACGGGCCTGCCTCTTGTGTGCAATGAGAGAGAGCTGCTAAAACAGTATTTTGACGATAATGATAAAAACGGATTTGATTATGCCTACAGGTTCCCGGGAATGAACAAGGTACTTCAGGCTGCCGGACGTGTAATCAGAACTGAGGACGATATTGGAATTATTGCTTTACTGGATTCGCGCTTCAACGAAAAAACCTCCAGACGATTATTCCCAATGGAATGGGAGAATATTGAAGACGTTAATCTCGGAAATGTATCTAAGAGAATTGAGCGGTTTTGGAATTCATGGCTTTAATCCTTTAATGTAGTAACTGACACATGTGTAAATTGTGGATAACTATGGGGATAATCAACAAAAACAAAGCTTTATGACACACCTTTCTGACAGTTGTTTCAACTCATTATGTGGATAAAATGACTGGAAAACCAAAATTGACCGAATCGATTGCGTACCATATTAACCGATTTGGTCAAGGGATTATGACTCTTTCCGATATGAAAAAACGCACCCTCTAAGGGTGCGTTTTCCATTGTCCTTTTATTTTTCAGGCTTGAACATATTGAATATTCCTGCTTTGATAAGTGCGGGTCTAAGTGCCAGGTACAGAAGTATTCCTATTATTGAATTAATAAATGCATTGACGAGTGTGGTCCAGGTTGTGATGGCCATAAGTGCTTTTATGGCTGATTCAGCTTTCTCGGCATTTGGAGTAAGAAGTGTGTACCAGACATATTTGAGTGCCGGCTCAAATGCACAGTTAAATAAGAGTGCGGAAACTGTGGCTATGATGGTCCATTTAACAACGTATCCGTATTTGTGTGATTTGGAAAGGTGAGCGCCCTTGTGAGCGATGAGTCCGACAATCAAACCGATAAGGAATTTGCATATAAATGTTCTCGGTGCACTTGCTGCGAAACCGCCTAATATGTCAGCGAGTGTAAGCCCGATTGCTCCGGCCAATGCTCCGGGGATAGGACCAAGGAACAACGCTCCTAAAACGACGAATGCATTTCCAATGTGTATTTTTGAACCGGATGCACTGATGGCGGGAAACACTGCGTAACCTACATAGCAAAGAGCAGCCATCAGGCCCGTAAAAGTGATTTTTGTGATATTTGTTTTGCTTTGTTCTTTCATTTGTTTTGCCTTTCTTTGTTTTCTTGAGTGTAGTATATCACAAAGTGGCACTCTAGAAAGTGCCAATTTTACTAAAAATAAAAGTACCAGATAAAACCTCTCATAAAAATACATTTTAATTTTGCAAATAAATGATATAATCTATCAGAAAGACTTTTGCATCCGATGTACAGAGAGAAGATAGAAATGATTAAAATGTATTGTGTGATTGCGCTCGCGGTAATAGTATGCGCTTTGTTAATAACGTCGGTTTTCAGGCAATTATCAATCAGGTTGGGAAAGGTTAGGGTTGCCATTACTTATTGGATGATTACCCTTCTTGGAGCTGTGGCTTTGCTTGTATTTAACCTTTTGCCCTTTAAGGATGCGGTCGAGGGACTTACTGCATCCGGTGGGATTAATCCTATCAAGATATTGATACTGTTTATATCAATGACTACCTTGTCCGTTTTTCTGGATGAGGCAGGCTTGTTTTCATACCTTGCATGTGTAGCAACCGCACGCGCGAAAGGTTCCCAAATCAAACTGTTTTTGACTTTGTTTTTGCTGGTGTCCGTTCTTACCGTTTTTACCAGTAATGACATTATCATATTGACCTTCACTCCTTTTATTTGCTATTTTTGTAAAAAAGCGGGTATTAATCCGATGCCTTATCTGTTTGGAGAATTTGTGGCGGCAAATACCTGGAGCATGATGTTAATTATAGGAAATCCGACGAATATCTATCTTGGGGCATGTGCAGGAATAACGTTTGGGGCGTATGTGGCGAGAATGTTTATCCCTACAATGTTTGCGGGTATCGTTGCACTCTTACTATTGCTTCTAATATTTAGGAGAAATCTCAAACAACCCATGCGGATTTCAGAGGAAGCCAAATCCATCAAGGATAGAGGCCTCGTTATTATAGGAGTTATTCATCTGGTACTATGTACAATACTACTCGTGCTATCGTCATATCTTAATTTTGAGATGTGGTATGTTACACTTGCCTTCGCGGTGAGCCTGTTTGTGAGCATTAATATCTATAAGAAAATAAAACGTAGCAGGATTCATATTCTGCACCACACTTTATCCCGTGCGCCTTGGGAACTTATTCCCTTTGTAATTTCGATGTTTTTGCTTGTACTGGGTCTAGAGAAATACGGTGTTACCGAACAGGTCGCTAATCTCCTTGGCACAGATAACGTAATACTCAAATACGGAATAGCTTCGTTTTTATCTGCAAATGTGATGAATAATATTCCAATGTCTGTTGCATTTAGTTCAATTGTTTCATCCCTATCCGGCTCTGCACATATGGATGCAGTGTATGCAGCAATTGTCGGTTCTAATATAGGTGCTTATTTTACCCCACTTGGCGCGCTCGCCGGCATTATGTGGGCAGGAATTCTATCCAGAATGGGCATAGATTTTTCATTTAAAAAATACGTAAGCTACGGCGTGAGAATCTCAATTCCCGTGCTGTTTGCAGCTCTGCTGGGGCTGATGCTATAGAAAACGGAGGAAAATAAAATGTCAATTAATTCAATCGATGCAGAAGACGATCAGTTTGCGTACCGCTATGATACACAGCTGCTAATCGACAGAAGGGATGTAGACCTTGATGAGGACGAAATCTCCGATTATATCACCGAACACTTCGAGGGTAACAGCCTAATCGCTGCAGGTGACGAGGACTTAATCAAGCTTCACTTCCACACAAATGAACCCTGGAAGATTTTAGAGTACTGCAATACCCTCGGCGAGATCTATGACATCGTGGTTGAGGATATGATTCGCCAGGCTGACGGAAAACAGGGCTGATGGTGAATAGAATCCCCCTTGACAAATATATCTTTCAGGGATTATATTGCATATAGATAAAAAACGGCTGTGACAAAGAGGAGTAGAGGATTTCTACCTGCCAGAGATGATGGGCACCGAGAGGTTGCTGAGAGCCCGTCTTAGAGTTGGAAACCTTGAAGGTAGCTTTTGAGCCGGAGAGCTGAACATATAAAGAGTAGGCTTTTCCGATTTATCCCCGTTAACGGATGAGGCTTTATTATTGAAGCTATTAAGGCAGCTGATTGCTGTGAACAAAGGTGGTACCGCGTTAACAACGCCCTTTGACGAAGATATTCGTCAGAGGGCTTATTTTTTTGATAGGAGGAAAAATATGTCAAAAGAACTTGCAAAAACATACGACCCCAAGGCAATTGAGGACAGATTGTACGAGAAATGGGAGAGCGCCGGATATTTCCATGCAGAGGTAGATAAGAGAAAGAAACCCTTTGCAATTGTGATGCCCCCTCCAAATATTACAGGCCAGCTCCACATGGGACATGCGCTTGATAATACTCTCCAGGATATTCTCACCAGATATAAGAGAATGCAGGGCTATAGTGCACTCTGGCTTCCCGGAACAGACCATGCTTCCATAGCTACCGAGGTTAAGGTTGTTGAGCAGATTGCCAAGGAAGGCCTTACCAAGGATATGCTTGGCCGCGAGGCATTTCTCGACAGAGTATGGGATTGGAAAAAAGAATACGGTGGACGTATAGTTCGCCAGCTTAGAAAACTTGGCTCTTCAGCAGACTGGGAGCGTGAACGCTTTACCATGGATGAGGGCTGTAACAAGGCAGTAAAAGAAGTTTTTGTCAAGCTCTACGACAAGGGACTTATATATAGAGGACACAGGATTATCAACTGGTGTCCCTGCTGTAAGACATCTCTTTCGGATGCCGAGGTAGAATACGAGGATCAGGCAGGACATTTCTGGCATCTTCGCTATCCGCTTTCAGATGGTTCGGGCTATATCGAGATGGCAACAACCAGACCGGAAACCATGCTTGGAGATACTGCAGTTGCAGTTAATCCTAATGATGACAGATACAAGGATTACATTGGCAAGACAGTAACACTTCCTCTTGTAGGCAGACAGATTCCTATTATTGCTGATGAATATGTTGAGATGGATTTCGGAACAGGCGTTGTTAAGATTACGCCTGCTCATGACCCTAACGATTTCGAGGTAGGACTTCGCCATAATCTCGAGGTAATCAATGTTCTCACAGAGGATGCCAAAATCGTTGCTGACTATCCTAAATATGCCGGAATGGATCGCTATGAAGCACGTGAAGCCATTGTAAAGGACTTGCAGGCAGAGGGCGTTCTTAATAAGATTGAGGATTACTCTCACAACGTAGGAACCTGCTATAGATGTCACACCACAATTGAACCCAGAGTATCCGATCAGTGGTTTGTTAAAATGAAACCCCTTGCAGGCCCTGCAATTGACGCTGTTAAAACAGGCGAGACCAAATTTGTTCCTGAGCACTTTGAGAAAACCTATTTCCACTGGCTCGAGAATATCCGTGATTGGTGTATTTCCAGACAGCTCTGGTGGGGACACAGAATTCCTGCATTTTACTGTGATGACTGTGGCGAGATGATAGTAACCAAGGAGGATACCTGCACTTGTCCTAAGTGTGGAAAACAGATGCGTCAGGATCCGGATACCCTTGATACCTGGTTCTCATCTGCACTTTGGCCATTCTCAACCTTAGGCTGGCCCGACAAAACAGAGGAGCTTGATTATTTCTATCCCACAACTACACTTGTAACCGGTTACGATATCATTCCTTTCTGGGTAATGAGAATGATGTTCTCCGGTATCGAGCAGATGGGTAAGGCTCCCTTCGGAACAGTTTTAATCCATGGTCTTGTTCGAGACTCACTTGGACGTAAGATGAGTAAATCTCTCGGAAACGGAATTGACCCGCTCGAGATTATCGATAATTACGGCGCAGATGCGCTTAGACTTACACTTATAACAGGAAACGCTCCCGGAAATGATATGCGTTTCTATAATGAGAGAGTTGAGAATTCCAGAAACTTCGCTAACAAGGTTTGGAATGCATCACGTTTCATTATGATGAATATGGAGGGCAAAACCATTACTACTCCCAAGACTGAGGAGCTTGAGCCTGTAGATAAATGGATTATCTCCAAATTAAATACACTTGTTAAAACAGTTACAGACAACATGGATGCCTATGAGCTCGGAGTTGCCGTACAGAATATCTACGACTTCATTTGGGATGAATTCTGCGATTGGTACATTGAGATGGTTAAGCCTCGTCTATACAATTCAGACGATGCAACCAGCCAGAATGCAGCGCTGTGGACTCTTAAGACGGTATTGATTGATGCACTTAAGCTCCTTCACCCCTACATGCCTTTTGTAACAGAGGAAATCTTCTGTACACTTCAGTCCGAGGAAGAATCGATTATGATTAGCTCATGGCCTGAGTACAGCGCTGACAGAAGCTTTGAGAAGGAAGAAAATGCCATTGAGATTATCAAGGAGGCAGTTCGCGGTATCCGTAACATCCGTAGTGAGATGAATGTTGCTCCTTCACGTAAGGCTGAAGTTTTTGTTGTAAGTGATAACACCGACATCAGAAATACCTTCACAGAGGGTAAACTGTTCTTTGCATCCCTTGCTTATGCAAGTGAGGTCAGAGTCCAGACAGATAAAGCAGGCATAGCTGACGATGCAGTATCGGTAGTGATTGCAGGCGCAAACATTTTCATTCCTTTTGCAGAACTTGTTGATATCAGCGCAGAAATTGAGCGACTCACCAAGGAGCAGAAGAGACTTGAAGGAGAACTTGCAAGAGTAAACGGCATGCTTGCAAATGAGAAATTTATTTCAAAGGCTCCTGAAGCCAAGATAAACGAGGAAAAAGAGAAGCTTGCCAAGTATACAGGTATGATGGAACAGGTAACGGAGAGATTAAAACAGCTTAAGTAAAATGACTTTAAAAAATTGATTTTTTCATAATTGCATTAATACTGTACCGTTAACGGAAAACACCGAATTTGAGAATAAATATTCTGTAAATTCGGTGTTTTTTAAATAATAAAAATTTTTATTTTTAAAACCCCCTTTACATTATTTACAGTTATGATAAAATCGCATAAAGTCAACATGTTTTGTATACTCGTATGGGATTTAGGGAAAGGATTATTGTATGGTTTTGGATAGAAAAGATTTCCCCAAAAAAAAGCTTAGCTGGCTGTGGGAAAATATGGAAGGCGGAAGAGCTATGTTCTTCTTAGCCATTTTAGGAACCGTTGTGTATAGCGTTATGCATCTCGTGGTTCCTTATTTTAGTGGGCGAATTGTGGACTTATTCCTTTCCGGAACAGATTCGGATTTGGATGCTTCTACTCACATGGATTTGCTGATACAGCTGATAATCGGAATGGTAGGGCTTACACTGCTACGTGTTCTTATTGTATATTTTGACTGCATGGCGTATGAATATGTTTCACAGCATACGCTTTCACGCCTTAGAAACAAGCTCTATGATAAAATTCAGCGTCAGGATATGAAGTTCTACAATGAATTTCGTACCGGTGACCTGATGACCAGAATGACGGGTGATTTGGATTCCATCAGACACAATGTCGCATGGGTTATCAGGGTTGTAATTGAATCAATTGTACTATATTCAGCTGCGGCCATCTATTATTTCTTCATGAATGTTAAGCTGGCGCTATGTGTATTGGCTATAACACCGTTTATATTTATAGTTGTTGTACTGTTTAGAAATGCAGTGGGACCAAAGCACGCACTTCTTCGTGAGAAGCTGTCAAACATGAATACCGACGCACAGGAAAATATTGCCGGTAACCGTGTGGTTAAAGCTTTTGCCCGAGAAGAATATGAGATTGAGAAATTTGACGAAGTCAATAAGGATTATAAGAAGACTAATGTCGAGACGGCAGAGACATGGTTGAAATACTTTCCTTATATAGAAACCCTGGCAGATTTGTTGCCCGTGGTGCTGCTCCTTGTAGGCGGTATCTTTATGATAAAGGGAGAGCTTACCATGGGAGAGTATGTAGCCTTTTCCGGACTTACCTGGGCAGTTGCCAACCCCATGAGAAATATGGGAAATATTATGAACGAGTTTCAAAGGTTTTCGGCTGCTTCCGTTAAGGTAATGGAGATATATTATTCAGAGGCAGATATTGTTGATTCCGAAAATCCCGTCGAGATAAATGAACGTTTGTCCGGAAAAATCGAATTTAGAGATGTTTCATTTAAATATGATGACGGTGATTTACCTGTCCTTCATAATGTTTCATTTACCGCAAATCCCGGTGAAACTATAGCAATAATGGGAGAAACAGGTTGCGGAAAGACCTCCCTTATTCAGATGATACCCAGATTTTACGAGCCTACAAACGGTGAAGTCTTGGTTGATGGTGTGAATGTAAATCAATACAGATTGGAAGATTTGCGCAAGAATATCGGTTTGGCCAATCAGGATGTGCTTTTGTATTCTGACACGATTGACGGAAACATCTCCTATGGAGCCATGGATTTATCTCATAAGGAGATTACAAAATATGCCAAATATTCAGCGGCAGCAGATTTTATATCAAAGATGCCGGAAGGATATGACACTATTGTCGGTGAACGCGGAGTGGGGCTTTCCGGTGGACAGAAGCAGAGAATTGCCCTTGCAAGAGCTTTGGCAATAAGACCTGCCATACTGATATTGGACGATACCACGTCTGCTGTGGATGTTGAGACCGAAAAACATATTCAGGACAGCTTAAGAAATTTAGACTTTAACTGTACCAAAATAATAATAGCTCAGAGAATTTCGACTACAAAATATGCGGACAGAATATTGATATTAAAGGACGGTCGAATAATTGAGGAAGGTAATCATAAGGAACTGATAGAAAAGAACGGCTATTATGCCAGCATAGTACGCCTTCAGGAAGGAGTGGGTGCATAATGGCTGAAAAGAACACATACAGAACTGACGAAAACCTTGAAGAACCCTTTGACATAAAGCACATATTTCGCTCCTTTGTCTATATTAAGAAATATTCTTCCAAGATGATTTTTGCATTCATTCTCAGCGCAATGGGTGGCATAGTGGGACTGTTTGCTCCCATTGTAACGAGGAAGGCATTGGATGAAGCCATTCCTAATAAGAATATCAGAACTCTTGTTATTTTGAGTGCGATTTTGATAGGAATTTATATTTTTACCATTATTTTTGCATTGATTCGTTCCAAGATAATGGTGCGTGTCAGCCAAAACATTATTTATGATATGAGAAAGGATATTTTTGAACATCTTCAAAGGCTTTCCTTCCAATATTATGATGACAGACCGCAGGGCAAGATATTGATCAGAGTTGTCAATTATGTTAATTCAGTATCAAATATGCTCTCGAACAGCCTTATTAATCTGATACTTGAGATTTTAAACCTGATATTTATCATAGTATTTATGTTTGTCGTGGATGTGCAGCTGTCCCTGGTGGTGCTGGCAGGCGTTCCCATCCTTGCCGTGTTTATGTTTTGGATTAAAAACAAACAGAGAAAGGCATGGCAGGCGGTTTCCAATAAAAACTCCAATTTGAATGCATATCTGCAGGAAAATATTGTAGGAGCAAGAATCACGCAGATTTTTGCCAGAGAAAATGAAAATGCCAAAAACTTCTTTAATTTGACGGAGGATTGCCGTCATACCTGGCATGAAGCCGTAAAATATTCCAACATGGTCTGGCCGGGAATTGATACTATTTCGGTTTTTGTAAGGGCTGCCATATTTGTGTTCGGACTGCTGGTGTTCGGACAGGGGGATAAGTCGGTAGGAACCATTGTGGCCATTTCCTCCTATGCTTCAAGCTTTTGGCTTCCCATATCCAACCTGGGCAATATTTTTAACGATTTCATCAACAATATTGCATATCTTGAGCGAATTTTTGAAACCATGGACGAGAAAATTACCGTGGATAATGCAGAGGATGCCTATGAACTTCCACCGATTAAAGGCGAGGTATGCTTTGAACATGTATCCTTCTCGTATGACGAGGAGACCGAGGTGCTTCATGATGTGTCCTTTACCGTAAAGCCCGGAATGAGCGTGGCTTTAGTAGGACCTACAGGAGCAGGAAAGAGTACAATAGTCAATCTGATATCCAGGTTCTACAATGTTAACAACGGTCGTGTTCTGATAGACGGTAATGATATTTCCAAGGTTACGCTGCATTCACTGCGCAGTCAGATGGGTATCATGCTGCAGGATTCCTTTATTTTCTCGGGTACCATCGAGGACAATATCAGGTACGGAAGACTGGATGCTTCCTATGACGAGATAAGAAAAGCTTCGGACAAGGTATGCGCAGACGAATTTATAATGAATATGCCAAAGGCCTATGATACTGAGGTGAAGGAGCGTGGAGCAATGCTGTCACAGGGACAGAAACAGCTCATATCCTTTGCCAGGACATTGCTGTCCGACCCGGCAATTCTTGTCCTGGATGAAGCTACAAGCTCTATCGATGTCCAGACGGAACGGGCTTTGCAAAAGGGTCTTAATTCGATGCTTAAGGGCAGAACAAGCTTTATTATTGCCCACAGGTTATCAACCATAAGAGAATGTGATATGATAATGTACATTGACAATGGTGGTATACTTGAACAGGGCAGCCATGAAGAACTGATGGCTAAAAAAGGTGCCTACTATAATCTGGTCATGCAGGGAGTTAATGATAATGCAAGCGCCTGTTAATTTTGATGAGGCAGTCAATTACATAATGGAAATTCCAAAGTTTACCGAAAAGCACACCATGGAGGAAACAGTAGCCTTCCTGGATTTGCTCGGAAGCCCTGACAGGAAAATGCGAATCATTCATGTCGCGGGGACCAACGGCAAAGGCTCGGTATGTACTTTCTTGGAGAAAATATTACAAAGGGCAGGATATTCGACTGCCCTTTTTACGTCACCTCACCTGACGGATATAAGAGAGCGGATAACCCTAAACGGGGAAATGATTGACAAAGAATCCTTTTACGGATGCTTTATGAAGGTATATCTTTTGATGGATAAGGCAGGCTATCATCCTTCCTTCTTTGAATTTCTGTTTTTTATGGCTATGGTGTTTTATGGCGAAAATCCAACCGATTATGTCATTTTAGAGACGGGTTTGGGCGGAAGACTTGATGCTACCAACGCGGTCAGAAATAAGGTTGTTTCGGTGATAACAAGTATTTCCTTTGACCATACGGAGTATCTTGGGGACACTCTTGAGAAGATAGCTTCGGAAAAGGCAGGAATTATTGCCGCAAATACGCCTGTAGTCTTTTGGGAGACGTCAAAGGCTGTTACCGATGTAATAACCGCTTTTGCCAGCAGGCTTTCGGCACCGTTTGTGGGAGTGTCAAAAAAGGATTTTTCCATAGAAGAAATTAATAAAAAATCAATTGATTTTTCTTTACATAATCGGTATTATGGTAATGTTAGGGCGACTGTAAATTCTATAGCCTGCTATCAACCGATGAATGCGGCTTGTGCCGTATCCGCGCTCGAGTTTACCGACTATAAGAATCTGATTAATGCCTCGGCAATAAGAGAGGGAATTGCTGATTTTTACTGGGTTGGCAGAATGCAGGAGGTGCTTGAAAACGTGTATGTTGACGGAGCACATAATCCTGACGGGGTTTCACAATTCTTGGGAAGCGTTTCAAACGATGGCTATAAAGGAAAACGATTTCTTCTGTTTGGCGTGATGGCGGATAAAGAATATCCCAATATGCTTAAGGAAATTGTCGATAGCAGACTCTTTGACAATATAGCTTTTACAGGTGTAGATACAAACCGTGGTTTAAATGCCGAAGGCGCAAGGGAGTGTTTTTTAAAGCTTACACAGCAATGTGATTATGCTCCAAAGTGTGAAGGCGTTTATGAAAATGTCCGCGATGCATTTTTAAGCTCTATCACAAAAGCAAATCATTATCGGGTGTATGTGGTCGGCAGTCTCTATCTGGTCGGTGAGATTTTGGCCATATGCAGGGATTTATAAACGGAGAGCAGAATGATTAATTTCGAAGAAGAACTGAAAAAATTTCATCCAAGCTTGGAAATCGAAGACGTGGAGGATGCCATTTACAATCAGGATTTGACGGATATGGCAGATATTCTCGTCAAGATGGTAAAGGAAGCAAACGATAAAAAAGACGGGCAATAGGGAGGAAGCAGATGTTTTGTTATAATTGCGGATGCGATTTGTCAGAGCATAACTATTGCACGGCTTGCGGAGCGGATGTTTCCATATATAAGAAAATCATGTATGTTTCCAACATGTATTACAATGAAGGCTTGGAAAAAGCAAATGTACGTGATTTGACCGGCGCGGTAAACAGCTTGAGACAGAGCATTAAATTTAATAAGAATAACATAGAAGCCAGAAATTTGCTGGGACTTGTCTATTTTGAGATGGGCGAGGTCGTGGCTGCTTTAAGTGAATGGGTTATCAGCAAAAACATCAGACCGCAGAAAAACATGGCTGATGATTATATTGGAATGATTCAAAACAATGCAACCAGACTGGATGCACTTAATCAGACCATAAAGAAATATAATCAGGCACTTCTGTACTGCGAGCAGGACAGTCGCGATTTGGCTATTTTGCAGTTAAAGAAGGTCCTTTCCCTTAATCCCAAATTCATTCGTGCACATTTATTGTTAGGCTTGCTGTGCATTGATGCGGAGGATTGGGAAAGAGCGGAGCGCGAGGTTAAAAAGTGCCTTGAAATAGATAAAAATAACACCATGGCACTTAAGTACATGTCTGAGATTGAGTCTATGCTTGTTCCCGACGAATCGGTAAAGACAAACGGACGCAAGAAAAAGGACGAAGCCGTTCGTGTCATGCACGACAATGAAGTAATAATTCAGCCACTCAATGTAAAGGAACAGAAGAGCTCCATCGGACAGACCTTTATCAACATTCTGATAGGTCTTGTGCTGGGAGCAGGCGTTGTGTACTTCTTAGGTGTGCCGGCCGCTGTCGCCGGTGCAAAGGCCGAGGCTGACGAAAATGCAAACAAAATCAGCAACAATCTGGCAGCTGAAACCGCAAAGGTTCAGGATTTGGAAAACGTAATAGAATCCCTTCAAAATGATTATGCCGCACTTTCCGGAGAACTTGAAGGCGTTGTCGGAGAAAACGGAACACTTGCAGAAATAGATATGCTGCTTGATATTGCTGCCGACTACATTAATAATTCAGATGAGAGTGCTACTGCAGAGCAACTCGAAAAGCTTTCGGTAAAGGTTGACCTTGAAGAAACCTCAGGCAGCTTCAATGCCCTGTATGAAGCTTTATTTGAGAGCATTGGCCCCGAAATCGGAAACGGTTATTTCGAAGACGGAATGCAGGCATACAGAAACGAAGATTATCTTTTGGCAATCGATTTGCTGACAAAAGCGGTATACTATGACCCGTCAAACGGAGATGCTTTATTTAATCTGGGAAATTCTTATCGCAAAAACGGCTCTTCCAACGAGGATGCAGTTGCTGTATACGAAAAGGTAATAGAGCTTTTCCCCGGTACGGAAAAGGCGCGTAACAGCCAAAGATATATAGATTCTTTAATACAGATAATGGAAAATAATCCTAATTAATTACTAAGCGGTGAGACCTGTGGCCCCACCGCTTTTCTATAAAGGGGAGAAAAAATGAATTTGGAATATGATGAAGAATTTGAACTTGAAGCGGAAAAGGCTGAGGAGAAGACAAACCGCAAAAGACACAGTAAAAGTCAGTTTATATTGAAAATGCTTACGGTGTTTTTGTGCCTGCTGATTATAACGGTAATAGGCATGGTAGCGATAACTCTTTACGGCAAGGATTTATTTATGCCCCAAAGCACGGAGAAACCTGAAAGAGTTTACTCACGGGAAGAAGTGGAGGCCATGCTTGAACAGGCCCAAAACGATGCTCTTTTAAAAGAGGCTGAGGCAAAGGTCTTGGGCAGGGAGGAAATCCTTACAGAGATAAAGGACAGTCTGATAAACGGGAACGGAACACTGGATACCATAAAGCCGTATTTTCCTGATGACATAATAATTGTCAGCTCCGGAAGATATATATTCTCGCCAATCAGGGATGATATAGCTCACAATGATTTTAAAATCGAGGATTTTGCCAAGGATAATAAAGGAGCCTACAGCTATATAGGAGAAAATCACGACTCGTTCAAAGGAATAGATGTTTCCAAGTTCCAGGGTAAAATTGACTGGGAAAAGGTAAAGAAAGACGGAGTTGACTTCGCGATTATCCGTGCCGGCTACAGAGGCTACGGAAAGGAAGGAAAGCTGGTTGAGGACGAAACCTTTACCCAAAACGTCAAAGGCGCAACAAAGGCAGGAATAAAGACAGGAGTGTATTTCTTCACACAGGCATTAAGTGAGGAAGAGGTAGAAGAAGAGGCACAGATGCTTTTTACGATGATGGAGGGGTATGACATAACCTGTCCGGTGGTCGTTGATGTCGAGAAAGTGGCTGATTCCTCTGCAAGAATGAATGAACTGGATCCTCAAACCAGAACGGACCTGGTTATCAGCTTTTGTGAGAAAATCGAGCACGCGGGATACCGCCCGATGATATACTTTAATACCGAAATGGCGATAGCTTTATTGGAGCTTGAACGGCTGGAGAAATATCCAAAGTGGTATGCCTGCTACAACGATGACTTCTATTACCCCTATGATTATGATATGTGGCAGTATTCCGAAAAGGGCAAGGTGGATGGAATTAAGACGGACGTGGATTTAAATATTGCTTTTGTACCCCTTTGGGACGAATAAAATAACTAAAAAATAACATTATTTTGCCTTTTTTTCAGAAAATTACTTTTAAAAATGCAAATAATACTGTATAATGAATTAAATATACCTTACGATATAAGTTGATATTTTTCTTTTACCTGTTTGTAGGGAGAATCATTATGCGTAGACGAGGAAATACAGGAAGATCAGTATTAATAGTAATCACAGCTTTAATATTGATGATGGTTGTCGCCCATTACTGTTCCAATCTTCTAAAGGCAAAAATCGTAGAGAATTCTTACAATGTCATGACTGAGGCCTGCACTCAGACAATGGATAAGCTGTGCTCTCTGATTGAGGAACGGTTTAGGGTTTTGCAAAGCATTGCGGACGATAAAGCTCTCGATAACGAAAATCCCGAAGAATTGTTTAAACATACTAAAGCACTCTTGGATGAGTATGGGTTCGCACGTATAGGAATCTGCTTTAAGGATGGAAAGATATTTTCAAGTGATAATTCTGTTCCAGATGTGTCTTTTGACAGATTCTATGGGGACAATGTGGTTAAAATAAACGATTACGGCTATGTTTTAAAGTGCGAGGAAAGTGCGAATATCTGGCATTTCGGATGCGAGGTAGAGGATAAAAACAAGGAAGTAATCGCTTTTTTATTTGCAGATATGGATGACGGATGGATAGCTGATGCCATTACGTACAATCTTTATAACGACCGAAGCTTTACTTATCTGTTTGATTCGGAGGGCTGGATTTTGGTTCATTCGGTGGATGAACAGATACCCGAATATGAAAATATGAGTGAGTTCTTTGATACATATTTTGAAGAGGGTGACGAAGCCGTTGAAAAGATTAAAACAGCCATAGAGGAAGATGCCATTCTGACAGGCTCGGTTAAGCTGTTTATGGATTGTGAATTCTGTGTAATGCCGGTTACCAGACAGGAGATAAACGGACTGGATGAAAATTGGGAAGGAACATACATGTTTACGCTTCTTCCTGCTGACATGGTGAGTGCTTCGATAAATGAACTGTTTGCTTCCGTTTCCTTTATGTTTGTTATAACAATTGTGATTTCTTTTATCACGATTATGGCATATATAAGCAGCTACCGAGGTCAAAGACGCGAGCTTTACTATCTGGCATATTCCGATGAACTGACAAGCGGAGATAATCTTGCATCCTTCAGAGAGAAAATCAAAAAGATTAAGCCGGAACACGGATATATAGTGGCTATGGACATGGTTGATTTCAAAGTGATAAACAACTCATGTGGCGCTGAAGTCGGAGACATGACACTTATCAGTGTCTGGTCGGTTTTGGATGAACTTTTGACGGAAGGTGAACTGCTGGCACGAGTATATGCTGACAGATTTATCATGTACATTCATGCACAGAATGATGAGGAAGCTGCAAGGAGGATTGACACGGCTGTTAACAGAATTACGGAGATAGCTGACGAACTCACGGTGCCCAGACTGTTCCCCGTCTTCGGTGTATATCTGTATGATTTTTATGACGACTTGGACACCAATTACGGAAAAGCAATTCAGGCCAAGAATAAGATAAAGAATCGCCGTGACATTCATTATGCGTTCTATGAAGCAGAAGATGCCATGAGTCTGTTGCAGGACAAGATAATAGAAGACGAATTTGACAATGCCATTAAAAACGGCCGATATGAGGTATGGTATCAGCCTAAATATGACACCTGCATAGAGAAAATTGTCGGAGCGGAGGCTTTGGTCAGACTTCGTGCAGAAGACGGCAGAGTATTACCACCGGCTAAATTTATTCCGCTGTTTGAGAAAAACGGAATGATACCTCAGCTAGATGAATATGTATTCAAAACTGTATGTAACCAGCAGAAGAAGTGGCTTTCCGAGGGCAAAAGGGTGCTTCCGGTTTCCGTAAACATTTCCAGAATCAGTCTGTATTATGGAGATGTGGCAGACCGTTACAGCGCTATTCCCAAAGCTATTTCACTTAAGCCTGAGTATCTTCAGCTTGAGATAACGGAAAGCGCTACGATTAACAATCCGGATTTGGAGAATTTAATAGAGAAATTCCATGCGGCCGGCTTCAGAATGCTGCTCGATGATTTTGGAAGCGGTTTTTCATCTCTGTCGGCACTTAACAAGCTTTCCTTTGATGTAATGAAAATAGATAAGAGTCTGATTGATTACATCGGCGATGAAAAAGGAGAGGAGCTGTTAAACTATATTACAAGGCTGGGACAGAACCTTGGACTGCATATTACGGCCGAAGGTGTGGAAACAAAGGAACAGCTGGAATTTTTGAAAGAGCTTCGCTGTGATGACATTCAGGGGTATTATTTTTCAAAACCTCTGCCCGTAGCGGAGTATGAAAAGCTTTTAGAGCAAATGCAAGAATAAAATGACTTTCAGAGGGGAAAAGTAATGAAGTATACATATCAGTATGAGCTTGGAGCGGCTTTGTTTGTGGGGATTCTGTACCTTTACACAAGATTGCAGTATTCCCGAATCGTAAAAGTAAATCGGATATTTCAGCGTTTGGTTCTTACGGCTTTTTTTGCCGAACTTAATGACGTTTTGGGAGCTTTAAGCATAAACTATTATTATATGTTGCCCAAATGGATAGTAACAGGAGTTAATTCTCTTTACTTTGCCTGCGCCCTTTTGTTCGGAATGTATTTTGTCGAGTATACATTTTACATTAAATATAAAAAGACGCAGTTAAACCCCGCCTATATGCTGAGTAAGCTCTTAGGCGCTGTTTTTATGATAATGATAATTCATAATATATTCAGCGGATATGTTTTTTCCGTATCTGATACCGGGGAATATGTTCACGGTCCTCTATATCTGTTGGTCTATGCCACCCCGTTTTTGTATTATCTTTTAAGTGTATGGGCTATGCTTGGAAGCTTTTCGGGCTTTTCCAAGAAGCAGAAAACATCTGTCGTAATCTATATATTTGTGGCTTTTTCGGGAGCCTTTATTCAATTGTTTTTCCTGCCGAATGTACTTTTGTCCATGTATACGATGTCCCTTGGTATCGTAATGCTGTTTTTTACCTTGCAGACACCTGATTATCAGAAGCTGATAGACACCATGGAAGAGCTGGAAAAGACCAAGATGGAAGCCGAGGAAGCCAAGGATGCTGCTGACAAAGCCAATTTTACCAAGAGCGTCTTCCTGGCAAATATGTCTCACGAAATCCGTACCCCCATCAATTCCATTTTGGGAATGGATGAGATTCTTCTTCGCGAAAATCTTTCCGAGAATCAGGAACAGTATGCACTGAATATTCAGAATGCCGGAAATTCGCTGCTATCCATAGTAAATGATATTTTGGATTTTTCCAAGATTGAATCCGGCAAGATGGATTTGATAGATTCCGAATACAACTTAAGCGAGCTGTTAACCGACTGCTACAGCCTGGTTGCCAAAAGGGCACTTGACAAAAACCTGGATCTCAAAATAATAAACGATCCATCCATTCCTCTTATGCTTATAGGTGATATTGGAAGGGTACGACAGATAATAATCAATTTGCTGACTAACGCGGTCAAATATACCGAAAAAGGCTATGTTACCATTGGCGTGGGCTGGAAGGATATAGACCCTGAACAATTGTTGCTTAAAATATCCGTGGAAGACACCGGAATCGGTATAGACGCTGAGAACGTTGAGCGGATTTTTGACTCCTTTGCACGTGTGGATCAAAAGAAAAACAAGACTATAGAAGGAACAGGCCTGGGACTTCCCATTACCAAACAGCTGGTGGAGCTGATGGGAGGAAACATCAGGGTTGAAAGCAAACCCGGTAATGGTTCCACATTCTTTGTGGAGATTCCTCAGAAAACAACGGCCAGAGTTAATAATTCATCCTTTGAGAAAATCGGCATCATATATAAGGACGCCCTTAATCTGAACAGAAAGAGCATAAAATATCACGAGAAATTTACGGCTTCGGGGGCAACAATTTTAGCAGTCGATGATGTTATCATGAACCTTGAAGTGGTCAGAGGATTGTTAAGGCAGATTCTTATCAAAGTGGATTTCGCGGAAAGCGGACATGAGGCTTTGGACAAGATTAAGAATAAGCATTATGATTTGATATTAATGGATCATCTTATGCCACAGATGGACGGAATAGAAACTCTTATGGAGATGAAGAAAATCGAACATCTGTGTAAGGATACGCCTGTCGTTGCCCTTACCGCAAATGCCATAGCAGGCGACAGAGAGGAATATTTAAAAGCCGGTTTTACGGACTATATAGCCAAACCGGTCAAGGGAGAAACCCTGGAAGAAATGCTGTATAAGTACCTGCCCAAAGAGCTTATTGAGGAAAGTGGGTCGGAGAAAAAGGTAAAAAGCGCTGATTTTAAAGAATATGCAAATGAACTCGGCATTTCTGATATTAAAGACAGAGTGAAAACGCAGGACACCGAATCCCTCACGTATATAGATGAGAAGCTGGGATTGATGTATATGGGTGAGGACAGAGGCTTTTATCAGGAGGTTCGCCACCTTTTTGCCGCAGAATCAAAATCAGATGAATTAAATTTACAATTTACGAACAAAAATTACAAAGAATATGCTATACTTATGCATGCACTGAAAAGTACATCGCTTAATATCGGAGCAAAGAATTTATCCGAAGAAGCAAAAAAATTGGAGCAGGCAGCAAAGGACGGCGATGAAAAATACATTTCAGAAAATCATAAGAGGGTTATGGAAGCTTATGATGCAATAATAGATAAAATCAGAGAAGGAAAGTAATACGTATGGTCAAAATTATCTCAGACAGCACCTGTGACCTTGAACAGGAAACTTGTGACAGATATGGCATAGGAATTTTGCCGCTTCATGTTGTACTTGGAGAAAACGAGTACCTTGACAGAATTGAAATTACCAACAAAGAGATTTTCAGCTGGGCCGATGCTAACCAGTGCACACCCAAAACCAGTGCACCATCCATAGATGATGCAATTAATCTTTTCAAACAGGAATTGGATAAAGGAAATGATATAGTTGCTTTTTGCATATCTGAGAGCATGAGCTCTTCAGGACGTGTAATGCGACTTGCAGCCGAAGAACTTGAGGCTTCGGACAGAATTCATGTTATTGATTCACACAATCTTTCCGGTGGAATAGCTGTTCAGGCTGTCATTGCAGCGGAGCTTGCCATGGAAGGAAAAGGCGCGACAGAAATCGTAGCAGAAATCGAAAGCATTCAAGACAAGGTAAGATGCAGCTTTGTGGTTGATACACTTGAATATCTTCACAGAGGCGGAAGATGCTCCGGTTTGGCAGCCATGCTTGGCAGCACGCTTAAGCTTCATCCCACAATTGTGGTAAACAACGGAGTTATGGGTGCAAGCAAAAAGTATCGTGGACGAATCGAAAAGGCAGCCCTTGAATATTTCATGGATCAGGAAGAAGACATTAAGAATGCAGATCCTGCGAGGGCCTTTATTATCGGTCCCATGATGGATAAGAACATGCTTGATTCCGTGTACAATTACACAAAGAGCCTTAATGTGTTCAAAGAAATAATTATCTGTGAGGCCGGCGGCGTTATTTCGAGTCATTGCGGACCCGGAACCGTTGGAATCATCTACAAGAGCAAATAGCTTTCAGCCCGGCTTTTATGAGCCGGGCTGTTATTTTAAAGTCTGCCACTCGTCAAATTACCCAAAAAAAAGATACTTTTTTAAAAATATTGACTATAGTTTTTTAATATTATCTATTGTAATATAATATATAAATAGGGAAAAGGAAGGTATGACAGATGAAACTTTCAAAAAGGGCATTGGCAGTCATATCAGCAATCGCCGCAGCATTAATAATTGGCGTTATTTTTTTGCTGACAAATAAAAACGTTTTTGGTGACAAGGATTTCGAAAATCAGGCACCTTCTGCAATAGTTCCCGACTGGGTATCGGGCGAAGATACGGGGGCAGAGGTTACAGTTAAAACAGATGAGATAGAAGCCATGGAGGATTTGAATTTACCCGAAGCGGATAAATCGGTCTACATGGATGCTTCCAAACCGATAGAGGAAAGAATTGATGCTCTAATGGCACAGATGTCTGTTACGGAAAAGGCTGCACAGATGGTTCAGCCGGAACAGAACGGAATCTCACTTGAGCAGATTAAAACATATGGTATAGGTTCTGTATTATCCGGTGGAGGCTCCGCACCTGTTTCAGGTAATAAGGCTGAAAACTGGAATACTCATTTGAACAATATTAAGCAGGCAGCACTTGAGTCGAGATTGGGAATACCGGTATTGTACGGAATTGATGCAGTGCACGGAAACAATAATGTTTACGGCGCAACCGTATTTCCTCACAATATAGGACTTGGAGCAGCTTCCGATGAAGAACTCATGACTCAAATCGGAATCGCGACCGCAAAAGAGGTCAGAGCAGTGGCAGCACAGTGGACATTTGCACCGTGCCTTGGAAACGCCCAAAATGAATTATGGGGCAGAACCTATGAGTGCTACAGTGAAAATGCCGATGATGTGGCACGCCTTTCAAAGGCTCTTGTTATAGGACTGCAGGGAGAGCCTGAGAGTGAAGAATATTTAAATGACGAACATGTTTTGGCAACTGCCAAACATTACATAGGCGAAGGCTACACCGTAAATGGTGAGAATCAGGGCAATGTGGAAATGAGTGTTGATGAGTGGGAAATGCTGTTACACGAGACTTTGCTAAAACCCTACAAAGCTCTTGTCGATGCGGGAACACTTACGGTTATGCCCTCCTTTACTTCCGTTAACGACTTGAAAACCCATGAGGATTCTTATCTGATTAACGAAGTGCTGAAGGGAGAACTGGGCTTTAAAGGTCTTGTTGTTTCAGACTACAACGCAATTGAACAGGTTTCGGGAAAGGGCTTAAAGGAGCAGGTTGCCAATTCGGTTAATGCCGGTGTTGATCTGCTGATGGAGCCTTACAACTGGGAAGACTGTATCAAATATATTAAACAAAACGTAGCCGAAGGAACTATTTCGCAAGAAAGAATAGATGATGCCGTAAGACGTATTCTCTATGTCAAATTTGCGGCCGGATTATTTGAAGATGTCAACGGACAGGAATTCCAAAACGGACTCACCTCGAATTTCGGAGCAGATGAAAACAGGGAAATCGCAAGACGTGCCGTAAGGGAAAGCCTGACACTTCTTACCAACGTCAATATTAATGGCAAACCGGCCATGAAGGCTTTCGAGAAAGCCAAATCGATTGCTGTTGTCGGACAAAAGGCTGACAGCATCGGCTCACAGTGCGGAGGCTGGACAATATCCTGGCAGGGCTCAAACGGAAACATAACTGAAGGCACTACATTGCTTCAGGCCTTAGAGAAAGCGGCAGGGAGTAGAACCATTACTTACAGCGACGACGGAAGCGATTTATCTGCAGATGCTGACGCATATCTCGTAGTGGCAGGTGAAAGCCCGTATGCGGAAATGTACGGCGACAGAAGTGCTTCCACACTTTTAGTGGATGACAATGATAAAGCAATGATAACCATTGCTTCCGATGCTTTGCAAAAGGCCCGTGAAGAGGGCAAACCGGTAATCCTCTTACTGATGACGGGAAGACCGGTAACAATTGCAGATTACATTGATAAATTTGATGCCATTATAGAAGCATGGCTTCCCGGAACCGAGGGTGAAGGAATGGCTGATGTTTTGTTGGGTGATTATGATTTTAACGCAACCCTGACATTTACCTGGCCTTGGTATGCGGAAAATATTAATGAGAAATTTAATGATGATTCCGCAGTCTTATTCAAATACGGAACAGGGCTTAAGAAAGACGGTTCTACTATCAAACAGGAAGGTACGGTTGTACTTAATGAGAAACCGCAAAGGGATGAGAAGGTTATTCTTAAGGACGGCATGATTGACCTTGAAAGTACCAATTATGTGGTGGAAGGCGAATTTTATAATTCAGATTCTTACCTTGTTACGACAGGCAATGAGAACAATCTGACCTTTGTTGAAAACTGGGGCGGTCAGTGGGCTAACACCAAATGGAATGTCTGGATACCGGGCGCAGGCAAATACACCCTGCATTTTTATATAGCAGCAGCTAAGGATTCAGACACTGTTGAAATATACTATCACGAAGGCTCCATAACGGATGACGGCAATGCCAACAAGACGGCGGTGCCGATGAAAAAAACCGCTGATATGAATACATATGAGGACTTTTCACTGGAGGTTACATTAAATGAAGGTGCATATGAATTCAAATTTATGAACAATACGGCAAATGCGGCTGATTTCAGATTGGATAAAGTAGTATTTGAGAAAAAATAAAGTAAGGGTAATTCCCGGAAAGAGGACGAAATGGTTAAATGGGCAAGAGCAAGATTCCAACCGAATCTGCCACTCTATGGAGAGAAAAGAGTAACTGCTTGTAAGGAGCATATAGAAATATCCAAAAAGGCTTCAGAAGAAGGAATGGTTCTTCTTAAAAATGAAAAAGAAGTACTTCCTTTGAAAAAAGGAACAAAGGTCGTTTTATTTGGAAAGGGTACATTTGATTATGTAAAAGGCGGCGGCGGAAGCGGAGATGTTTATTGTGAATATGTTCGTAATATTTATGACGGCTTAAAGCTTCTTGAAGGCGCTGTAGAAATATATGAGCCTGTTGCTAAATATTACAAGGATTTTGTAGACGGCAAGTATCAGACAGGCTCGGCACCCGGAATGATGGAGGAAGCTGCGTTCCCCGCAGACATGCTTAAAGGGGCTAAGGAGTATTCCGATACAGCCATTATTACCATAAGCCGGTTCTCGGGAGAAGGTTGGGACCGCTCGGCTATCGAGTGGAACGGAGAGTATAATCCTTGGGAATCTGAGACCAGTATGCCTAAAACAGCAGGTAAGATTTTCCCCGACGGAGATTTCTATTTAACCAAAACTGAAAAAGAACTGATTGACAAAGTATGTGATAATTTCGCAAGGGTTGTTGTTGTCCTCAACATCGGTGGAATAATAGACACTTCGTTTATTAAAAATGATGACAGAATAGAATCAGCCATATACATGGGACAGGCAGGAATGGAAGGCGGTCTTGCACTTGCCGAAATCCTTACCGGGGAAGTTACTCCCTCCGGTCATTTGACGGATACTTATGCAGCAAGCCTTGATGATTATCCGTCTACGGCTAATTTCCATGAGTCATTTGATTATGTTGATTATACAGAGGATATATATGTAGGGTACAGATATTTTGAAACCATACCCGGAGCCAAAGAAAAAGTAGTATATCCTTTCGGATACGGACTTTCATATACGCAGTTTAAGTATGAGGATGTATCGTTTAAAGAAAAAGACGGCGTTATAATGATAGAACTGAAGGTGACGAATACGGGCAAATATGCCGGTAAGGATGTTGTTTCGGTTTACACGGGAGCACCTCAGGGTCTCTTGAGGAAGCCTGCCAGAGAGTTAAAGGCATTTGCAAAGACAGATTTACTTTCACCCGGTGAAAGCCAACAGGTAAGTCTTGCTGTCAGAATAAGTGATATGGCTTCCTATGATGACCTTGGCAAGATTGCGAAATCCGCATACGTCCTTGAAAAAGGTGCATACAGCTTCTATATCGGCTCAAATGTTCGTGATGCTATTAAAGCTGACTATGAATATACGGTTTCGAAGGACACTGTTGTATTGCAGCTTACTTCAAAATGTGCACCCACCTCAATCAAAAAGCGTCTGCTCTCCGACGGAACATATGAAGAGCTTCCGATGGGTGAGTTAAACGACAAAAATGCCTGCATTTTTGAGAAGATGGAGCCCGGTACGGAGGAAGCGATAATACCTGCCGTAAGACAAAAGTCCAGAGCATTTATGATGAATCCATATAAGGGACATCCTCTTATGGATGTAGTTGAAGGCAAGATTACAATGGACGAATTTGTTGCACAGCTAGACATTGATGAACTTATCCATTTGGTCGGCGGGCAGCCCAACAAGGGTGTCGGCAATACCTTCGGCTTCGGAAATCTGGAAGAGTGGGGCATACCTACCGTCATGACGGAAGACGGCCCTGCAGGTGTAAGACTTTCATGGGAGTGTGGCATACCTACAACAGCATGGCCCACATCAACGCTTATCGCTTCTACCTGGAACACGGATTTGGCTTATGAAATCGGACGTGCCGGCGGAGAAGAATTAAAGGAAAACAATTTGCAGATATGGTTAACACCTGCAGTTAATATTCACAGAAGCCCGATGTGCGGAAGAAACTTTGAATACTATTCAGAGGATCCCGTACTTGCAGGTAAGTTTGGTGCTGCAGCCGTAAGAGGTATTCAATCCAATAAAGTAGCTGCCTCCGTAAAGCATTTTGCGGTGAACAATAAAGAAACCAACCGTAAGCATTGTGATTCACGTCTGTCAGAGAGAGCCCTTAGAGAAATCTATTTGAAAGTATTTGAGATTATTGTAAAGGAAGCAGACCCTTGGACGATTATGAGCTCATATAACGTAATTAACGGCCACCGTGCTTCAGAGAACAGAGAGCTTCTCGAGGGAATTTTGAGAGATGAATGGCATTTTAACGGCATGGTTACATCTGATTGGTGGACTAGAGGTGAGCATTACAAAGAAATTTTGGCAGGAAATGATATAAAAATGCCTACAGGCTTTACAGAACGCACCCAAAAGGCGTATGATATGGGTGCAATCACAAGACAGGATCTTGAGAGATGCGTTAAGAGAATACTTGGGTTGATGATAAAGCTCGATTAAGTATTTGTGATAAAGGATTTACTTGTTCGAATTTTACTCTCCCTTCAAGTATATGATTGGTTTGGAATGTCTGCTTTCACAAGCAGACATTCTTTTTGTCCGGACATCTGGGAGCATTTCACACATTTTTAATGGTTTTTTTATTGTAGTGATGCTTACAATTTTGTAAAATAGTAAGAGTATATTTACTATGAAGAGGTTTTTACCATGATTAAAACATTAGCAGGATATATAAAGGAATACAAAAAAGATTCCATCATTACGCCCATAGCCATGGTGTTTGAAGTGTTAATGGAAATGCTCATACCTTTGGTTATGGCTTCCATTATCGACAACGGAGTCGAGAAAGGCGATATGAAGCACATATACATTATGGGCGCCGTTATGGTTGTGCTGGCCATACTTGGTCTTTTCGCAGGACTTGCGGGAGGAATATTCGGAGCGAAGGCTTCAGCCGGCTTTGCCAAAAATCTTCGCGAAGCCATGTATATCAAGCTTCAAAGGTTTTCCTTCGCAAACATTGATAAGTTTTCGACAGCCGGACTTATCACCAGACTTACAACCGATGTTTCCAATATTCAGAATGCTTATCAGATGCTGCTGCGCATATGCGTAAGAGCGCCTATAAGCCTTGTGGTTGCCATGGTCATGTCTTTTGTAATCAACGTAAAGATTGCCCTGATATATCTGGTAGCAGTTGTCTTGTTAGGCACGATACTCGTCCTCGTAATGAACAGAACCAAGAAATACTTCAGTGAAGTATTTAAGAAATACGATGAATTAAATGCTTCGGTTCAGGAAAATGTAACAGCTCAGCGCGTTGTAAAGGCATTTGTACGTGAGGACTATGAAATAGACAAGTTTCATAAGGCTTCGGAAAATATCTACAGGATGTTTGTCAAAGCTGAAAGCAATATCGCGAATATTGCTCCTGTCATGAATTTTACGATATATGCATGTGTTCTCGGTATCAGCTGGCTCGGAGCACATTTGATAGTTCAAAATGAACTGTCAACAGGAAATCTGATGAGTCTTTTGTCTTATTGCATTACCATACTTATGAATCTCATGATGTTATCGATGATATTTGTAATGGCTACCATGTCAATTGCATCCGGCAACCGTATATGTGAAGTCTTAAACGAAGAGCCTTCCATAGTTAATCCGGTAAATCCCGTCTATGAGGTTAAAGACGGTTCCATAGAGTTTAGAAATGTTACCTTCAGATATAATGTAAACAGTGAGAAACCCGTTCTCGATAATATCAATCTGAGTATCAGACCGGGAGAAGTTGTAGGTGTTTTGGGAAGTACGGGAAGCTCGAAGAGCAGCCTGGTTAATCTTATAAGCCGACTTTACGATGCAAATGAAGGCGAGGTATTGGTCGGTGGCATCAACGTTAAGGACTATGATCTCGATACCTTAAGAAATAATGTTTCTGTAGTATTACAGAAAAATGTGCTCTTTTCGGGTACTATTATTGATAACCTGAAGTGGGGCGACGAGAATGCGACAACACAGGATTGCATACGAGCATGCAAGCTTGCCTGTGCGGATGAATTGATCGAAAAGATGCCGGATAAATACGAGACGCATATAGAACAGGGCGGAAATAACATTTCAGGAGGTCAGAAGCAGCGTCTGTGTATTGCCAGGGCCCTGCTAAAGAAACCAAGGATATTGATTTTGGATGATTCCACTTCCGCAGTGGATACTGCAACGGATGCAAAAATCAGAAGGACCTTTGCACAGGAAATTCCGGAAACCACCAAAATCATTATTGCACAGCGTATTTCATCCATTCAGAATGCCGATAAAATCATTGTAATCGATAACGGTTGCATAGATGCAGTCGGCACACATGACGAACTGGTTAAGAGCAATGCTATCTACAGGGATATATATGAAGCTCAGACCGGTGGTAACAAAGACTTTGATGAGAATGGAGGTGAGTGCTGATGCCGGGTCCTATGGGAAGAGGCCCCAGAGGTAAATTCGGGGGCGAAAAAGTAGAAAATCCGGGCAAGGTTTTCAAACAGATTTTAGGGTTTGTCATGAAAAACTATGCCTTCAGATTCATATTAATTTTTGTATGCATCATTGTCAGCACTCTTTGTTCGGTAAGGGGAACCATGTTTACCAAGACTCTGATTGATGAATATATTACACCTATGGTTAAGGCTGTAGGACGCGGGGAAGCGGCGGACTATTCTCCGTTGTTAAGGGAAATTATTAAAATCGCAGGGATATATCTTTTAGGTGTTGCAGCGGTTTTTGCTCAGAATAGGATAATGATTTATATTTCCCAGGGTACGTTGAAAAGACTTCGTGATGAAATGTTTGAGAAGATGGAAACGCTCCCCATCAGATATTTTGATACACATTCGCACGGAGATATAATGTCTATATACACTAACGACATCGATACCCTTCGTCAGATGATAAGCCAGTCCATCCCGCAGATGTTTTCGAGTGTCATCACCATCATTGCGGTTTTGACGTGCATGATAACCTTAAGTCCCCTGCTTACACTGGTAACGCTTATCATGGTAGGCCTGATGCTGTACGTATCCAAAAATGTATTGCAGAAAAGTGGCAAGTACTTTATGGAACAACAGACCGATTTGGGAAAGGTTAACGGATATATCGAGGAGATGACAGGCGGACAGAAGGTGATTAAAGTCTTTTGCCATGAAGAAAAGGCAATTGAAGAATTCAAAGCTCTCAATGACAAACTTTTTGACAGCGCATACAATGCCAACAGATTTGCCAATATGATGGGACCCATCAATGGACAGCTGGGTAATCTCAGCTATGTGGTATGTGCCATCGTTGGAGGCTTGCTTGCACTTACCGGCTTTGGCGGTTTTACCGTAGGTTCGCTAGCCAGCTTTTTAACCTACAACAGAAGCTTTAACATGCCTATTTCACAGGTCAGCCAGCAGTTCAATTCAGTTGTTATGGCGTTGGCAGGCGGTAAACGAATATTTGATTTGATGGAAGAAGCACCTGAGACTGACGACGGTTATGTTACACTGGTAAATGCAAAGGAAGTTGACGGAGCACTTACAGAATGTGAAGAAAGAACAGGAAAATGGGCATGGAAGCATTATCATCAGGCTGACGGTTCGGTTACATACGTTCCATTGCAGGGAGAAGTGGTATTCGACGGAGTGGATTTCGGATATACGGATGAGAAGATGGTTCTCCATGATATAAAGCTGTTCGCAAAGCCGGGACAGAAGATAGCTTTTGTTGGCTCTACCGGAGCGGGCAAAACCACTATCACCAATCTGATTAACCGTTTCTATGATATACAGGACGGCAAAATCCGTTACGACGGCATAAATATCAATAAGATAAAGAAGGGCGATTTACGTCGCTCTTTGGGAATAGTATTACAGGATACGCATTTATTTACAGCTTCCGTTATGGACAATATACGTTTCGGCAAGCTTGATGCTACCGATGAGGAAGTAATTGCGGCTGCAAAGCTTTCGGGTGCCGACAGCTTTATCAGACAGCTTCCGGACGGTTATAACACCATACTCACCGGAGACGGAGCAAATTTAAGTCAGGGACAGCGCCAGCTTTTGTCAATTGCAAGAGCCGCCGTGGCAAATCCTCCGGCACTTATTTTGGATGAGGCAACGAGCTCAATAGATACCAGAACCGAGAGAATTGTCCAGGAGGGAATGGATGCATTGATGAAGGGAAGAACTACCTTTGTTATAGCACATCGTCTTTCAACGGTTCAGAATTCCGACTGCATTATGGTACTCGAACAGGGACATATAATCGAGCGTGGAACGCACGAGGAATTACTGGAACAAAAAGGTAAGTATTATCAGCTTTATACAGGAAAAGCGCTTGCGTAAAATCTGTTACTAAAAATAATTTTTTTGGGTTTTCAAATTGAAATAAGTGTGATACCATAGTATAGGTTAGTAGCCAATAGGACTAAAGTACTAGCCGAATGAACGGAGAGTTTTATGTTTGAGGATAACGAAATATTAACTGAAGAAAAATCACTTGGTGGCGATTTGCCGTATGTTCCGGTCACCCCTAAGGAGAAAATCATTCTTACAGGCGACAGACCGACCGGAAGACTTCATGTAGGCCATTATGTCGGCTCATTAAGAAGAAGAGTTGAACTTCAAAATTCAGGTGAATATGACAAGACATTTATAATGATTGCCGATGCTCAGGCACTTACGGACAATATTGAGAATCCTGAGAAGGTCAGACAGAACATTATCGAGGTTGCTCTTGACTATATGTCTGCAGGATTGGATCCGAGTAAGGCTACAATATTTATCCAGTCTCAGATTTCCGAGCTGTGTGAGCTGACCTTTTACTACATGGATCTCGTTACAGTATCCAGGCTTCAGCGTAATCCAACCGTAAAAAGCGAAATTCAGATGAGAAATTTTGAAGCAAGCATTCCTGTGGGATTTTTCACATATCCCATAAGCCAGGCTTCTGATATTACAGCGTTTAAAGCTACCACTGTTCCTGTTGGAGGAGACCAGCTCCCCATGATAGAACAGTGCAGAGAGATTGTTCATAAATTTAATACGGTTTACAAGCCTGTTCTAATTGAGCCCGAGGCGCTTTTGCCGGAAAATCAGGCATGTATGAGACTGCCCGGTATCGACGGAAAGGCTAAGATGAGTAAATCACTTGGCAACTGTATATATCTTTCCGATACGGCCGACGATGTCAGAACAAAGATAATGAGTATGTACACTGATCCGACCCATATTCAGGTATCCGATCCCGGACATCTTGAAGGAAACTGTGTATTTACATATCTTGATGCATTTTGTAAGGAGGAGCATTTCGAAAGATATCTTTCGGATTATGCAAATCTTCAGGAATTAAAGGACCATTATACACGAGGCGGCCTCGGAGACGTAAAGGTTAAGAAATTCCTTAACAACGTAATGCAGGAAACCTTAGAGCCCATTAGGAACAAAAGAAAAGAGCTCGAAAAAGATATACCTGCAGTATATGACATCTTGAAAAAGGGTTCAGATGCTGCCAGAGAAGTAGCAGCCGATACTCTTTCGGAAGTAAAAAGTGCTATGCGCATCAATTATTTTGATGACGAGGAACTCATCAAAATGCAGAGCGCAAAGTATGAGGCATAAAAATAAATATTTACGATTTTTTCTGTTCATTAGTATGCTATTTATCTATTGTCGAGGGGGGACAACGGATATTTGTCAACAGCTTTTTTGTGTCAAGGAGCAACCTTATGCAAATCGATGAACTGGAAGTTGGAACGCCTTTATCTTTCCTTGTCGATATAAAGGGAAGCCAAATGTGTTTCGAATCGCATGTAATAAGCGTTAATGACAATCGGCACTTTATTCTTGCCGAGGGAGTTTTTAACGAAAATAAAATAGTGTCTTTTAAGGGAGAGGATATAACAGCCTCTCTTTTGGCAATATGCCCGGGAGACCGCCCAATGATATTTGTTAATCCTACTATTCTTACCCTTCGAAGAAACGATAACACCTTATGCTACAAGATACTTACAAATAAGGCAGGTAGACCTTTTAACCGAAGAGGTGCTTACAGATGTATTATAGGAATTGATTCGACGGTTTCCTATGGACTCGGAGCTCCGCCGGCAGAAGTATTCATAAGGGATGTTTCAGTGTCCGGATTTTCGATATCCTGCGACGGTTCCTTGAAAATAAGAAAAAATCAATTGATTCATGTTGTGTTATCCGATGTACTGGAAGGAAATAACCGCAAAGAAGAATTCAACTTTACCATGTTTGGCGTAGTCGTCAGAGTGCAGGAGCATGAGAACGGACGTAAGACAATTGGCTGCAGATTTAATGACCCTGTAAAGGGACTTGATACTTACATAGCTAAAAAGGACAGACTTGCAATTGCAAAAAGTAATCAGCTTTAGAATTATTGCCTTCTCCGGATATATGGAGAAGGCATTTTTTTTCACTTGATTTTGAGATATAATGTAATTGAAAGACTTGCATTGAAAGGCAAAACATTATGAGACATATCGAATTCAAAATGGAGCGGCCGGGCTTGTTGTCGGAAGGGGAAACTATAACAGTTTCAGAGGGACTTTTACCCAGCAATTACTATTATACAATTGATCCGTCACTGGCCATGAGCCCTAATATTCCCTTTAACAAAAGATTGAAAAGTAAAAGTGGTAAGGTGGTAAGCATTGTGGAAAATCCCAGAGGCTTTTATGTGACTGCGGAGTTTGACGAGGATGAGGTATGAATAAAGACAGGGAAAAGGAAAAAAGAGAACATAGACGCCATGTGACGGCTTATAAGATATTGCGCGCGCTTGTCATGCCCTTTTTTATTTTAAGATACAATTATCACTATGATTCGCTTAAGAAGATTAAAGGTCCTTATTTGCTTTTATGCAATCACAATATGAATGTGGACCCGATATCAATAGGAATTGCTTCGGACAATTTCCTTTATTTTGTAGCCAGTGAAAATATAGTAAGAGGCGGCTTTTTGTCGAAGCTGCTTATCCGTTACTTCAGACCTATATTTCATACAAAGGGTAAAACCGGAACGAAGTCTGTGATGGAGATGATGGTTGCAGCCCGCGCAGGCTACAGCATTGCGCTTTTTGCTGAAGGAAACCGTTCCTTTAACGGGGAAACCTATGAAATAAATCCTTCCATAGGAAAGGTGGCACGTAAAATCGGAATACCTCTTGTTACATACAGAATTGAAGGCGGTTATTTCACATCTCCCAGATGGAGCTTTAAGGACAGAAGAGGCAGGCTGACGGGAAAGCATGTTGGAACCTATTCGGTTGAGGAATTAAAAAATATGGGCGATGACGAGGTCGTTGCGCTTATAAATCGTGATTTGTTTGAAAATGCTTATGAAACAAACAATCGCGAAAAGCTTGTCTTTAAGGGCAGAGATTTATGCAAAGGCTTGGAAAGTACGCTTTTTGTATGCCCGGCCTGCAGACAGATAGGACTTATGCAGACCGATTCCGATTCGATTTTCTGCAAATGCGGTTTCAAAGGAGTGTTTTTGAAAGACGCCGAACATTACGGTCGGCTGCAAAACGTAAGCGGATTAAGTACTGAAATCAAATTTCCTGCAAGCATAACCGAGTGGGACAAATGGCAAAGAGAGTATATTGAAAGCTATATCAAAAGAGATGGGCTTTTGTTTAGCGATGAAGTGGAGATAAGGTTTGTAAAGAATCATGAAATTACCGACGTATTAAAAGACACTCTTATGACGTATAAGGACAGGGTTGTCTTTGGCGGTGATTCGATTCAAATTTCAGACATACATGGTGTGGCCATTTTCTCACGCAACACCATGACGATACATGTGGGGGAGGAGTATTCCCACATGGAAATCCATGGAAATAAAGCATTCTGTGCTTTAAAATACTTGTATTTATACAATATACTAAATGGAGCAGAACAGTAAGAGAAGTTGTTACTGTAGAAATGGGGTGTTTATGAATTATTCAGCAGCAAATACAGAACTGTGGAACGTGATAATTCAGGTGGGAATTATATTTATCACGGTTTTGATTGCAAACATTTTGCAAAGAAAGATTCCTTTTATAAGGAAAACAATGTTGCCGACAGCCGTTTTGGCAGGGTTTATTTTGCTTATAGCAAAGCTCTTAGGCATCATTACTCCGGATGAAAATTTCCTGGAGATAGTGACATATCACGGAATAGCAATTGGATTTATCGCAATGTCGCTTCGTGTTCCGGACAGAACCGGCAGGAAAAAGGGTGATTTGGTAGGTCTTAAAAGCGGAGCCATTATTGTCGGTTCGTATATGATACAGGGCGCAGTCGGTCTTATTATATCAATAGGACTGTCATATACCGTTATGCCGAGTTTATTTAAGGCATCAGGAGTGTTACTGCCAATGGGATACGGACAGGGACCCGGACAGGCCAATAATATAGGTTCGTCCTATGAAGCTTTGGGCTTTACAGGAGGCAGAAGCTTTGGACTTGCCATTGCGGCAGCAGGTTATCTGTGTGCCTGCATAGTCGGTGTAATATATATTAACATACTGGCAAAACGCGGTAAGATTCCTTCAAAGAGTGAGCTTATGAAGGAAGCCGTTACGGTTGATACCTTCCAGCACGAAAATGAAGTCCCGATTTCGGAATCAATTGACAGATTTTCCATTCAGGCAGCTCTTGTTCTGGGGGTATATTTAGCCACATATCTCCTCACTTGGGGCATTACAAGCCTGTTTTCAGCAATATCCGAGGGACTTGCTAATACGGTAAACGGTTTGCTGTGGGGATTTAATTTCATGATTGGCTCAGGATTAGCTATTTTGACAAGAGAATTGTTAAGCAGGCTCAAAGCAGCCAGGCTGATGACCAGACAATATCAGAACAATTATCTGTTAAATAGAATTTCCGGTTTGGCATTTGATGTGATGATAGTTGCGGGAATTGCTTCGATTGAAATTGAAGATTTATCGGGACTATGGCTGCCCTTTGTACTCATGGCAGTGGCAGGCGCCATTGTGACCCTGCTTCATTTGAAATATGTTTGCAAAAAGGTGTACGGAGATTATTACTATGAAGGGCTGATATCCATGTATGGAATGATGACCGGTACTATTTCATCCGGTGTCCTGTTGCTTCGTGAGGTTGACCCGGCGCTTAAAACACCGGCTGCCAACAATCTGGTTATCGGTTCAAGCTTTGCAATATTACTCGGAATTCCGCTTTTGTTAATCGTCGGTATTGCTCCGAAATCAACCCTTACAACCTTTATAACCTTGGGCGCCGTAATAGTCTATTATTTCCTATTACTTTGGATCATAAATATAAAAGGGAAAAATAAAGAAAGCAAGTAAACTACGACAGATAATCGGAGAGATAGTTGTCCCATATGCGGTCAGCTTCCTTATCCAAAACGAAGGTATTATACGATACTCCGCTTGTGACGGTGGCATTGCCACCGTCATATTTTATGCACAGCATAAGGCTTTTGACATATCCGTAATCCTGATTGGAATCGCTTAACAGCTTTTGGGAAAGCTCGGGCTTTAGGTGAAGAACAAATTTGAAATACAGAGGAGCACGTTTCCCCTTTATCAGGTCAAACAGAATGGGCTTTATATCACTGAAGGGACGAAAGTCATAATCATACGTCTGATCGCTTAATAAAAATTCACGGTTTATGTGCCCGTCAAAGGTTACATTGCTAAGAGCAAATACTGTAGCCTCCTCAAACAGATAATCATCGAAAAGATTGCCGCAAAGCATTTCGTTCATAAAGTTTTTCATGTTTTCTATCGTTATGGAAATCATCTGTTAATCCTCCGTTACAACTATATTTAGTATAGCATGAGTAAGGTTAATTGCGTGAACAAAAAATAACATTTTGTGAACAAAAATAGGAAAATAGTCCTAGCAACTTGATATTAATAAATTAATGAGATATCATAAACCTCGTTACAGAAAGTACTAGTACCCCTTAACTTTACTTTCTAGAAACCATGGGACCCCGCCCGTGGTTTTTTTATTCTTTTTTTTAAAAAATAAAAAAAAGAAACTAAAAAATAAAAAAGATAACGTTAATTACTACATACAAATATATAATCTAATTAGAATTACTTAGCAGACAAAGCAAAGCTATTCTCTAAATAGTAGTACCCCCAATATTAAAAAACCCGAAGCCGTCACTTCGGGTTTTTGTCTTATATGATAATTACATATCAGATTTATCAATTTGGAACTGGGTGGAGATATCGTTCAACTTCTTAGCGTTAGTCATTACCGTATCAACTATATCAGTGTTTTTGATGGTAGCGGTTTTCATCTGCTCGTTCTTATTCTCCGAATTCTTTTATTACGGTTTCTTCCAGGAAGGAATTGGTTTCCTCCAAACATACCGTAATATTTCCTACAGCCAGATTAATATTGGAAATGATATCCGTAATGTCGCGAATGGTCTTCTATATTTATAATAAAAGTGCATAAACACTTTATAATATTCCACAACCTTGTTGAGAAAAATCCATTATTTTTGCATAAATACTAATAAATTCTCGATTATCTTTTGAAATGTCAGAAATAAAAAATGCATAAATGGTTGCATAAATATGCAGAAAAATAGTAGATTATGTATAAAAATTAAAAAAAGGGTGGACTTTTATGCAAAAAGTGGTATCATTACAAAAGATAACACGCAACTTTGGAAAGGCATTGGTGTTTTTATGAAAGATTTCAAGATATCCCAAATGACAATTGATGATTATGAAGGTTTAAAGGCTCTTTGGATGACCATACATGGATTTGGCATCCGGAGTATAGATGATTCCAGAGAAGGCGTTGAGAGATTCCTTAACAGAAATCCGGGAATCAGTGTGGTTGCCAAAAACGGGAATGGCGAGATTGTCGGCGGGATTTTATGCGGACACGATGGAAGAAGAGGCTGCCTGTATCATGTATGTGTAAGGGAAGATTACAGGCTGCTGGGAATCGGCAAGGCAATGGTGGTGGAATGTATGAAATCCTTAAAGGAAGAGAAAATTAATAAAGTATGTCTGATAGCATTTACCCAAAATGACGTTGGAAATGCATTTTGGAAATGCATAGGGTGGACAAAAAGGGAAGATTTGAATTATTATGATTTTGTGCTGAATGAAGAAAACATTACAGCTTTTAACAAATAATGTATAAGGAGCCTGATGTATAAATGATTAATGTGATAAAAGGCGGAGTTACCGCTGCAAAAGGTTTTGAGGCAGCCGTGTGTGCGGCAGGAATAAAATACAAGGAACGTACCGATATGGCTATGGTGTTCTCAAAGACACCCTGTGAATGTGCCGGTACCTTTACAACCAATAAGGTGAAAGCGGCCTGTGTAATGTGGGATATGGATATAGTGAAATCAAACGAACCGCTTCATGCGGTTGTAGTTAATTCCGGAATAGCAAATGCCTGCACCGGTAAGGAAGGCTTTGTAGCCTGCGAGGCTACGGCCAAATCAGTCGAGGCACGTTTACATGTTCCTTACAAATCCGTTGCGGTTGCATCCACCGGTGTAATAGGAATGCAGTTACCTATTATGAAGCTGGTAAACGGTGTCAAGACTATGGCGACCTTGCTTGATTCATCACTTGAAGCGGGAACAAATGCATCTAAGGCCATTATGACAACCGATACCGTTAATAAGGAAATGGCAGTAAGCTTTGAGGCAGGCGGCAAAACCGTAACACTTGGAGGAATGAGCAAGGGCTCGGGAATGATTCATCCTAACATGTGTACGATGCTGGGATTTTTGACAACCGATATTTCCATTTCAAAGGAGCTTTTGCAAAAGGCTTTAAGCGAGGTTGTGAAGGACACCTTCAATATGATAACTGTAGATGGAGATACCTCCACTAATGATACTTTGTTAATCATGGCAAACGGTGAAGCACAAAATAAGAAGATTGAAACTGAGAATGCCGATTACGATACATTTAAGGAAGCACTGTTCCTCATTTGCAGATTCCTTGCAAGGAGGATGGCAAGTGACGGAGAGGGTGCGACAAAGCTCTTTGATGCTCACGTAATAAACGCGAAGACCAAGGATGATGCCAGAACACTTTCGAGAGCAATTGTCGGTTCTAACCTTTCAAAGGCTGCAATATACGGCTGCGATGCCAATTTTGGCAGATTTCTGTGTGCCATGGGTTATTCGGGTGCGGATTTTGACCAAAATGATGTTGAACTGTATTTTATCAGTAAGGCCGGACGACTTAAGGTGTTTGATAAGGGGACGCCTTTAGCCTTCGATGAAGAAATCGCAGTGAAAATTATGAAGGAAGATGAAGTTACCGTTTATGTCGACATGCATGAGGGTAAGGAAGAAGCGACCGCATGGGGATGTGATTTGACATATGATTATGTAAAAATAAATGCGGACTACAGGTCATAAGGAGAGTGTAATGGATACATTTATGGAAGAAAGTTTAAAAAAAGCAGAGGTTCTGATTGAAGCCTTGCCTTATATTCAGAAATTCAACAGAAAGATTATTGTTGTAAAGTACGGCGGAAGTGCCATGAGCAATGAAGAGCTTCAGAAGAATGTTATCAAGGATGTTACTTTATTAAAGCTTGTCGGATTTAAGCCCATTATTGTCCACGGCGGAGGAAAAGAAATAAGCCGTTGGGTGAATAAGGTGGGAAAAGAAGCTAAATTTGTAAATGGACTCAGAGTAACCGATGCCGAGACTATGGAGATCGCCGAAATGGTCTTAAATAAGGTAAACAAAAGTCTTGTTTCCATGGTAGAAGAAATCGGAGTTAAGGCCGTCGGAATTTCAGGTAAGGACGCCGGATTGTTAAAGGTTGAGAAAAAGCTTTCAGACGGTCAGGATATAGGCTTTGTAGGGGAAGTTAAGGATGTTGACCCTCAGATTCTTTATGATTTGCTCGAAAAGGATTTCCTTCCCATTATTGCACCTCTCGGAATGGATGCCGATTATAATACTTACAATATCAATGCTGACGATGCCGCATGCGCTATCGCAAAAGCCGTTGGAGCAGACAAGCTGGTATTTTTGACCGACATTGAAGGCCTTTACAAGGACATAAATGATAAATCCAGCTTTATTTCCAGAATAACAGCCGATGATGCGGATGCTCTTATTTCAGGCGGACTAATCGGAGGAGGTATGCTTCCTAAACTCAACAACTGCACATCCGCAGTCAAAAACGGCGTAAACAGGGTGCATATATTAGACGGAAGAGTTCCCCACTCTCTTTTACTTGAAATATTTACCAATAACGGTGTAGGAACCGCTATTGTAGCAGATGATGAATAGAGGATAAATAAATGACTACAGCAGAGTATATTGAACAGGCAGAAAGCGATTTGCTTCATACCTACAACAGATATCAGGTAATTTTGGACAAGGGAGAGGGTGTTTACCTCTATGATACGGATGGCAAAAAATACCTCGACTTCGTATCCGGTATAGCAGTTTTTGCCTTAGGCTATAACAATAAGGAATATAATGATGCACTTAAGGAGCAGATTGATAAAATCACGCACACCTCAAATTATTACTACAACATGCCTGCCATAAATGCAGCTCATCTTTTGAAGGAAGCCTCCGGCATGGACAGAGTGTTCTTTACCAATTCGGGAGCAGAGGCATTAGAGGGCGCAATTAAGACTGCAGTTAAATATGCATATATGAAGGACCATGAAAGCGACCATGAGATAATAACCATGAATCATTCTTTCCACGGTCGTACTCTGGGAGCACTTTCGATTACAGGCAATCCTCATTATAGGGAAGCCTTTGAACCTCTTCCCGGCATTGTGAAGTTTGCTGAGTTTAATGATTTCGAGTCAGTAAAGGCTCTGGTGAATGCAAAAACCTGCGCCATCGTATTGGAGCCCGTTCAGGGAGAAGGCGGATTAAATGTAGCCAACAGGCAATTCCTTGAGAACCTTCGTAAGCTTTGTGACGAAAAGGACATTCTGCTGATTTTTGATGAAGTTCAATGCGGAATGGGAAGAACCGGAAATATGTTTGCATGGCAGGGATACGGAGTAAAACCTGATGTTATGACGTCTGCCAAGGCACTTGGATGCGGTGTTCCGGTCGGCGCCTTTATGATGACCGAAAAGGTAGGGCAGGCATCCTTAAAGGCCGGTGACCACGGTACAACCTATGGAGGAAATCCTCTTGCAACCAAAGCGGTGGAAAAAGTTCTTGAATTATTTTCTGCCAACCATATAATAGAACATGTGAGGGAAATTTCTCCGTATTTTGAAGAAAAGCTGAATGGCCTGGTATCAAAATATGATTGTATTGAAAAACGTAAAGGCTGCGGTTTAATGCAGGGACTTTTGTTTGATCATCCCGTAAACGGTATAATTAATTCCGCCTTGGAAAAAGGTTTGCTTTTGATAAATGCCGGCAGCAATATCATACGTTTTCTTCCTTCACTTATTATTACAACGGATGACATCGACCAAATGATTGACATTTTGGACGAATGTATTTCGGACGAAAAGTGAGAAAGGCTTTAATTGATATATGAGTTTTAAAACGAGACTGGTTCTTGCGGTTTTAGTTCTGATTTTTGGATTAACATGTTACATTGGAAGTAAAGGGACAATCGCCACACCCGAAGAGGGTGAGGGCGGTTTGTCGTGGTTTGATTCCAAGGAAACCATACGACTTTGGTATTCGGATGAGACTCTTTCGGATTATCTTAGCAGCGCATCCATTAAATATGGTGAGGAGAACGGAGTACGAATTCTTCCTTCATATATAGCTGACAGTGAATACATAGAGGCGGTAAACAGTGCTTCTCTGGCAAATGAAAATATGCCTGATTTATTTCTGGTCAGTAATGAATCTCTTGAAAAAGTATATCTTTCAGGCCTTTGTGCTTCAATAACGGACCCTGACAAAATCATAAACAGCTCACATTTTTCTGATGCTGCAATCAATGCCATTACATATAAAGGTAAATATATAGGGTATCCCATGTATTTTGAAAGCAGTGCCCTTATTTATAACGAGACATATTTGTGGGAATGGGCAAGGCAGCAGGCGGATTATGTTTTTAACGGCAATAATGATACGGATGCCGAAGTATTAATTAATGACGAGGATGATTCGGAAATAGAGAACGAGTATCCGGCAGAGATAAAGGCTATTCTTGATGATGAGTCCCTTGCTGAAGAAGAGAAAAAGGACGAAATCGCAACCTATTATTATGAAAACGGTATTCCCGGAACAGTTTCGGATATTTTAAATATAGCTAACACATTTTCGGCCCCCGAAGGTGTTGACGGTGTCATGGAGTGGGATGTATCCGATATTTTCTACAATTACTGGGTACTCGGAAACTTTGTATCCGTCGGCGGAGAATGCGGTGATAACAGAGATTTGATTGATATATATAATGAGAATGCCGTTAAGAGCCTGCGCGAATATGAAGCGCTTAATCAGTTCTTCTCAATGTCCTCGGAATCTACTACATATGATTCCGTCGTAGATGATTTCATCAACGGAAGGATTATTTTTACCATTGCAACCACTGATATTGTCAGAACCTTGGAAAATGCCAAAGAAAACGGAACCTTTAGCTTTGATTACGGTGTTGCACTTATTCCCGACATCAATGAGGAGCTTGCAAGCCGTTCCATGTCGGTCACAAAGGTAGTGGCTGTAAACGGATATTCCGAACACAAGGACTTGGCTAACAGCTTTGCCAGTTTCCTTGTAAATGAGTACGCATCCGATTTATACGAGACTACGGGAAAGGTTTCCGCTAATATTTTTGCAACCGAGTATCCGCCTATATCAGTTTTTATGCAGGAGTACAGTCATTCCGTTCCCTTGCCGAAGCTCATAGAGACCGAGAATTATTGGATGCAGGCAGAGTCTTTGCTGGCAAAGGTATGGGGCGGAGCTGATGTCGATACGAGCCTTAAGCAGATGGCAGGACAGATAGAAACCCAGTTTGGCGATTAGCTGTTATTTCATAGAGGCAACCCCGAAAGGGACTATGATGGCAATAGATAGAATTTCATATTTTTACGGGACACTGCTAATTGCAGTGTTTTTGTGCTTTGGCTTGGCAGGATGTGCCGACAAAGCCATTACCTTTGAACCGACCGATGATTTCGAGGAGTTTACCGGAGACGTACCTTACGATGCGGAGTATGAAGCTGACGCAGAGGAACAGACTATTTATGTTTATGTATGCGGTTTCGTGAAAAATGCCGGAGTATACGAATTAGAAATGGGAAGTCGGGTATTTGATGCGCTTTCAATGGCCGGTGGCCTTACGGACGATGCGTGCACGGATTATGTTAATCTGGCCAGAGAGGCAACGGATGGGGAAATGATTTATTTCCCGTCCAGTGAGGAAGTCCGCGATGGTATAATGCCATCGACTGAAAACACCGGAGCTGATACTAATGTGATTAATATTAATACGGCTACGGTTTATGAACTGACATCTCTAAGGGGAATAGGTGAGTCGCGCGCATGCGATATAGTAGCATACAGGCAGGAAAACGGTCCTTTTGAGAATATAGAAGATATCATGAAGGTATCCGGAATCAAAGAGAGTCTGTTTTCAAAAATCAAAGATAATATTTGTGTAAGATGACAGGTAAGAGGAGAGAAAATGGCCGAGAGAAAAGTTCTCATTGTCGATGATGAGAGAAGTATTGTAAAAGGAATAAAGTTTTCACTTGAACAGGACGGAATGAGCGTTGACTGTGCATATGATGGTGAGGAAGCTCTTGCTCTGGCTAAAAAGAATCATTACGACATCGTTCTTTTGGATATCATGCTGCCTAAATTTACCGGCTTTGAAGTGTGCCAGCAAATCCGCGAGTTTTCGAATGTACCCATTATTATGCTTACAGCCAAGGGCGAAGACATGGACAAAATTCTGGGTCTGGAATACGGAGCGGATGATTATATGACCAAGCCTTTTAATATTCTGGAGGTAAAGGCCAGAATAAAAGCCATCATGCGAAGAACCGACCCTAAAAAGGTATCGGCCGAGAAACAGTTATCCAGCGGAGAACTTAGATTGGAAGCCGAAGGCCGCAGAACCTATATTGCCGACAAAGAAATCCAGCTCACCGCCAAGGAATTCGAGGTGCTGGAGCTGTTGATGTCCAATCCCGACAAGATATACAGCAGAGAGAACCTGCTGAAAATAGTCTGGGGAACCGACTTCCCGGGAGATGTCAGAACTGTTGACGTTCATATCAGAAGACTTCGTGAGAAAATTGAACCTAATCCGGCAGAACCTAAATATGTTCACACCAAATGGGGTGTAGGATATTATTTTTTGCATGAATAGAATACGCAAATGAAAACAACGAGTATATTTCACTTCCCTAAAATAAATATTTTAGCTCCCATGAGGAGTCTGAGAGTCAGACTGTTCTTTATAATTATTGTTGCAGGTATTCTGCCCAGTATTTTCATGCGATACGGAATAGTATCAAGCTATGAAAAACGTGCAGTTATGCAGCGTACGGCTTCCGTTCAGAATCAGCTGATAGTGGTGTCCAACCATCTGCAGAACAATAATTATCTGACAGAGTACAGAAACAAATCTACAAGCTATTACCAAACCGAGAAAATAATAGAAGCTGAATTGGAGATGCTGGCCAATCTGTATGATGGGCGGGTTATGATTATTGATTCCAATTTTAAGATAGCCAAGGATACCTATGATTTGAGCGAAGGCAAAATCATTATTTCAGAAGAGGTAATCAAATGCTTCAACGGTGAGAATACATCTCATTATGACGATGAACACGGATATATAGAGATTACCACGCCGATAGTCAGCAAATATGTATCTGAAGACGGCGAAGAAAAGAAAAGCGTTCAGGGCATTATGCTCACCAGTATTTCGACGGAATCAATAGAAGCCACAATGGAAATTATCAAAAGAAATGCCCTGATAGTGGAGGCCATTGCCATCAGTATCATATTTGGTCTTGCTTTTGTTTTGTCCGGAATGATGACCAAACCGTTTAATAAGATTACTGATTCCCTGAATGAAATAAAGAACGGATATTCCACCGAGCTTGTATCGGTTCCTGATTTCGTGGAGACGGTTCACATTGTGGATGCTTTCAACAAGGTGTTAAATCGAATGAGAACGCTGGATGAATCCAGACAGGACTTTGTTGCAAATGTGTCGCATGAGCTTAAAACTCCTATGGCTTCCATCAAAGTATTAGCGGATTCCATTATCAATGAGAAGGATGTGCCGGTGGAAATATATCGCGAGTTCATGGAGGATATTGTATCCGAAATAGACCGTGAGAACAGTATTATCACGGACTTACTGGCTTTGGTTAAGCTGGATAAAAACGTGGACGCCCTAAATATTGCCCCCACAAATGTCAATGAGCTCGTAGAACTGATATTAAAGCGTTTACGTCCCATTGCCAGAAAGAAGGATGTTGAGATAGTCTTTGAGAGCAACAGAACCGTAATAGCGGATATTGACGAAGTTAAGATTACACTTGCGTTGACGAATCTGGTTGAAAATGCCATTAAATACAATGTTGATCATGGATGGGTAAAGGTAATTTTGGATGCCGACCACCAGTTTTTCACATTGGAGGTCAGCGATTCCGGAATAGGCATTCCGGAGGAAGCCATCAATCATATTTATGAAAGATTCTACCGCGTTGACAAATCACATTCCAGGGAAATAGGCGGAACGGGATTAGGATTAGCCATTACCCGACGAGCCATCATTATGCATCAGGGCTCGATTATGGTAACCAGTCATGAGAATGAGGGTACGGATTTCATAGTAAAGTTGCCTTTAAACTATATTGAGAAATAATGGAGACGATAGTGAAAAGAGTATTTAGATGCCTGTTATTGGTGATGCTGCTTATTACTTTTTCCGGCTGTAGGGCAAAGGAAACAGTAAACGGCACGGAATTAAATATATATTATGTCAGTACGCAGGAAACCAAGGTTGAAGCTCATTCGATTTCGGTGTCGGCCTTTAACACCGAGGGCAAAATCGAAGAAGCATTAAATGCGCTGGGACAGATACCCGAAAAACTGCATTATAAGGCGCCACTTCAAATGGGATTTACAATGAACAGCTACTCGTTATCAGAGAGTAAGCTTACGATTGACGTTTCTGAGGAGTATTTAAAGCTTACACCGACTGTGGAAGTGCTTGTGCGTGCAGCAATTGTCCGTACACTGACACAGATTAACGGAGTGAAATATGTTACCATTACCGTTGATGGCAACAGGTTATATGATGCGGCCGGTGAACAGGTGAACTGGATGACCGGAGAGATGTTTATTGATAATGACGGAAGTGAAATAAATTCCTACGAGATGATAAAAATCAAACTGTACTTTGTCCTTGAGGATGAGGATAAACTCGCCTCTACCATAAGGGAGAAATATTATTCAACCAATACTCCCGTAGAGCGATTTGTTGTTGAGGAACTGATAGCGGGACCCACGGGACAGGTTGAGGGGATTTGTTCATCTGTTAACCCTGAGACCAAAATCATATCCGTCACGACCAAGGATTCCATCTGTTATGTCAATTTGGACGGAGCTTTCTTAAGCTATACAGATACAGTACCTCTGGAATTGTCGGTTTATTCCATTGTTGATTCTCTTACGGATTTACCGGGAGTCAGCAAGGTACAGATATTGATAAACGGAGATTTAAACAGCAATCTATCCGAAAATCTTTATGAGAGAAATTTGGATTATGTCAATGATTGAGAGGCAGTATGTACATTAGAAGACCATTAGCTCTTCTGTCGGTATGTCTGTGCTTTTTGATTGCCTTTGGGTTCTTTTTAAACAGGCAGTTGAATGAAAGCTTTTATCCTTCAATGAAATCCGCTGATTTTGTCTGCAGGGTTACAAATAAAGATATCTCCGGCGATTATGCCGGAATTACCGTCAGAATCATAAAATTTTCAAACCCAATTCAAAAGTATTTTAAGAATCGTTTAATCACAATTCCCTATAACGAAATAGAATATGATAATTCCTCGTTTAATCGGATTAATATCGGCGATCGTTTGTGTGTGAATGCAGACATTAATGTGTATTATCACGCAACCAATCCCGGAGAGTTTGATCAAAAGGATTACTATGATTCACTTCGCATCGCAGGAAACGCCAAAAACTGCAGGGTGATAATAGAAAGTCATTCACCGATACCTTTAAGGGAAGAGCTTTTTAATATACGGCTTGCGGTCAGAAAACGGATATACAGTGTTTTCTCCAAAGAGAGTGCGGGTATTATCTGTGCCATGCTTTTGGGAGATAAATCAGGTTTGTCGGGGGATATTAAAAGGCTCTATGCCAACAGTGGAATTATCCATATCCTCAGTATCAGCGGGCTGCATATTTCACTGATAGGCTTAGGATTATATAAAGCGTTAAGGAAATGCCGGATGCACATTGTACCTGCAACGTCATTATCCTTTATGATTTTACTGTCGTATGGGATAATGACTGGTATGTCACTTTCTGCAACACGTGCAATTTCAATGTTTTTTATTAGAATGTTGGCGATTTCCTTTAGAAGAACATATGATATGCTGACAGCCGTATCAGTTTCCTGCCTATTTATGTTGATTATAAATCCTGGTGTTTTACTTAACAGCGGATTCTATCTTTCATATGGCTCGGTATTAGGGATAGCTTTATTGAAACCTGAGCTTTTGACTAAAAGAAACAGGAAAGACAGCAAGTATTTCTACCAATCCAAACCGTTATCCAAAACAGTCAATGCGATATACGACATAGGATATTATATAACAGATGCTCTTTTAAGCTCTTTGGCAATTACTTTATTCACTGCCCCGGCACTTCTGTATTTCTATTATGAAATTCCAACCTTCAGCTTTATGGTTAATCTGATAATCATTCCCTTTATGAGTATTATTATGTTTGGCACCTTGTTTGTCGCCTGTATTCCCGGTACGGGGATTTTCGGAACCGTAACGGAGCTGGTACTTCTCATGTTTAAAAGGATATGCCTTTTGTACACTCAAATCCCCGGCAATACTCTTATATGCGGCAGACCGAAATTGTGGAAAATATGGATTTACTATATTATACTGTGCTCACTTATATTCATATATAATCGAAAAATATTAAACCGATGCAGAATATTAAGCTTTTGTGTATGCCTTGCATTGCTACTTGCTCCACACAAGCCTGTTAATCAGGTAGCTTTTCTGGATGTCGGGCAGGGAGATTGCGCAGTAGTATTTTCCAAAACCGGCGAAACCTTTGTGATAGACTGCGGTTCAACCACCAAAAGAAATGTTGGTGAGAATATTCTGGTTAACTATCTGAAATACAGTGGCAGAAGAAGAGTGGATGCAATATTTGTCTCACATGAGGATGCCGACCATATCAATGGAATCGACGAAGTAGCGGCAGAGTATAACTGTGAGGTTACTGATACTTTATATCAGAAGGAGGAATATATTTCAAAACGGGGCAAAAACAGAATTGAAATCAAATGTCTGTGGCCTGTCAAAGGCTTTATGTCTGACAATGCAAACGAATCGTCCATGGTGCTGCTGATGCATTTAAATGATACGGTTATTATGTTTACGGGTGATTTGTGCGACAGGGGAGAGGAAGAGACCGTGAAATATTATTCACGGATTAAAAAGGAAGTCGGCAGAGTGGATATATTAAAGGTGGCTCATCATGGCTCGAATTATTCAACCAAAGCCGAATTCCTGACGGAAACGATGCCTCAGATTGCCGTTATCAGTGTCGGGAAAAACAATTCCTACGGTCATCCGGGAAAGGAATTGACCGAAAGACTTGCTTTTTACGGCGCAGAAATAAAACGAACCGACGAGGATGGCGCAATTATCTTTTCTATCGATTAGAAATATGCTATAACGTGTTGCAAAGGGGGAAAACTGAATATGTCGGATGAAGACATGCTTATTCCCATTGTAATTTCAACCAAATATCTGTCTCAGAAATTTACCATATGGACTTCTGTCTTAACAGCAATGGTTTTCGCCATAGTCTGTGTTTTGTTTGCTTACATGGGAATAGCGCTGGATATGAATATCACATCAATGCTATAGCGGCTGCCGCTATTGAAGAAAATGAAAAGGAAAGTGCCGGCAAGGAAATGAATGCACCCGGAATCTAAACGTTGTTGAATATTATATATTGTGTTATAATGAATAAAAATATCTATATATGGAACGGTTTTTAAATATATGAATGCTTTGTCAGAACTGATTAATAATAAACTACTTATCTGTGGCGTGTCAGCATGGCTGACCGCCCAGGTAATCAAGGCTGTTTTGTATGCCCTAGTTAACAAGGAAATCAGAATTTCCAGACTGTTTGGCGATGGCGGTATGCCCAGCGGACATTCTGCAACCGTTTCTGCCATGGCTTGTAGCGCAGGTATCTTGTACGGGCTTGGCTCATTCCAATTTGCCATGACGGTCATGCTGGCAATCATAGTTATGCATGATGCCATGGGAGTAAGGCAGGAGACGGGCAAACAGGCCAAGGTTATCAAAGAAATTGCTTTTTTCATGGAGATGATGGGCAATGATATTTCAGATGAGGAAAAGCTCAAAGAGTTCGTCGGACATAATTTTTTCCAGGTAATAGTAGGAATGCTTTTGGGTGTGACGGTAGCATTTTTTATATGCTTCGTATATTAAGTTCACAATAAATGGGGTTTATTTATGGACAGAATTCTAATCTTTGATGAGCAAAACTATACCGATGACATGCCGGTTTATGAACGGACAGGAGTTCGTGCGGTCATAATGAGGGACGGTAAGGTAGCCATGCAAAGAAGCAGGAAGGGTATATACAAGCTTCCCGGCGGCGGTATGGAAGAAGGCGAGTCAGAGATTGATGCCCTTGAACGCGAGGTCGAGGAGGAAACCGGATTTCTGATTGACCGCGACACAGTAAAGGAAGTCGGCGAGATATTAGAGCTGCGCGAGGACGTCTATAAAAAAGGCCAGAAATTTATTCAGCATTCACTTATATATACCTGCGACATCAGAGAGGAAATGGGGAAGCTCCACATGACCGATTCCGAAGTTGCACTCGGTTTCATGCCTGTGTGGGTTACTATCGATGAAATAATAGAAAATAATTCCAAGGTCTGCACACAGGCCTGGCAGGAACGCGATACGCTGTTTCTTAAATGGTTTCGCCAATCCCTGAATGAGAGGTAAGGATGGAAGGAAAAAGAAATACTTTATTTGATTCCTTAAAAGGAATAGGCATGCTTGGTATATTGGCAATTCATTTTAACGCCTGGTATACAATTATAGGCTCTAACCATCCGTATTTGTTTACATTGATAAACAGAGCTGATTTGGGAGTGGAGATTACATTTATTATTAATGCCATTTTACTTTCATACAGTTATGAAAAACATTGTATAAATAATAATTTAACAGTAATAAGTTTTATTTTTTCACAATTTAATAAGATTATTTTTATCTACTGGTTTTCTTTGATTATTAAATTAATTCTTGATTATGTAAAAGGAAATGTGACATATTCTTTGGGGAATATTGTATCGCATTTTTTCTTTGTCAATGCATTTAAACGGGACTGGTTTAATACTTTCTATGGCGGCTCCGGATATATTGGAGTTATTGCCGTTATGTGGGTTGTTTTCCCAATTATTCTGAAATTCTTTCGAGACAAAAGGAAAGCAATTGTTGTTTTTGCCGTGTCATTTATGATTTCTTATTCGATATTTTCATTTGTTCAATACTTTTATTATCCCGATGATAAAGCAGAGTGGATTGTGGAGTGCTTTTATTTTTTACGTGCCATAGTATCATATGCCCTGGGCTTACTCCTAAGCTTTATCATAAAGGATAAAGAAACCTTGCTTGGCAGGAGAGCGGTATGGGGCATAACCATACCCTCAATAGTATTCCTCATCACAATGATGTTAAATACCAGATATTCCTTCTTTGGCGCGGTATTACTCATCGGAATCATTATATATGCAAACAGTAATGAGGCAATTTGGCTGATAGATAACAGGTTTTTTGCTCTTATCGGAAGACATACGTTTTCGATATTTTTGGGGCATATTCTTCTTCAGGCTGTTTTGCAAAACCTTGATTGCTCTAGAGCAATTAAATTACTGTTAAATATAATTCTTATAATCCCGTTAGTGTTTGTTTATGAGGTCGTTGTAGACAAGACGATGCAAAAATTATTAAATGCTGCAGCTTGTAAGCGTAAAGGAAAAGCTTTTTGATAAAATGAATAAAAAAACATAATTGTTGTATAATTATACACAATTTGGCGCTATTGACAAATATTTTCAATTTGGTATAATTATTAATGGTGTTTGCGGCAGGCACACATATGTGTTTAAGTGAAGTGCTATAAGCACCCCGGCATATCCCCCGGGCTGACTTATCAGCACTTTTTTTAAGTTTACAGGGGAGTATTTTTCTAATACTTTAGTGCATTTAAGCAGCAAACCGCAAATAAAAAGGAGGACATTATGTTATGAAGAAAAAAGTTATAAGTCTGTTACTCGCAGCAGTAATGACACTTAGCTTAAGTGCATGTGGCAACGATGATTTTGCCATAATCGACACTGACGTACTTTCATACGAGGAATTATCAAATGCAATCTATGATAATGCACTCGGTGAATTCTATGAGGAATATCAGAAAGCTTTTGAAGCAAGTAATGTTTCAGAAAGATATGCTCTCATGGCTTTAGCTGAAGGCAAACTCCTTGAATCCGGAGTTATGATGCCGACCAACTCTTACAATGGATTATATACATTCTCAAGAGTAGTACCCAGAACAGTTAATTCCACTCTTTGGGGTAATGACTCTTACAGATATCATGATGCACTTGTCTGCACTGATTTCCTTACAACAGAGGATCGTGATGCCGTACGTGTTATGTGGAATGAGGTAAGAGGTACAGGTACCTTCCTTGCCAAAGCAAGAGAATATGTTGAATCAAAGGGATATACTGTTTCAGATGTTTATAATGTAGGTTATTCATCCGATCCTACCACATGGGATGTTTTGTCTACCTCCAGAGCAGCTGACTCTGAGGCAATCGTTAACACCTATGACGGACTTATGGAATACGATGTTGAGAATATTTTAAAACCCGCTCTTGCAGAGAGCTATGAAGTATCTGCAGACGGATGTACATACACCTTCCACATTCGTAAAGGTGCTAAATGGGTAGATTATCAGGGCAGAGAGGTTGCTGATGTTAAGGCAGATGACTTCGTAGCAGGTTTCCAGCACATGATGGATACCATGGGCGGCCTTGAGTACCTTGTTGACGGCCTTGTTGTTAACGCTTCCGAATATATGGCAGGCGTTTGCGGTATGGGCGATGTCGGCGTAAAAGCTGTTGATGATTACACACTTACATATACACTTACTGAGCCCACATCTTATTTCATGACTATGCTCGGTTATGGTGTATTTGCTCCCATGAGCAGAAGCTACTACGAGTCAAAGGGCGGAAAATTTGGCGATGATTTCGATGAAGCCGATGATGCATATATCTATGGTAAGACATATGAAGACATCGCATATTGCGGACCTTACCTTGTAGCAGGTGCAACCAGTGAAAGTAAGATTGTTTTCCAGGCTAACGATGCATACTGGAACAAAGACAATATTAATATACATACAATCAACTGGATATTTGAATCCGGTGATGATGTAAAGAAGACATATGAAGATGCTAAGGCAGGTATCCTTAACGGAGCAGCTCTTAATACTTCAACAATCGAGATAGCTAAAGAAGAAGGCATATTTGATAAATATGTATATGTATCCGATACAGATGCTACATCCTTCCAGATGTTCTTAAATCTTAATCGTGCTGCATATGCAAACTTCAATGATGAGAACGAAGCAGTTTCTCTCACAACTATAGAAGACAGAGAAAGAACAAATGCAGCAATGCAGGATGTTCACTTCCGTAGAGCTCTTTGCTTAGCTTTTGACAAAGCTACATACAATGGTCAGAGTGCAGGTGAGGATTGCAAGAACAATGCACTTAGAAATACATATACACCCGGTTCTTTCGTATTCCTTGATGAGGATGTAACAGTTCCCGTTAACGGAAAGAACAAGACCTTTAAGGCAGGTACATGCTACGGAGAAATTGTTCAGGCTCAGATTGATGCAGACGGTGTTGCCATCACTGCATATGATCCTAAGGCTAACGGCGGCACAGGTTCAACAGACGGTTTCGACGGATGGTACAATCCTACAGAAGCAAAGAAAGAGCTTAAAGCAGCTGTTAAAGAGTTAAAGAAGGTTGGTATTGATATCAGCGCATCAAATCCTATAGTAGTTGAGATTCCTTATCCTCAGAACTCTGAAGTCTATACTAACAGAGCAATGGCAGTTAAGAAATCAATTGAAGAATCTCTTGATGGAGCTGTAATCGTAAATGCTATCGCATGTACAGATTTCAACGGTTGGTATTATGCCGGATACTTCACCGATTTCGGTTATGACAATAACTATGATATGTATGACTGTTCAGGTTGGGGCCCTGACTATGGTGATCCTTCAACATATCTTGATACCATGACTCCTGACGGATATATGGTTAAATTGTTCGGTATTTTCTAAGGGATATTTACAAATACATTAAAAAGTGTTGCAGGAGGGATGCATAACATTCCTCCTGCATAATAATGAGTGAAAGCATATGACTAAATATTTGTTAAAAAGATTAATCAGAGGATTGTTATCAATCATAGTGGTTGTTGCCATTGTAATGATATTGATATATTCATTTATGGATAAAAATGCGATATTCAGCAGGGATACTGTTTATACGCATATGGCTAACAATCAAAAGAAAACATATACCTACAACAAATGGGAGGAGTACGGATATCTGGATTACGTTCCCTATGCCGACTGGCTTTTGGAACAGAATAGAGCAGGTAAAATATCCGATACCGCTTATGATGCAGCCATTCTGTTAGGAAGGACTGCGGAGGATGATTCCAAGGCTGTGGCAACATATGTAAAGGAATTTGAGAATTACTATAAGAAGCAGGGCTATCATATAGTCCGGCTTAATGCTGTTGTTAAAAAGAAAACTAGCAGGCTGGAGGACGGTGGAGCACAGGCCTTATTTGCCTACAAGGCAGTGCCTCTTTCCACGAGATTGTGGGATTACTTCTCCGGCATTATTCATATAGATAATATTCACAAGGCTAAATATTGTGATGGGGAAAGAAAAATTACATTTACGCTTTATGACCCTGTATACGGAGGAAACAAATTCTCACCGGCCATTATCGGCAATGGAACGGAACATAAGTATTTGGCTTATTGTGACAATAAGTTCCCTTTTATTCATCAGAATATGCTGACGGTGAAATTGGGAACCAGCTATTCCATCAATAAAGGTAAGGATTTCTTTGAAACCGTAACACAGAGCCAGGGCATATATACAAAGCAGATGGTATATTATCCGACGGGGCTTACGGAAATGTCTGCGGACAACTTACATTCCGCAACCTACGCTGCCAATTCACTTGCTACCAGCCAGGTATATATGGATCGTTTTGTTGATGACTATACTACAGTTACTTCCTTCAAGGATGGAAACAGCAAGATGGGATATTCCTTCTTAATCGGTATTATTTCCGTCATTGTTTCCTACTTCCTTGCTGTACCGCTCGGAATTATTATGGCAAGACGTAAGGATAAGTTCTTGGACAAGCTTGGAACGGTTTACATTGTATTTATCACAGCTGTCCCTTCGCTGGCATACATATTCCTGTTCAAGGCAATTGGCGGCAAAATGGGACTTCCGACCACCTTTGACATTGATTCACATGACTGGATGATATATATTCTACCCGTTGTTTCATTGGCACTTCCTTCCATTTCGAGCATTATGAAGTGGCTTAGAAGGTACATGATTGACCAGATGAATTCTGATTATGTCAAATTTGCACGAAGTGGCGGATTGACGGAAAACGAGATATTTACCAAGCACATATTTAAAAATGCGGTTATTCCTTTGGTACATGGTATTCCTGCATCAATTCTATCCTGTATGACGGGTGCTCTTATCACGGAGCGTGTTTATTCCGTACCCGGTACAGGCGGATTGTTTGTCAATGCCATCAATGCTTATGACAATGGCGTTATTGTCGGAGTAACATTTTTCTACGCGATACTTACTGTAGTTTCCATGATTTTGGGAGACGCACTCATGGCTATGGTTGATCCGAGAATATCATTTTCAGAAAAGGCAAGGTAGATTTGTATGGATTACGATTACAGCAAATTGGGACTTTCGGATGAGGAATTGTTTTCTCATATAGAGACCTCGGAACTGGATTCGGAGAAAATTACTGCTCCGCGATATTCCTATTGGAGATCTGTGTTCCGTGTATTTTTCAGAAATAAAGTAAATATTTTTATAATGATTCTGCTGGCTGTTATTTTTGCATTTTCTTATATTTATCCTGCTTTTATAGGATATGACAGATATGCAAATCTGATGAATGCAGGAGCAAAGCATTTGGCACCGAAGGCTGCAATGGAGACTTTGGGAAAGAACATTCACTGGATACTTGGCTCGGGAGCTTCAGGACAGTCGACCTTCGATTCCATCTGGTATGGCTCGAGGATATCTATTTCGATGGCACTTATCTGCGCGGCCATTAATACTACGCTCGGAGTTATCGTAGGCGCTGTCTGGGGATTTTCCAAAAAGCTTGATGTTGTTATGCAGGAAATCTACAACATCATCGGAAATGTGCCCTATATCCTGACGGTTACCGTCCTCCTTATGATTTTCAAGCCAACCTTCTGGACCATGGTTTTAGCGATGACGGTAACGGACTGGATAGCACTTGCATACTTTATCCGTACCCAGGTTATTATCATAAGAGACCGTGAATACAATCTCGCCTCCAAATGCCTTGGTACGAGCACAATTAAGATTGCCATGAAGAACATATTGCCCTTTATGACTTCCATTATTGTGACTCTTATTGCGGAGATTATTCCCTCTTACATCAGTATGGAGGTTTATTTGGCATATATCGGTGTAAGAATTTCCGATACGACCTTGGGTGTATTAATCGGTCAGGCCGAGAGTGCCATGGTTACACCGGGATGGGAATTTGAATTCTGGAGTCCGGTTGTTGTCTCCGCCATTATAGCGGTTGTTTTGTATGTCGCAGGACAGAACCTGGGTGATGCATCTGACCCCAGAACTCATATGGATTAAGGCGCGGAGGAAGCTATGGAAAACAAGAAAGTATTATTGTCAATTAAAGATTTGGTCGTAAAATTCCGTGTCCGTGGTCGTGTACTTACCGCCATCAGAGGAATTGACCTCGACATATATGAAGAGGAGTCCATTGCAATAGTCGGGGAATCCGGCTCGGGTAAATCCGTTTTCACCAAAACCTTTGCCGGAATGCTTGATTCCAATGGATTTATCGATAAAGGACACATTATTTTCTATGATGATGAGCTTGCAGACACCTGTGTTAAGAAGCACAGAATTCAGGGTCTGTTTCTAAAATATGACATCAAAAAACTCAATAAATATTCAGGCTTTGAATTCGGAACGGATGTCTTTAAGAAAATGACAGAGCTTGACAGTGACAGGCGTGCACGTGAAGGACTCGAGGGCGAGGAGATAAATGCTTTTGACGAGCGGATTAAAGAGATTAAAAACAAACGTGCGGAGCTTTACAACAAACGTCAGACCTATGAACCCAAGCTTGAAAAGGACAAGATAAAAGAAGCAACTGCCGAGCTTAAAGCATTAGCTTCACAGCTCAAACAGGAAATCAAAAACAAGGAAAAGGCCATCGCAGGCAAGAAAAAAGCGCTTGCCCGTGACAAGGCTTATAATGATGAGTTTGCCAAGAAGAAGCTTAAGCTTCGCTCGGATTATGTTAAGCTCATATCACAGCCCATATCCGATGAAGTAAAGGCCAGAAACGTGATATTGGCAAAGGAAATCTATCTTTCCATAGGACGATATCCTTTGAACAAAAGGCTTTCATTAAACAAAGGACTTTTGAATGCACTTAAAAAGGCTATGCTCTTCGGCGTGGATTTAAATGACGACAAGATGAGAAGCAAAGTGTTTGATGAGATTGCTTTTCGTGTTAAATATTTGGATGAGGATGCTGAGAAGCTGCATGGTGTGTGCGTGCTGAACCTTGGAAATGTTAAGTTCTCCAAGGACTGGAGCTTAATCAGAGGTGGCAAAATCGCTACTGTTTTCCAGGACCCCATGACAAGCCTTAACCCCATACTTACCATAGGTAAGCAGATTACATCCATTATTTTGAAGCATCAGGATTGCTCTGAGGCCGAGGCCAGACTTCGTGCATTGGAGCTGATGAAAAAGGTAGGAATACCGAATGCCGAGAACAGATTTGATGATTATCCGTTCCAGTATTCCGGTGGTATGAGACAGAGAATTGTTATCGCAATTGCACTTTCCTGTCAGCCCAAAATCCTTATCTGCGATGAACCGACGACAGCGCTTGATGTTACCATACAGGCACAGATTTTAAAGCTCATTAAGGATTTACAGAAAGAATTCCATTATACAATAGTGTTTATTACCCACGACTTAGGAGTGGTTGCCAATATAGCGGACAGAGTTGCGGTTATGTACGCAGGTCAGATAGTTGAGCTTGGAACTGTCGAGGAAATATTCTATGATCCGAGACATCCCTATACTTGGGCACTTTTATCAAGTCTGCCTCAGTTAGCAGAGAAAAACACCAGACTTTTCTCCATTACAGGCACACCGCCGTCACTGTATAACTCGATTACAGGTGATGCCTTCGCACCGCGAAGCGAATACTGCATGAAGATTGATACCCTCATGGAGCCACCCATGTTCCAGGTTAGTGATACACATTTTGCCAAAACATGGCTGCTCGACCCCAAGGCACCCAAGATAAGTAAGCCTGAGGGAATCGAAAATATTCATGAAAAGCTTATCAATGCATTTAATATATAGGAGAGCTGGAAAAGTGGCTAAAGAGAAGCAAATTAAAAATACAATAGAACATCTGCCTGAGCATGGTCCCATAGATGAAAACGGCAAGGAAATTCTTCTTTCCGTAAAAAATATTGACATTACCTTTGGCAAGGGCGAAGATGCCGTGCATGCCGTAACGGATGCATCCTTTGACATCTATAAAGGTGAAACCTTTTCACTTGTCGGAGAATCCGGTTCGGGCAAAACTACAATCGGACGTGCCGTGATTCGTGTAAACCCTCTTTCCAAGGGTTCAATAGAGTATAAGGGAGTACCGATTTCGGGTAAGATTCCAAAGACTCTCGACAGAGAGGTTATCAGAAATATTCAGATGGTTTTTCAGGACCCTGCGGCATCTCTTAACGAGAGAGCAACCGTCGATTACATTATTTCCGAAGGCCTTTATAATTTTCATCTGTATGAAAATGAGGCAGACAGAATCGCCAAGGTCGAGAATATGATAAATGAAGTTGGCCTTTTGCCGGAGCATTTAACCCGTTATCCTCATGAGTTTTCAGGCGGACAGCGTCAGAGAATCGGACTGGCCAGAGCAATGGTAATGGAACCCGAATTGGTTGTTGCAGATGAACCCATATCTGCGCTCGATGTTTCAATACGTGCGCAGGTACTGAACCTGTTAAAGAAATTCCAGGAGGAAAAACAGGTTACATATTTATTTATTGCACATGACCTTTCAATTGTCAGATTTATATCCGATCGAATCGGTGTTATATATAAGGGACGAATTGTGGAAATAGCCGATGCAGAGGAGCTGTTTGATTATCCTCTTCACCCATACACCCATTCACTTATTTCCGCCATTCCCATTCCCGACCCGAAGCTGGAGAAGAACAAGGTCCTGTATACGTATGATCCGTCCATACATGACTATTCCACAGACAAGCCGGAATTCGTTTGTATAGGTCATAATCATTACGTTTACGGCAACAAAAAGGAAATCGAGGAGTACAAAGCGATTCGTGAAGCCGGGGTACCGGTTAAATCAATCACAATATATGCTGCCGATAATGTAAAACCGGGTGAAAACATTGTGGAAGCGATGGAGAATATGGCAAAGGAGGATGAAATAGCACTGCCACCCATCCATGATACCGGTTCTGTCTGGTATGTGATATTATCCTTTATTTTACCGATATTGGGTATTATTGCGGCTCCTATATTTAGAAAACATAATCATATAAGGAATTACAAGGCATGTAAGAAAGGTGCTATAGCCGGATTTATCTTTATCGGCGTATTGATAGTACTGTTTTTGTTACTGATTGTCTGTGCGGTGATTTAAGTGAGAAAATATAAGACAGTTAAGGGTACCGGATATGTACCCGAAATCGAGAAAATAGAAATTGATGAAAAACACCCGGTCAGAAAGCTTTTTCTGGCCGGGGCTTTATTAGTGTGCGGACTGGGAATAATTACGCTTGCATTATTTAAACTCCTTAGAGGTGCTGATATTACAGAAGTGACTCCCAACACTGCCGGAGCATTACACAACGGCTCGGACTTTACCTTTATGTACCATTTCGGAGAAGAAAACCGGTCGGCTGTAGCTGAGAAAAAGGCACTTAATCTGATATATACCGATGCGCTGGTGGCGGCCTACCGTGAATTTGACAATGACAGCGAATATGAGGATATGGTGAATCTGAGGTACATCAACAACCATCCCAACGAAGAACTGGAAGTATCGGACGGACTTTACAAAGCATTGTCAGAGGCTGCTTTAGGTGATTACCGGTATTTATATCTCGCGCCTCTATATGACATATATGACAATGTGTTTTACTGCTCACAGGACTATGAGACTGCATACTACGATCCTTCAGTAAATTCAGAAATTGCCGAAGACTTTGACAATATTTTAAATTATGCAACGGATCGAAATCATGTACGCCTTGAGATATGTGGGAATAACAAAGTGTGTTTAAAGGTTTCCGAAGACTATCTTATGTTTTTTGATTCCAATGAGCTTTCCTCCTATATAGATTTGTACTATGTCAAAGAAGCCTTTAGGCTGGATTATATCGCGGATATACTCTGTGAAAACGGGTACACAAACGGATATATAGAGAGCAATTTCGGATATATACGGGTTTTGCCCGATTATGATGATGAATTATCCGTTTCCATGTTAAGCCGAGATGACAAAGGTGTATTGCAATCTGAAGTATTGCCCTTAAAGGCAGGGATGACGGCAGCATCATTGCATTCCTTCCCTATAAACGAACGAATCGGGGAATGCTTTTCCTATATTGCCGATGACGGAACCGTGAAAATGCCTTATTTTTCACCGAATCTTGGACGCTTTATTACGCCCGAAAATGCTTCCGTCAATTTAATTCGCGAAAATACACAGGCTGCCATACTTGCCATGGAAGCCTATACACAGATAACGGCCGGATGAACCCAAGCCCATATACAACATATTGCATAGGAATAAATCCTATAGTATAATTTCCTTGATTTTATAAAAGGAGATTTGGTTAAATATGATAGTTCCTATTTTATTATTTGCATTAGGCCTTGTAATGTTAATCAAAGGCGGAGACTGGTTTGTAGACGGTTCCTGCAATATAGCCAGGAGATTTAAGGTGCCTGAGCTCTTAATCGGGGCAACCGTAGTTTCAATCGGAACAACACTTCCGGAGGTTATGGTTTCCGCAACCGGCGCAGTGACGGGACACAGTGAAATAGCATACGGAAATGCCATTGGTTCCATCATTTGTAATACCGCGCTTATTGCTGCCCTTACCATAGCGATTGCTCCCTGTACTGTGGATAAGAAAAGCCTTGTTATGCCATCAGCCTTTTATTTTATTGCTGCTGCATTTTATACCTTTATTGCCCTTATTAAAGGCAGCTTTTCAAGGCTGGACGGAATTATTCTGCTATTGTTATTCATTGTATATATTGCTTTATCAATTCGCAAAGTGACCAAAATCCCCAAAGCTCCTTATGAAGCTGTCACAAAGGTAGATACAGAGTTAGAAGCAGATACCTCACTTGCACAGGACATTATTATGCTTGTAATCGGAGCTGCACTTATTGCGTGGGGAGCAAATCTGTTAGTTAATAACGGAACCCTTATAGCTGCAGCAATTGGAGTTCCCGAATCTGTAATTGCACTGACTGTTGTGGCTCTTGGAACATCACTGCCGGAGCTTGTCACCGCTATTACTTCACTTGTCAAAGGACATGGAGTGCTGTCGCTTGGAAATATTATCGGTGCCAACATGTTTAATCTCGTATGGGTATCAGGCTTGTCCATTACACTTTCACCCTTTGCCATTCCGTCATCCAAGACCATCGGCGGCATAAATGCTTCATTCGTTGTTGACACACCGGTTATGTGGTTTGTAATGCTTCTCTTAATCCTTCCCGCACTTGCAAAGGGAAAACTTAAAAGAAGCACCGGTATAATTTTGCTCTGTACATATGCTGCATTTATCACTTTCCAGTTCTTTATGTAAAGGCATGATTCGATTTTACGCTCCTTGATTGAATAAATTACGCAAAAGTGATATAATACTTTAGAACTATGTTCCTGTCGCTTTCGTTTTTATTTGGAGGGGAAACGTGAAGTCATTTATTAGTAAAACATATTTGATTTTCTGGGCTGCACTTTTTATCTTCATGATGTATCTGGTATTTGCATACAGACTTGATTTCGTCGACCGGGATAATGAAGATGACGGCGTAAAAGAGATTTCATTTGCGTACAAAAGTGCGGAGGATGAAAGCGCACCGCTAGATATTGTTGAAACCCACACCTGGGTAGTAGACGGCGTGGATTCCTATAGCGACCACATTATCTTCTATTCGGCCCATGCCAATGTGAAGGCTTATTTGAACGGCGTATTGGTGTACAGCATGGAAACAATTCCTACCCCCATGGCCGGCAAATCACCGGGCTGCGGCTGGAATGATATCCCGCTTTTAAAGACGGATAATGGTTCTACTCTGACGATTGATTTGTATCCTGTATATGATATTTCAATCGGATATAAGCCCGTGTTTTATTGCGGTGATGAGGCAGACATAATATTCCTCGGATTGAGAAGAGATGCGCTGTCATTAATACTTTCGCTCCTTACCATCATTATGGGCGTCTTTTACATGTTCTATGATGTGCTGGTAAACAGAAAGGGAATAATATTAAACCGTTTGTTTATGCTGGGCGCTTTTGCAGTAAATGTAGGAGTCTGGAAGCTCTTTGATACAGAGATTACCAAGATACTTTTCAGAAATATACCCGCCATGTCACAGGTGGGGTATGTATCACTGATGCTGATGTTCATTCCTTTCATGCTCTTTTTAAAAGAAATATTTCTTGAGGCAGAGAGCAAGGTCTGGTATTACTGTTGCATTTTAAGCTTTGTGCATATGCTTGTGTGCGTGTCACTCCAGATATTTGGCATTATGGACATGAAAGAATCCCTTGTGATTGCTCATCTCATGATAGTATTTGCACTGTGCGTAACCCTGTACTTTGCAATCTCCGAGATTAGAAAATACGGTTTCTCCATCAAGCTTAAGAGAAATCTGATATATGTTTCACTGTGTTTTTTGGGTGCGGGCATTGACATAGCGGTATATTATCTGAGCGGAACCAAGAGAGTGACTCTTTTCGCTATGATGATGTTCATGCTGTATGTCATTGTAAACGGATATAACAATATTAAAGATGCTCAACGCCTGATGAACATAGGCATAAAGGCATCCAAATACAGAGAGCTTGCGTACCACGATCAGCTCACCGGACTTCATAACCGGACTGCATATAACAAAGACCTTTCAGAACTTGAGGTCCCAGATGGTCATGCCATAATCATGATGGATGCCAATGATTTGAAAAAATGTAATGATTCCTTCGGACATGATGTGGGGGATATATATATCTTTACCGTCGGAAATATTATTGACAATATATTCAAAGACATTGGGCGTTGCTATCGAATAGGAGGAGACGAATTCTGTGTCCTCGTTAATTCGAAAAGCTATACTGAGGCGATTGAACATCTTGATAAATTTAAAGAAACGGTTGCTTCATCTCAGGCAATTCCCGGCATTGTCATGCAGATAGCCTGTGGCGTCGCATTGTTTGACCGTTTCATAGATAGGGACATTTTCGATACCGTCAGACGTGCAGACAGGAAGATGTACGAAGAAAAATATAAGAGTAAGAATAAAACAGCGGAAAAATCATAAATCAAAATTGCCCGCATCGAGCAAACCAGAACCAAAAACATAGTCAAAGGCATGTTTCTCACTCCTTACGGAGACAGAAAACATGCCTTTTCTTTGTCTTTGCATGTTGCCCTCACTTGCACCCCTTTGATTTACTGCTTTGGTGGTAAGCAGACATGGGAAATGTGAAAATCAAGATTTTGATTTACTTTTGTCCCAAATCAGGGTGATTTGAAAATTTGATTTAAAGACCGGCACACTTGCTTTTGTACCCTTGCGCCAAGGAAAGAGTGAGTCTGCAAGCCCCTCGCCGCGAGCAGACGCATCATCCGACAGCCTCTAATAAACCTATCCACTGGAATTACGGATAAGAGTAAGAGAAGTCAGATTCTATTCGTAACAAAAAACAGGGGATTACGGATACAGACAATAGATGGGAGATACTATTCGTAGCTTTGAACCCCAAATTACGGATAGGGACAAAGAAGTTGAAAGCTATTCGTAATACGGCACCGAAAATTACGAATAGGAACAAGAGAAGTAAAATGCTATTCGTAATACGGCACCGAAAATTACGGATAGGGACAAGAGAAGCTGAATGCTATATGTAATACGACTCCGAAAATTACGAATAGGGACAAGAGAAGCTGAATGCTATATGTAATATGGCTCCGAAAACTACGGATAGAAGCAAGAGAGGTTTAATTATATTCGTAGCACTGGGGAATGAAGAGGTAAAAGGAGTAGAAATCTCAAATTTTGTACCCTTGCGCCAAGGAAAGAGTGATTGCAAGCCCCTCGCCGCGAGCAGACGCATCATCCGTAAGCCCCTCGCCATGCAATCATCTAGAATACCTGCCCGCTGCTATCACTACCATTTCCTTTTCCGGCAGAATATCCGTTGACCTCGCGAAATTCCTTGGGCGACATACCATATTCCTTTTTGAAGGCTCGGAAAAATGCGGAATAATCCTTAAAACCGACTAACAGAAATGCTTTGACGATATCAGTTCCGGAGAGAATTGCACCGGCTGACAACTCAAGGCGTTTTTTGGTTATGTACTGATGAAGGGAAAGCCCCAAATTGTCCTTGAACAGATGCGCAACATAGTATTTGTTGACATAAAAGGTATCAGAGAGCAGCTGCAAAGAAAGCTCTTCATCAATGTGAGAATCAATGTATTTCAAAATATTGTCATATAGCTTTACATCCGTGCTTAAGTTAATCGGATTTTCCGACTCGAAAACCTGTCGTGTCACCGACAAAATCAACTCGCGCACATACAGAGAGGAGAAAACCTTTGAGGCGTACCTGTCGCCGTGCAGCTCTTCAATCAGCTTGAAAATACTGTTTTGAATCGAAGCAAAGCGCAACTCATCAAAGTGACAGACATACGATTTCCGATCGATGGCTTTTTTGAAAAGGTGAGAATATGCTTCACCCTCTGCACACAAAGATTTGTAGAAATCCATTGAAATCCAGAAAATAAAACGCTCATAGCTTTGTGACATATCCTTTATTTCAAGACGGTGTGGCACATGAGGAGGGATTATCAATAGGTCGCCGCGTGACAGATTATGAGAGGAATTGTTTACATAGAGTGTGACACTGCCATTCATAAAGAAGTAGAATTCAAAATAATCATGAGCGTGCGAACGTACACCCTTTATATTTCTGTCGTTGTAATAATAGATTTCGAAATCTTTTGAAACCATATACTGGCGGTCCGAAAAAACAGTCTGCAACTCTTTTTTCATAGCTTCTTCCTCCAAATGCATCTACTAAACTAAAGAATTATCACAGTATTACAATAACAAAAAATAGCAACTTTTGCAATGTAAACAACAACTTAATCAATGTGAAAAACCCCTTTCCTTTCATAAAATTAGAGCATGGAAGAAAGGAGCATATTTATGGAAATGACACTTCGCTACTACGGCGCCAAATTTGACACCGTAACGCTTAAACAAATCAGACAAATACCCGGAGTAACCGGGGTAATCACCACTCTGTATGACACCAAGCCGGGTGAGGTTTGGAGCAGGGAAAGAATAAAAGAACTCAAAAACGAGGTTGAGAGTGCGGGACTTAAAATCGCCGGAATAGAAAGCGTTAATGTGCATGATGCCATCAAGGTAGGCACGCCCGACAGAGATAAATACATTGATAATTATATCGAAACACTTAAAAACCTGGGAGAAGAGGACATTCATCTTGTCTGCTACAACTTTATGCCGGTTTTCGATTGGACCAGAACGGAGCTTGCCAGACTTCGGCCGGACGGCTCGACAGTGCTTGCGTATACCCAGGAAGCGGTCGATGCCCTTGTACCCGAGAAAATGTTTGAATCCATTGCAGCCGATACTAACGGTACGGTAATGCCAGGGTGGGAACCCGAAAGAATGGCTCATGTAAAGGAGCTGTTCGATATGTACAAGGATGTAGACGACGAGAGACTGTTTGAAAATCTGAAATACTTCCTTGAGAGAATAATGCCTGTGTGTGACAAATATGATATCTTTATGGCAATTCACCCGGATGACCCTGCATGGAGCGTTTTCGGGCTTCCCAGAATCATCATAAACGAAGAAAACATTCTCAGAATGATGAAAATGGTAGACAATCCGCACAACGGAGTGACCTTCTGCTCCGGCTCATACGGTACCAACCTTGCAAATGATTTGCCTCATATGATCAGGGCACTGAAGGGCAGAATTCACTTCGCCCATGTAAGAAATCTGAAATTCAACACTTCCACTGATTTCGAAGAGGCAGCTCATTTGTCAGGCGACGGCTCCTTTGATATGTACGAGATAATGCGGGCTCTGTATGAAACCGGTTTTGACGGTCCAATAAGGCCTGACCACGGACGTATGATTTGGGACGAACAGGCCATGCCGGGATACGGCCTCTATGACAGAGCGCTCGGCGCCACATATCTTAACGGTTTGTGGGAAGCAATCGACAAAAGTCATAAAGGCAAAAGGGAGGAAATATGAAACTTAACAGCAAAGGATTAGCAAACATATCCGAATGGGAAAATCAAAACTACATCCTTCCTAAATTCAATCGGGAGGAAATGATTAAAAATACAAAAGAGAACCCTGAGTGGATTCATTTCGGCGCGGGAAATATCTTCAGAGCTTTTCATGCCGCACTGGCTCAAAACCTTTTAGATGAAGGAATAATGAATACCGGAATTGTGGTGGCTGAAGGATATGATTATGAGATAATTGAGAAAGCCTACAGACCAAACGACAATCTGTCCGTTCTGGTAACCTTAAAGGGAGATGGAAACATTGAGAAAAAGGTAATAGGTTCCATAGGCGAATCACTGATGCTTGATTCCGATAACGTTGTCGAATTCAACAGACTCAAAGATATTTTTATGAGTAAATCTCTCAAAATCGCAACCTTTACCATTACAGAGAAGGGTTACAGCCTTGTAGACGGCAAAGGGGAAATCCTTCCTGAAATTGAAAAGGATTTAAAACAGGGACCTTATAAGCCATCGAGTTACCTTGGAAAAGTCGCGGCACTTCTGTATGCCAGATATAAAGCGGGAGAACTACCGATAGCCATGGTCAGCACGGACAACTGCTCCCACAACGGAGACAGATTATTCCTTGCAATGGAGGAATTTGCTACTGCATGGGTAAACGAGGCAAAGGCAGAAAGAGGATTCGTTAGCTACATAAGGGACAGAAAGAAAGTATCCTTCCCCTGGAGCATGATTGACAAGATAACCCCCAGACCTGACGAAGGCGTCAAAAACATCCTGGCTTCCGATAACCTGGAAAACCTTGAACCCGTTATCACATCCAAGAGCACATATGTGGCACCCTTTGTCAATGCCGAGGAAACACAATACCTTGTAATTGAGGACGCCTTTCCTGCAGGAAAGCTGCCGCTTGATAAGGCCGGAGTCATATATACTGACAAAATGACAGTAGATAAAGTGGAGAAAATGAAGGTCTGTACATGCCTTAATCCTCTTCATACTGCCCTTGCGGTATTCGGATGTCTGTTAGGCTACAACAAAATTTCGGAGGAAATGAAGAACGAAACATTAGTAAAGCTTATAAAGAACATAGGCTACAGTGAAGGTCTTCCGGTTGTGGTTAACCCCGGTGTGCTGGACCCCAAGGAATTCATAGACGTCGTGGTAGAAAAGAGATTGCCCAATCCCTTTATGCCGGATACCCCGCAACGAATTGCAACCGACACATCACAAAAGCTTTCGGTCAGATTCGGAGAAACAATCAAAAACTATATCCGTGAAGGAAGAGATTTGACGAATCTTAAAATGATACCGCTTGTATTTGCCGGATGGCTCAGATATTTAAAAGGCATTGATGATGAAGGAAACAGCTTTGAGCTCTCACCAGATCCTTTGCTTTCAAATATTCTGCCAATCATAGAATCCGTGAAGGCTGATGACGATGCAGAAGCTGTGGAAGAGGCATTAAAGCCTGTTTTGACAGATAAAGCAATATTTGGTGTAAATTTGTACGCGGCAGGCATGGCCAAAACAGTGATAGACTATTACAGACAGATGTCATCAGGCAAGGGAGCTGTGTTAAAGACCCTTTTAAAGTATGTAGACAGGGAGGCATAAGCTGTGGAAAAAATATTTGAGAAAATAAAAGAAAGCGGAATCGTGCCGGTAGTGGCCATAGAAGATGAAAAAGATGCCGTAAAGCTGGCGGAAGCTTTGAGAAAAGGAGGACTGAATCTGGCAGAAATAACATTCAGGACTCCTGCGGCAAAAGCTGCCATTGAGAAAATAACAGAGGCCTTTCCCGACATGCTCGTAGGAGCGGGCACGGTCCTTACAACCGAACAGGTGGATGAGGCAGTCAACGCCGGAGCGAAATTCATTGTAAGCCCGGGAATTAATCCCAATGTGGTTAAATACTGTATATCTCAAAATGTGCCCATCATTCCGGGCGTATGTAATCCTACGAATGTTGAGACGGCATTGGAACTGGGACTTAATGTAGTTAAATTTTTTCCCGCGGAAGCGGCCGGCGGATTAAATTACATCAAAGCCATAGCTGCACCCTACGGAAATGTAATGTTTATGCCTACAGGCGGTATCAATAAAGAAAACGTGGCTGACTATCTGAAATACAAGCGTATACTTGCCTGCGGAGGAAGCTTCATGGTAAAGAGCTCTTTGATTTCGGAGGGAAAATTTGACGAAATTGAAAGACTGACGCGTGAGGCGGTTGATATTGTTGAAGAAGCAGGAAAAGAGTAGGAGGCAGGGCATGGAACTGAGATTAAAAGATAAATCAGAATGTAAATATGACGCCGTATCTCTCGGAGAAGTGATGCTGCGACTGGACCCGGGCGAGGGAAGAATCCGTACGGCCAGAAGCTTCAAGGCATGGGAAGGCGGCGGAGAATACAATGTGGTACGAGGACTGCGCAGATGCTTTAAGATGGACTGCGGAGTTATCACTGCTTTTGCAGACAACGAAGTCGGACTTTTGATGGAGGACCTCATACTTCAGGGCGGCGTTGATACCTCATTAATCAAATGGGTCAAGACCGACGGAATAGGTCGCGTATGCAGAAACGGACTTAATTTTACCGAGCGCGGGTTTGGCATAAGGGGTGCAGTAGGCTGTTCCGACCGTGCCAACACCGCAATATCCAAAATGAAAGCATCTGACTTTGACTTTGATTATATATTCGGTACTCTCGGAGTAAGGTGGTTTCACACCGGCGGAATCTATGCAGCTTTGTCCGAAGACACCGCGCTAACGGTAGTGGAGGCAATTAAGACAGCCAAGAAATACGGGACCATTGTATCCTATGACTTAAATTATCGCCCTTCCATGTGGAGCGCCATCGGAGGCCTCGAAAAAGCGAGGGAGGTCAATAAGGAAATTGCAAAGTACGTGGATGTAATGATTGGAAACGAGGAAGATTTTACCGCCTGCCTTGGACTTGAGATAGAGGATAACGATGCTCAATTAAAGAGCCTGAATATTGACGGCTACAGGAAAATGATAGAAAAGGCCGTCACAATATACCCTAATTTCAAGGCAGTTGCAACAACTCTTCGAACAGTTAAAACAGCGACACGTAACGACTGGAGAGCAATGTGCTACGCCGACGGTAATATATATTTCTCCAAAGAGTATAACGATTTGGAAATACTTGACCGTGTGGGCGGCGGAGACAGCTTCGCATCCGGATTTATTTACGGACTTATGACTACCCTTGATGCCGCACAGGCAGTGGAATATGGCGCGGCACACGGAGCACTTGCCATGACTACGCCCGGAGACACTACAATGGCTTCCAAAAAGGAAGTTGAAGCATTGATGGGTGGCGCCGGTGCGAGAGTTATCAGGTAAATGCTTTACTCACAAAATTTGTGCCTGCGGTTCAAAGCCTGCAGGCCATGGAAAGGACATTTGTTTTTATGAAAAAATTTATGGATAAGGATTTTGGCCTTCAAAACGAGACAGCGAAGCGATTGTTTCATGGCTATTGTGAAAAACTTCCCATAATAGATTATCACTGTCATTTAAGCCCCCGCGAAATATATGAAAACAAGCCGTATGAAAATATAACCAAGCTGTGGCTTGGGGCTGACCATTACAAATGGAGACAGATGAGGGCAGCAGGCGTAAATGAGTATTTTGTCACGGGAAATGCACCGGATAGGGACAAATTCAGAGCATATGCCGCCACAATGGAAAAGGCAATCGGCAATCCGCTCTACCATTGGAGCCATCTTGAACTGCAAAGATATTTCGACTGCTACGATATCCTGTGTGAAAAAAACGCCGATGCAATTTATGATAAGTGCAATGCAAAACTTGGCGATAACGGTTTAAGGCCGTCTGACTTTTTGACGAAGGCAGGCGTAGAGGTTGTATGCACCACAGATGACCCGATTGATACACTTGAGTATCATGAGCTTATCAGAAATGAGGGCGGGAATATAAGAGTATTGCCAACCTTCAGACCGGACAAGGCTATATATATTGACAAACCCTCCTACAACGAATATATTGAAAAGCTTTCGGCAGCCTCCGGTATTGCCATTGCTAATTTTGAAGACGTGGTTTCGGCACTCAAAGACAGGCTCGAATATTTTATAACATTGGGTTGTGTGGTGACGGATCACGGAATGGATGAAGTCATATATGAACCGGCAAGTACCGAGATATTGAATCTGATAGTATATAAGAGACTTAACAATGAAGCAATTACGGAAATGCAGATTAGACAATACAAATTCGGACTTATGAAACGGCTGGGTGAAATGTATGCTCAAAGAGGACTGGCAATGCAGCTGCACTTTGGCGTAATGAGGGATTTGAACGACAGATTTTATACTGTTCTTGGGCCGGATGCCGGAATAGACGGAATATATAATAAGAGCTCGTCAAAGGAACTTGCATCATTTTTAAACAGCCTTGAGAGAGATGATGCATTGCCCAAAACCATCATATATTCCCTTAATCCCATCGATAATGCATGGATAGATACTGTTATCGGATGCTTTGGCGACGGTAGAATAAGAGGCAAGGTTCAACATGGCGCGGCATGGTGGTTTAACGACCATAAAAATGGCATGGAAGAACAGATGAAATCACTGGCGGCACTGGGACTGCTTGGAAACTTTGTAGGAATGCTGACGGATTCGAGAAGCTTTTCTTCCTACGTGCGTCATGAATATTTCAGGCGTATTATGTGTAATCTCATCGGAGATTATGTGGAAAACGGAGAATATCCGGATGATGAGGAACAGCTTAAGAATTTAGTGAGCAATATTTCATATTACAATGCCGCTGATTATTTTAAACTTTAAATATTGTAAACGAAAAAAAGCTGCCGGTTATCCGACAGCATTTTTTATATGGGTTATTATTTAGATGGTTAATATAATGAGGATTATATTAACGCTTCATCTGTCCTCGACCTGCTTATGCCAGTCAAAAGGATCCGTTTCAGCCATAAAGGAATTGTGGAACTGCATTACATAAGTAACTTCTTCGCCAAACCACTCGGGCGGAATAAATGCAATGGCAGCTTCCTGACTTCCGAACTCAACCTCAGCCATAATAAGAGGAGCAAAGGGAGGTTCGAATACATCGAGGTCTACAGTCAACGTGTAATCTGACGGAGGCTGAGGAAACTCTTTTTTAAATTGCGGATGCTTAAGCTCTATCAGATAGCGCTTTTTTGAAATTATATTTCCATCCGCCTTAGCTTTTAAATGTTCATAGGCTTCAGGCTTTAAGGAAAGATTGGTTTCCTTCCGAGCCATCATACCTTCCGATTTATATGTAAGGTAGCAGTCATTGTCCTCTTTTCTTACTCGGATAACCGGGTCGGTACATATATAGGCCTGTTCTATCTGATGGTGTGGATATGTATCCAAATGAGGCGGAACATTCTTTAAAAGAAATTTTCTTTCTATTTCCATTTTACAACCTTTCGAATGCATTTCTCAATCCAAAAAGCATTATAGCACACAATCTATAAAATCGGAATACTATTAATTGAAAAATTTTTATAAACTGTTATAATAAAATTATCTATATTTTTAAACGAAAAAATCGAGAAGTCACACTTCTTGGCAACAGAAAGGAAATATATTTAAAATGAGTAAAATCGGCATTTTTTTCGCAGATGGATTTGAGGAAGTGGAAGCTTTTACCGTCAGTGATTTGTTAAAGAGAGCAAAGCAGGAGGTAGAGCTTATATCCATTAATCCGACTACAAGAGTTGACAGCTCCAGAGGAGTGAGAATGATTGCCGACAAGACGATAGAGGAAGCTGATTTTGACAGCCTTGACATGATAGTTTTACCCGGCGGAATGCCCGGCACCACTAATTTGGAGGCCTGCGACAGGCTCATGAAAAAGGTCGATGAGTTTGTAAAAGCGGGGAAATACGTGGCAGCTATTTGCGCGGCACCCATGATATTGGGACATGCAGGATATCTTGCAGGCAGGAACGCCTGTTGCAGCGAAGGCTTTGAAGCAGAGCTTAAGGGAGCAAACGTTACCTTTAACCGCGTCGAAGTGGCCGACAGGATTATTACCAGTCGGGGAATGGGAACAGCCTTCGATTTCGGGCTTAAACTGGTCGAACTTCTGACTGATGAAAATACGGCAGAAGCCATAGCACACAAGACAGCTTACAGATAATTATTCTCAAGTCATTGACAGTAGGGACATAAACGGAGGGGAATTTATGACCAAGAACTTATTTGCTATTTTGTGCCTTGTAGTTTTGGTAATAATGTTTGCGGGATTTTTCGTTAGCTATAAGCGCAAGGAAGAGATTAGGAAGCCCTTGCTCAACCTGATTACTATTTCCATGTGGGTGGTGCTTATTAGTATCATTGAGATGCTTACGTCTTCTTTTGTTGTAATGAAGATAATGAGAACCTGCTTTTATGTGGCAATGGATTGGATTTGCCTGTATATTTTACTGTTTTGCAGCGAATATGCGAAGATAAGAGTTAAGAAAAGAACGATTATTGACAGAATATACGCCGGAGTTTTGGGCGTTGATTCACTTATGCTGTTTTTTAACCTTATTGTTCCCATAGCTGTCAAATTTACGTTGGTACAGACCGAAACTGATACGTTTTTGCAGGCTGAACAGGGAATACTCTACGACGTTCATCTGGTACTGTGCTATCTGATGCTGTTAAAAGCATTTTATTCGCTCATAAAGAGTCTGATAAAGGCCCCGGGAGTTTACAGGATTCGATATATCACAACGCTCATTACCCTGCTTGCCGTTGTAGCATTGGATGCTTGGTTTTTAACCGTGGGATGGTTTATCGACATTTCTATTTTGCTGTTCGGACTGGCAGAGCTTATCATTGTGTATTTCACATTTTTCTTTGTACCGCAGGTATTAAAGCACGGAATTCAGGAGCGTGTATTTGAACAAATGAAGGATTGCGTTGTTATTTTTGACGATGACAATATTTGTGTATACGCCAATAACAAATTTGAGCCTTACGGTGTACAGGCTACAATTACCAAGGATGACTGTGATGAAATAATCAAGAAGCTTTTAAACGGTCATAAATATTTCTCTATTAATTCAGAGGGAACTGAAAAGTATTTCTCACCGAATTTTAATACACTTTTTGACCGAAAGAATACTTACATGGGTTGCTTTTATGTTTTACGTGATATCACTGAGGAGACCGAGCACCAAAAGGAGCAGCACAGACTGTCGAACCATGATACTCTGACGGGCTTGTACAATCGTAATTATTTTACGGAGCGTGCGACGGATTTCATGCACGACAATCCCGATGAGCAATATCTGCTTGTATGCTCTGATATCAGACATTTCAAGACTTTGAACGATATGTTCGGTGTGCGAATCGGCGATGAAGTATTAAAGGCAATTGCAAACGGGCTTATCACAAATGACAAGGGCAATATGATATACGGCAGAATCGGTGACGATTCCTTCGCACTGTGTATCCCGGAAAAGGAGTTCCATTTGGAGTTTTTGGTTTCCGAGAGCAAGCGACTATTAAAGCTCAGCTATTTAAGCTATGCGATAATCAACCACATCGGTATTTATCGCGTGGAGGACATAGATATTCCTGTTTCCACCATGTGTGACAGGGCTATGATGGCTATTAACAATATTCGAAGTGATTTTCAGACCAAGGTTGCATATTATGACGACAGCCTGCGCAATAAATTTGTCCGTGAACAGGAGATAGTCAGCAATTTTGAATCTGCCTTTGAGGATGATTCATTTGTAATTTTCCTGCAACCACAGTATAATATCAAAAGTCACCGCGTTACGGGTGCTGAGGCACTGGTCCGCTGGAAGGACGGCAAGGACGGGTTTATTTCACCCGGCGAGTTTATTCCGGTATTGGAGAACCACGGCCTGATCACCAGACTTGACATCTATGTGTGGAATCTGGTGGCTGAGCTTCTTCGCAAATGGAAAAATGAAGGACGTGATGCTCTGGCAATTTCCGTCAACATATCGCCTAAGGATTTCTACTATGCTGATTTGTACGAGGTATTTACCGGGCTGACGGAAAGCTATGGAATATCACCGAAAAACCTTCGACTTGAGATAACGGAGTCTGCTTTTGCCATGGATTTTGAGAAGCAGCAGGAAACCGTGGAAAGATTGCAAAAAGCCGGGTTCTTAATAGAGATGGACGATTTCGGCAAAGGCTATTCATCACTTAATTCGCTCAAGGACACGCCGGTTGACATATTAAAACTCGATATCGACTTCTTAAAGGGCAAGGACAAATACAATCGTGGCGCCGGTATCATCAGCACTGTGGTCAAAATGGCCGACGGTCTTCACATGCCTGTAATAGCAGAGGGCGTTGAGACAAAGGCTCAATGTGATTTCCTTCAGGAAGTGGGCTGCGATATTATACAGGGATATTATTATTCCAAGCCTATGTCGGTTAGTGACTTCGAGAATAAGATAAGGGACTTTTATTAGTATTAATGGGAAAAAAAGAAGAAAACGTAACAAAAGCTTCCGAGGTGGAAAAAAGCCTTAGGAAGAAATTTCACAAGGATATATTTACCCGATTCTGTCAGGGAATAAATGCCTACGATATGATAAACCCGGGCGACAAAATCGCTGTGTGCATATCGGGCGGCAAGGATTCATGGCTGATGGCAAAGTGCTTTCAGGAGTTAAAACGCCATAACAAATTTCCTTTTGAAGTGGAATACATGGTCATGGATCCGGGCTACAATCCCGCTAACAGAAAGGCTATCGAGGACAATGCAAAGCTTCTCGAGGTTCCGATTACGATATTTGAATCCGACATATTTGACTCAGTTGTAAATATCGAGAAATCGCCCTGCTATCTGTGCGCAAGGATGAGGCGGGGCTTTCTCTATGCCCACGCAAAGGAGCTTGGCTGTAACAAAATAGCACTTGGTCATCACTATGACGATGTCATAGAGACCATCCTCATGGGGATGCTCTACGGCGGTCAGGTTCAGACCATGATGCCCAAGCTTCACAGCACTAATTTTGAAGGGATGGAGTTGATTCGTCCTCTTTACCTGGTCAGAGAGGACGACATAAAAAAATGGCGCGATTACAATGAACTTACATTCCTGCAATGCGCCTGTAGATTTACCGAAAATTCTGCCGCCTTCGGTGAGGACGAGGTAAACCTGTCCAAAAGAATTGAAGTGAAGAAATTAATTGCTTCCATGAAAGAAACGAATCCCTTCGTGGAAAGCAATATCTTCAAAAGCGTGGAAAATGTCAATCTCTCCACTGTTATTGCGTATAAAAAGGATGGGGAGAAACACAGCTTCCTCGATGAATATTAATTATTTCTGTACCTTGATGCCGTTTACTTCGATGTCTCCTTCGAGGGCAATAACAAGACAGGGGCGTCCGTCGATTTCCTTTTGCTCGATAAGATGCGTCTTATCGGAAGCAACTCTGACGACAACGTCCGGTGTCTTAACATCAAAGGTACGCGCATTCATAACATTTGAAACGAGTAACGGGGCATCATCCCCGACGGTCTCCTTGTAATGACGGTCAAATTCTTCAAGCTTTTCGTTGGAAACACCGCTGTCTGCAAGGAGCTTTTTTACTTCATTTTTGTCAAGCTCGAGGGGCTCAAGCTGTTCCTTATGGTCTTCGACCATATCGGTCAAAGTTTCGTGAATTGTCTTAATTGCAGTGATATCACAGGTTTCTTCCAGGGTTTCCTCAATGCAGGCATGGAAGGAATCCTTTTGTGAACCGGCACTCATGGGAAGCTCACAGCCAAGCAGATTAAAGGCAAACTCTATGTTGAGCATTTCCGGGTCCTTGGAATAGTATAACAGAGAATGAATATCTGTTGAACGGTCGTTAAAAGCAGGGAAAAGAAAGGCTTTATCCGGCATATCAACAACCCAATCGCGGATACGGTTTTGGAAAATATTATCCTGTGCATTATACGAAAGTCCCGGCTTCGAAAGGTTGACGGGGCAGATGCAGGTGAGAATATATTCATATACCTCATCCGAAGCATCCTCCATCTCTATTCTGTCCTTTGTTTTGCCCGGAACATCGTAAGCATCATGGATTATGAGGATAAGGTAGTTACCCACATAGTCATAGGTTTCGATGATTTTGTCGTAATATGCATCCAAAAGAGCGTCATCCTTCAATTTGGAAGCACGCAGCTTCATCAGGAAATCCTGGGTTCCGCCTTCCATTTCGGTAGACAAAGGAAAATTCAGGTTGAGCTGATTCTTGCCGAGAGTACCGGACAGGGACTTCCTGAATATTTCAAAATATTTGAACATATCCTCTTCGGGAATAGATAAAAACGCTTCCTTAAATTGGGTCTTTTTATTTTTCTCACCATCCACGTAGCAACCGCATATCCGATTAATGGAGCAGTTCTTGGGAGTATATAATTTCTTTAATTCACTTAATTCATGTTTATACATCTATAATTTCCTCACATGTTTATTTTACTTGCAAAGAATATAATAGCTCAAACGACGGTGCCAGTCAAATTCAATATATAGTAAAAGAACTACCAATTAACGAATAAATGTAGTATAATAACTTAGTGTATTATTTTATTTCAGAGGCAGTACAATTGCTCACTGAAATAAAAGCTCCGTGAGGATTGCAGAACCGGACAGATGCAGATGTCAACCTAAGCTGAAGCCCGTTTTACAGCAGGATTCGCGAGAATATCTTAAATAGCTAGAGGAGTTAACCGGATGAATAAAATACTATTTGTGGCATCCGAGGCAGTTCCCTTTATCAAGACGGGGGGACTTGCCGACGTTGTTGGATCTTTACCCAAATGTATTGATAAAAGATATTTTGATGTGAGAGTAATTATTCCCAAATATGCCTGCATGAAGCAGGAGGTCAAGGATAAAATGCGCTACGTCAATCATTTTTACATGGATTTTAACTGGAAAAATGATTACGTTGGAATAATGGAGTGCATTGAGGACGGAATTCATTATTATTTTATAGACAATGAGTATTACTTTAACGGACCTAAGCCCTATTCGGACGATCCGAGATGGGAGATAGAAAGATATGCCTTTTTCTCAAAGGCTGCACTGTCCGCACTGCCCGTTATTGATTTCAAACCGGATATCATCCATTGTCACGACTGGCAGACCGGTCTGGTTCCGGTGTATTTAAAGGAAAGATTCAGAGGCGGTGAGTTCTTTGCGGGCATTAAGTCTGTTATTACTATCCACAATCTGAAATTTCAAGGCCGATGGGATCAGAAAACAGTCCGCAGCATCACCGGACTTCCGGAGTATTTCTTCTCCTCCGACAAGCTTGAGTCCTACAAGGATGCAAACCTCTTAAAGGGTGGAATCGTGTATGCCGATGCCGTGACTACCGTTTCGCCTTCCTATGCTGAGGAGATTAAGACACAATACTACGGCGAAGGTCTCGACGGATTGCTGAATGCGAGAAGCGGTGACCTCAGGGGAATCGTAAACGGCATCGATGTAGATGTATTTAACCCTGAAACCGACGAAAACATTGTCGCCAAATACAGCATAGAGAATTTCAGAAAAGAAAAGATCAAGAATAAACGTGCGCTCCAGGAGGAACTCGGGCTGGAGAAAAACGACCACAAGATGATGATAGGTCTTGTTTCCAGACTGACCGATCAGAAAGGTCTCGACCTCATTGCATATGTCATGGATGAGCTGTGCCACGATGATATTCAGTTCGTCATCCTGGGAACCGGCGAAGAACGCTACGAGAACATGTTCCGCTTCTATGACTGGAAATACGGCAACAAGGTTTCTGCCAGCATTTATTACTCTGATGCATTAAGCCACAGAATATATGCTGCCTGCGATGCCTTCCTCATGCCTTCCCTGTTCGAGCCCTGCGGACTTTCACAGCTGATGGCTCTTCGCTACGGAACCGTACCGATTGTAAGAGAGACCGGTGGCCTTCGCGACACGGTCGAGCCCTACAACGAATACGAGTCAAAGGGAACAGGATTTTCCTTCGCAAACTATAATGCACATGAAATGCTCAATACCATCCGCTACGCGGAACACGTCTACTACGACAAAAAGCGAGAGTGGAACAAGATTGTTGACCGCGCCATGGCCGCTGACTTTTCCTGGAAGGTTTCCGCCGAGAAATACCAGGAAATGTACGATTGGTTGATAGGGTAGGCTGGAAACCCAGTGTTTATGCGGGATTGAGAACACCGAGTAGGTCGATTTAATGCAAAAGTAATGCAGATTTTGCAGTATTTTGAAATTTAATAGTAGGATTTGAATAAATAAGCGCATTTAGGCACTTTTCTAAAGAAATTTAAGAGAGTGCCTTTTTTTGTCGTGGTCTGAAAAAGAAAGGAGATGCGTTTTCTCCCTTATTATGTATAAGCAATCGGAAACATTTTGCCACTTGAAATATTTGCCAATCGTTGATATACTTTATTATATCATTAGGTGCATTCTACCCTTATGCGTAAGTCAAGGATGACTTATAACGGAATGGATATCCGTTAAAAGCATGTATTCAAGGAAGAAAGGAGGGAACGACATGGCACATAATTCTGTTATAGATGATTTCTATAATCATTATTTGACCATCTGCGCTTCGACGAGTTACTTATTTAAGTACGAAACTCTTAAGCGTAGCTCTCGTGGTATTTTTGATTCCGTGTTTGAATTTAATAAAGACGTTCTTCTCTGTAACCTTGACAATTGCTTTGCCCAAAGAGGCGTTGTTTAGTGTGTTCATGGAGGAACGGTATGGTAGTACAGCACAACTTGGCTGCTGCGAATGCCGGAAGAATGCTCGGCATAACTGCAGTTTCTATTGCAAAAACTACAGAAAAACTTTCTAGCGGCTTTAGAGTGAATCGAGCCGCAGATGATGCAGCCTGTCTTTCAATCTCTGAGAAAATGCGTAGACAAATCAGAGGTTTAACACAGGCCTCTTTGAATGTGCAGGATGGCATTTCAATGGTGCAGACTGCAGACGGGGCATTAGCGGAAGTTTCCGACATGCTTCAACGTATGAATGAATTAACAATCAAAGCTGCTAACGGAACTATGACCTTTGATGATCGAGGATATATTCAGGCTGAAGTAGAACAGCTTAAGAGCGAAATTGATCGAATAGGAGCTACGACTAAGTTTAATGAAAAATCTCTTTTTACAGGATTGGATACGAATCCGTATATTCACTCAGATGCGCTGAAAACCACATGCAATACGGCACTTTCTTCAGCGCTGTCTTCGTTATCGTTGAGTGAGACGCCTACTTTTACTGAAAATGAAGATGGAACGTATAACTTATCAATAGGAAAATCTGGCAATCTTGGAAAGACAATTAATGACGGTGGATCAATCAAGACAATTTCCAATGTTACCAGAAGAATTGAACTGGCGCGAAATGATATGAAGTGTTTGTATGATTCTTCGGGAAAACTCGTTTATGAAAATATACAATATAAATATTATGGTTCAAGTGCCACTGTAAAAGATGAAGATAAGCATTTAAGCGACGAACAGAATATGGAGTTTATATTAAAACTCTCTGAAGAAAACTCGATTGATGAACTCGTGAATTCTCATAAATATTATGCTTACACCCCGGTTACCGATACGTTGGTTAAAACTCCGGATGTTTCATATGGATCAAAAGTCGGAGGACACACTTTGTGGGCAAAATCAGGAATCGACAGTAATGGGCATTCTTATTTTGAAATAAGAAAAACGGCAGATCCGGATACATATTATAAGACAGAAAACGGTGAGAACTTAAGGTTTACACATCTTGGAAACAACCATTGGGTTACGAATGCCACATTATATGACAGTAGTGGATTTAAGTGGGAGGCCGGTGACGAATTTATCAATACCCTGATGCACGATAACCGAAATTATGTCTATTATAATAGCGGAGCTGATTTATTTGCCATTATGGGACAGTATGGTTACAATTATGATGGAAAACATCTTTTATATACGGATGCTACACTTACATATGTTACCGCAGATGCATTTAAGTATGTGGATGTTCCAAATACCATTACGAAGGACGATGCCAAGGCGTTGATTGACAGTAAAATCTCGGATGCGTTGGCCGGGACTTCATTTAAGGATGCTGACGGAAACGAATTGGATTACAGGGTGATTTCAAAATCCGGAGGAAACTACAATATTTCTTTCTTTGCAAAAGGTACAAATCCCCAAAGCGATTCAAATTCCAAGTTGATTGATATTCAGGCCGGATCAGAAGGGAGCGATGCTTCAAAGATTAAGATAGGATTTGAGAAGATAGATTCTCGGTCTTTAGCAATAGATTCGGTTGATGTGACTACTCAGAATACCGCTTCTGAATCGATTGATCCGATTTCGTCTGCTATCCAATCTATTTCGAAGATGCGTTCAAAATACGGTGCATATCAAAACAGAATGGAACACGCAATTAGAAACTTAGATAATGTTGTAGAAAATACTACAGTAGCCGAATCAGCAATTCGTGATACGGATATGTCAAGCGAAATGGTTGAGTTTGCCAAGAAGCAAATACTGATGCAGGTCGGTCAAACGATGTTGGCGCAAGCGAACATGAATAATCAGAGTGTTTTGGCATTGTTATAACGATTTCGTATTTAATGTACATTTAATCAACAGATGTTTATAAGGAATGAGTATACAAAAATACAAAAATACAAAAATACAAAAATACCCTCCTTACCTTACAAACGGTAAAGAGGGTACGTGTACTTTTATGAATTAATTACTTTTGCCTTTGAACTATAGAACGCAAGAACCAATAGAGCCACACCGGCTGTGATTGCAGTTAAAAGATATATATTTGAAAATCCTTTGTTGAGCGTGCTTTGGAAGCACTCTTCGATTTGAGGAGCGCATTCATCAATGTCGGTAAGATAATCGGTGAGCGCTTTGTCAAATGCTTCGGGAATTGCAGCTCTCATTTCGGTCATCTGGCTTGAGAGAGTTTTCATCTTGTCAAGCTGTTCAGACATAGCATTCATGGCGATTGTCATATCCATATCTGCAGTCATATCGCCCTGCATCATGCTGCCCATATCCGCAGTCATATCGCCTTGCATCATGCTGCCCATATCTGCTGTCATATCCATGCTTGCCATGGCACTCATGGCTTCGATTCCGCTGTTAATTCCATCGATACCTTTGTCGATACCTGAAGTAATCTGCTCGATAATGGAGGGTTTCATTTGAACAAACATTACAGACACTAATGTTTTAGTGTCTTCGGTGATTGTTGTTACATCCGCGGACTGAAGCATTTCGAGTGTTCCGTCGGGAAGCTCCATATCGGAATTACTCATATCCATACTCATATTCATAGAAGTCATGGAATCGAGAGAAGGCATTCCTTCAAGCATTTCAGCAAATTGAGGATTGGATTTCATATTTTCCAGCTCTGATGAAAGCTCCGCCTGGTAAGGCAATTCGGGCATATTCATTGAAGGTAAAATATTCATAAGGTTTCCTGAAACACTCATTCCTGCGTTGGAAACAAAGCCGACCATAATAGCAGGAGCAATAGCTGTGCCGATTGATCTGACAAGCGACAGAGTCGCAAGCGCAGAGTTGGACTGCTTGGGATCCGTATCTGCGAGCATCATATAGTTTACCGGCGTTCCCATTGTGAATCCCATTCCGAGGCCGGCTAATGCAAGCCCTGCAAGAACGGTAATAAGTGAAGGATATTTGGTTGTTACAAACATCATAAATAAAGCGCCTACGGCCGAACATGCGAATCCGAATGCAAGTATTACTTTGGGACCAAATTTATCAATCATTTTTCCCGAAATCGGTGCTCCGAGACCTGAGAAGATACCGAGGAAGATAACGAGATATCCGCCTGAACCGGAGGCCATTTTAAGGCAGTTTTCCGAAAACTGTGGAACAAAGATTACTCCCATCATGACAAAGCCGCTTATAAGAGACATAATCAAGGTGATAAGGATGCGCTTGTTCGTAAAATAGCTTAAGCTGATAATAGGGTCTTCAGCCTTCTTTTCCGCTAAAATAAAGAGCGGAATCATTACTGCTGAAAGGATAAGGAACGGAAATACATTAACAGCTTTGATTGTGCTTAAGAAATCAAAGAAATCCAGATTCTTTATACCGTACAACAAAGACAGTACCATTATTGTAAGTGTCATTATACCGAAAACGTCAGTCTTCTTGTTATTCTCTTCATCTCTGTTGTTTTTGAGTTTAATCAATCCGCAAATAACGATAAAAAGTGAAATTGGGACATTGATATAGAAAATGAATTCCCAATTATTCGTGCCAAAAAGGTCGAGAATTGCACTTCCTGCAGATGCACCGAAGACATTTGCCACGCCGTATACACCACCGACAAGACCGAGTGCGAGACCTCTTTTCTCTTCAGGGAAGGTTGTTCCAAATTCTGCTGTGGCGATGGGAACGATTCCGCCACCACCTGTTGCCTGAATTACTCTCGCTGCAATAAGAAGCGGGAAGCCTATTACATTTCCCGAAAGTCCGCAAAGGAGCGAACCGAGTCCGAATAATCCGATACATATTATATAGACATATTTTCTGCCAAATTTATCGGCAAGTTTTCCCATAATGGGTACACTTGCAGCGTATGCGAGTGTGTAAATAGTAATCATCCAAATTCCGCTTGTCGCGGAAACACCAAGCTCATTCTGGATTATGGTTCTTGCGGGAGTGACGATACCTGTATCGATTGCTCCCATGAAAATTCCGACAAGGTACAGAATCATAACAATTATATAACCTTTGTCGCTTTTCTTTTTAGTTGTTTTCTCAGTCATTTAATACTCCTTCTTTCTCTATTTTTGCAATTTCTTCTGAAGTGATTTGATATAAATCATCAAGAAATTGTATAAAATCATTGATTCGGCTTTCTCCGATTCTTTCAGAAATGGCATTGCAATATCGTTCCATTGATTTCTCGGCAAGAAGAATAACCTGCTCGCCTTTCTTGGTTAAGCATAGAAAGTTATTCCTACGGTCCTTCTCGTCCGGCGTTCTTGAAACATAGCCGTCTTCTTCAAGGTTTCTCAGGGTTCTTGATAGGGCGGGAGCGGACACGTCGATTAAACTGTTAAGCTCTGAAACTGTAACAACTTTGTTTTCTGAAATTTCCGATAATTGCTTAAGCTTTAGCAATGTAAAGCATTCTCCGTGAGTAATATCCTTAGGGAGAAGTGTTGTAAAATGCATGTTTTTCATTTTATAAAGGCTTTCCAGCATTTGAAAGTGATAGTTCATTGAATAATCCCTCACACAATTAGTTAACAATGTTAAGTATTATATCATGCTTTTCTGCTTTTGCAAGTAGAAAATGTAAATGTGCAATATGCCAAATTTACGTTAAATTATAACAAAACTTATTTCTAGTGAATTGCATACCTATAAGTACAATATCTTTGATTTGGATTTCGCGCCCTATGATGCTGTAGGTAATCAGGTACACCTTGAATCCAACGAAATATTGATGGTTGGAGAAACAAAGTGTCTTAGAACAAATTAAGGATACATCGAAATTATTGGCAGATATCTATGAACAGAATATATCTTTCGACATCTGAAAAAAGAGGATTAGGAAGCTTGATTATATGATTATAACACTAAAAAATGTATTGGAATATTGTTATTTATGATAGAGCCTTGTAAGTTTGTATCAGTATCCATAGAATTCCCCTGCCTTACCGTAAACATCGGTAAGGCATTTTTTTGAGTTTTTGCTTTACCCGTTAACCGATATAATATATAGTTATTATTGTCGGAGTAATAAAATATTATAAAAAGGGATACATTACAATGATAGTATATTCAGGAATAAAAACAGATTTTTTGGCAGCTGTTGAACAGGATTCTATTGCAACAGAGATTGAAGAGAATATTTACCAAAAGATGCATAAACGCACTGCTGAAAATGAATTTCGTTCTTGGGAAAATTCTATGGAATATATGTATAAAGTGTTAAATGACGATAAAATCCCGGGAGATTCCGGAGTTGCTATCGAATATAATATTCCACAGACATCAAAGAGAGTTGATTTTATAATATCCGGCTATGATGAAGAACATAAGCCTAATGCCATAATTATAGAATTAAAGCAATGGGATAAGGTAGAAACGGTAGAAGGCCAGGATGCCATGGTAGAAACCTATACAGGGGGAGCACTTAGAAAGGTTGTTCATCCATCGTATCAAGCGTGGTCATATGCTGCCATGATAACGGATTACAATCAAAATGTGCAAAGAGCCCAAATTCTGCTTCATCCATGTTCATATTTGCATAATTACAGAAAAGGGAATCCGGAGAAGCTGGAAATAAATCAATACAAAGAATATGTTAAAGATACTCCTATGTTTGGGAGAGGAGAGGTATCTAAGCTACGTGATTTTATTAAAAAATCTGTCAAGTATGGTGACAAGAAAGAGCTTCTCTATGAAATAGATAATGGAAAAATCAAACCATCGAAAAGCTTGCAGGATTCTTTAAACAGTATGCTCCTTGGAAATCAGGAGTTTATCATGCTCGATGATCAGAAGGTAGTATACGAGGAAATATTGAGATCAGCATTAACCTGCATGGAAGATCATAAAAAGCGTACAATAATTGTTTCAGGCGGACCAGGAACAGGGAAAACAGTGGTTGCAATCAACCTTCTGGCTAAATTGACAAATGAAGGTTTATTTGCTCAATATACATCAAAAAACAGTGCACCCAGAAATGTATATCTTAAAAAGCTTACAGGATTTAAGAAGACAAGCGTAAATAATATGTTCAAGGGCTCTGGCTCGTATGTTGATGTTGAGAGTAATATGGTTGACACTATAATATGTGATGAAGCACATAGACTTAATGACAAGTCCGGAATGTTCCATAATCTTGGTGAAAACCAGATAAAAGAGATTATAAATGCAAGCTTATGCAGTGTCTTTTTTATTGATGAGAGTCAACGCGTTACCTTAAATGATATTGGTTCGATGGGTGAGATAAAAAAATGGGCAGATGAATTGGGGGCAGAGGTTCAACAATTAGAATTAGTGTCACAGTTTAGATGTAATGGCTCTGACGGATATCTTGCCTGGCTCGATGAAGTGCTGGAGATAAGAGAAACCGCGAATTTCAGCATGAGAGATGTGGATTATGACATTAGGATTATTGATTCACCTAACCAATTAAGAGAATTAATACAAGAACGAAACAAACCGCGCAATCGTGCCAGAATGCTTGCCGGTTATTGTTGGAAATGGATTAAAGAAGGCCAAAATAACAGTAATGTCCATGATATAGTAATAGATGATTTCGAGATGAGTTGGAATCTTGGCAACACATCTACTTTTGCAATTGATGAAACCTCCGTAAATGAAATCGGATGTATACATACTTCACAAGGACTTGAGTTTGATTATGCCGGAGTGATTATTGGCGATGATATGAGATATGAAAATGGGCATATAGTGACAGATTTTAGTAAACGTGCATCCACGGATCAATCTCTTAAGGGTATTAAAACTCTATATAAAAAGAATCCAAACTTAGCTTTAAAGGAAGCCGATGAAATAATCAAAAACACATATCGTACTCTCATGACAAGAGGAATGAAGGGTTGCTATGTGTATTGCACAGATAAAAAATTGGCAGAGTATTTAAAAGAATGTCTTAAATGAGGTTATCATTATGAAACAACAAACAATAGACAGAATCAGAAAGTTTACAAATGACCGTGACTGGGATCAGTTCCATTCACCGGAAAATCTTGTAAAGTCAATAATAATAGAAGCTGCGGAACTTCTTGAATGCTTTCAATGGTCTGATGATTATGACTTGCAACAGGTTAAGGAAGAACTTGCCGATGTAATGGTTTACTGTCAAAATCTTTTGGACAAGCTTGGACTTGATGCGGATGAAATAATCAATATGAAAATGGCGCAGAATGAGGCAAAGTATCCTGTGGATAAAGCTAAAGGCAGCGCTGCAAAGTATGATAAATTATAAGCTTCATAAAACCACTTATTATTCATACTTTTATAGAAAATATATGACATCAGGAGCGTATAATATTTAAAATGACTTGGGATGAACAGATAGTGAAAAACATGGAGGACAATTTCTTTGTTTTCCTTAATTCGTCGATAGAGGCTTTAAACAGGGGAATGGGTGAATATGGGAATGCCATACTGGCAACGGTTAATATTCAGCTGGCCTTGGAGCTGCTATTGAAGCTCGCGGTGTGCAAAAAGGAAGGCATAAATGTAATACTTAATACAAAACAGGCCGCTTTGACTGATGAGGAAAAAGAAAAGCTTTATCGGGCGAACAAGCTTAAGTTCAGGGATTATAGTGATGTAAAAAATCATATTAAGGCAAATAGGAAAAAATACTGGCTTAATACGGATGAGTTTGATTTGCTTGATAAGTTCCTTGACTATAGAAACAAAATACTTCATGGCTCATATGCTTTTTCGATGGATGAGTTGGAACAAAACAGTATGTTTATTGTTCACATATTGGCCTATGTAATAAACACGTTGTTTAGTTATGAGCGTGGAATTACTGATGGAACAAAGCAGGTGGTTCAGAGGATAAATGTTGAAGCCTATAACAGGTTACTTAATTATCCCGGATATGAAGAGGAGATGTACGACTTTTTTGCAGATATCGGATATGAATTGTATGTTTGTCCAAGCTGTAGGAAGAGAATGTTTGTCGAGGATGAAAACATTTGTCTTGCCTGTTTTGAGGATTATTCGGACGATGTGGAATGCGATGCCATCGGATATCTTGAATGTCCTAAATGTAAGCGCAATGCACTGATGTATGATAAGCTCAACATAGAGATTAACAAGTCCATTATGAGCAAATGCATAAATTGCGGTGAAAACTTCGATGTTTTCAGAAACGCAGAAAATTGCCGCGATGAGATTTTGAGTTCAGAGGGAAATTTATGAACGAAACAGTATGGGGAGCCATATTCGCATATATTGGTTTTCCGGGAATCCTGCTGCACAAAATAATTGTCAGAATTAAAAAGAGGAAATAATAACATAAGGAAAAATAACTTATCTGTCTAAATGAAAATATCGGTTGTTTAATTGCGATTAACAGAGTATAATCAAAAAATCAACTACTTGGAAGGAGACATAAATTAATGTTACGACAAATAAAGTAAGTTATTTGGAAGAGACAGATGAAACTAAGAGCGAACAGTATATCTGCAGGTCAGAGGACGGCAATGTGGCATATGCGTATGACGAAGCTACAGAAGCCTGGACAATCGTAAAGGCTGAGCTTGATCCCTTTGAACTCAAGGATGGTTATGAGTATGGCTTTGGCCTGACAATCAGTGCAGAAGATGATGAAACATGGACACTTTCGGGCGTTTGCGAGTTTGATATGGACGATGTTTCATTGGACGATTTAGGAGATAATAAAGCTAACTTATCCTATGTATCTTACGTCAACTACAGAGTATTATGGATTTAATGACACTACAGTAGAAATGGATCAGTCGATTGTAGCTAATGCGAAATAGGTAGTGCCTTGAAAGGTAGAGTATTTTGTCTGAAAAGAAAAACTCCAACAATTTCATAGCGCAGGCAGGTATTTTGGCCATTGCGGGAATCATTACGAGGATAATCGGACTGCTGTACAGGAGTCCGTTACACGGAGTAATTCATGATGTGGGCCTGGGATATTATTCCGAGGCCTACACGTATTATACGCTGATACTTATGATATCCTCCTACAGTATTCCTTCAGCTGTGTCCAAGGTGATAGCTCAAAAGCTTGCCTTTAGGGAGTACAGGAATGCTCACCGGATGTTCTATGGGGCACTTTTCTACGTATGTGTGATAGGTGCGGTTGCAAGTCTGTTTCTGTATTTTGGAGCAGGCCTCTTTGTATCAAAGGAGGCTATACCGGTTCTGAGGGTGTTTGCTCCGACTATTTTCATATATGGAATATTGGGAGTGCTAAGAGGGTATTTCCAGGCACATAAAACGATGGTGCAGACTTCTGTTTCACAGATATTTGAGCAGATAGCGAATGCAGTAGTGAGTGTGCTTGCCGCATATTTATTCATCAAGACCTTCATGGGTACTATGGAAATGCCACCCGAGGAAAGCACGGAATATGTGGACCGTGCGGTATATGGAGCGATGGGCTCTGCTCTCGGAACGGGAGTGGGCGTGACGGTCGGACTTATAGTAATGCTGTTGGTATATGCCCTAAACCGCAAGATAATACACAGACGGATTAATCGTGACACGCATGAAAATATTGACAGTGTCGGATATATCATCAAGACTATTACGTTGGTCGTAACACCTTTTATATTGAGTACGGCTATCTGTAATCTGTCTGATATGGTGGGAACTAAACTGTTTAAATCCTGGTATCCGTATGTCAGGAATCTGGATTCGGTCAAGCTGACTGCCGATTGGGGTATATTTGCAGGTCAGGCGAGGACAATTGCCAATATTCCCATAGCCTTTGCTTCAGCGATGGCGGCTGCCATGCTTCCGCTTGTCAGTCAGCTGATTGCGGCTAAGGATTATGAAGCAAGTAAGGAAAAGATAGGTACTGCCGTTAAGACGACAATGCTTATATCCATTCCTTCGGCGGTGGGGCTGTTTGTCTTGGCCAAACCGGTTACAAGCTTATTGTTCGTCAATAAAGAGGCGGCCATGGATATGGCGGGGAAATCATTGATGGCTTTATCACTGTCGGTTATTTTCTATGCCCTGTCGACTCTTAATTCTAATATTTTGCAGGCTATAGGTAAATTGAATACGCCGATAATCAATGCGGGCATAGCGCTTATAGTTCAGACATTAACAGCAGGTGTTTTGCTGTATTATACGGACCTCGGAGTATACAGCATTGCGATAGCCAATACCGTATATTCGGGAATGATGGCATTTATGAATCAATGGGCTGTTAAAAGGGCACTTGGTTACAGACAGGAATATCGTAAGACCTTTATCATTCCTTTTGTGGCATCTGCGTTCATGGGAGCGGTTGCATGGGCAGTTTACCAGCTTTGCTATATGCTGACGAATTCCATGAGAATTTCGGCAATTCCTGCCATAGTGTTGGCAGTGCTTACATATTTTGTGTTCCTGTTTATATTGCGGGGGCTTACTGCGGAGGATTTGGCCTCCATACCTAAGGGAAATACAATTGCAAAGATGGCAAGAAAGATGCATTTGCTTAAATAGCAAATGCATCTTTTATAGTTAATCCGATATTTCACGTATTTTGCTGATATCGCTTGAAGCTATCATAGAGTAGTTGGTGTAGTATACCACAAATCCGGGCTTGGCACCGACAGGCTTTTTGACCTGCTTCTTTAATACATAATCTATCTCGACTTTATCCTGGTCGCGCACGCTTGAGTAGTAGGCCGCAAGTGCTGCAGCCTCCTCAAAGGCTCGGTCGGGCAGCTCATTGCTCCCACCGGATTTCAATATGACATGGCTTCCGGGAGCCTTTTTGGCATGGAACCACCAATCATTTCCGATTGCAAATTTGAAGGTGAGCTCATCGTTTTGCAGATTGTTGCGTCCTACATATATATCGTATCCGTCGGAGGAGATATAGTGAAAGGGCTTTGATTTTGATTTGATTTTCCTGCTTGCGGATGCATGCTTTTTAACGTATCCGCTTATATACAGCTCATCGCGAATCTGCATCAGGTCGTCTTCGCTTCGTGCTATGTCCAGAGCATTTTCGATGGAACGCAGATGCTCTATTTCCGCCTCAACCTCCTTCGTGAGATTTTCCAACGCTTCGTAGGTCCTTTTAAGCTTTGCATATTTATCAAAGTATTTTTTGGCGTTGTCGGTGGCCGACAGTGTTTCGTCGAGAGGAATGGTCATAGGCTCATTGGTGTAGTAGTTTATGACATCAATGGATTTGTCCCCGGGTTTTGCGGAGTAACCGTAGGTGTTTAACAGCTCACCGTATATTCTGTATTTGTCCTTCTTTTCGGTGTCCTTCATCTGTAACAGCTGGAGGTCATATTTTTTGACATCGCGTTCGAGTATTGTGGAAACTGTCTTTCTTAAGTCAGTGGAGCGCTGGCGAATGCGGGTGTAGACTTCTTTTTCATGGTAGTATTTCTCAACCACCTCGGACATGGAATCAAAACGTACCGTATCTGCATAGCCTGTAAGCTCAAAGGCGTTGAACTCGACGGGTTTGCCTCCTTCATAAGCAATGCAGGGCGAAAAGTCATTGCGTTTTAGCTTTTCTAAAATATCCCGCATGGATTTGACGAAAGATAAAATCTGTTCATTGTTAAGACCGGCGGTTGGTATGTCTGCATCAATTCCGGCTTTATTGCAGATTTCTATGGCCAAAGTGGGCGATATGCCGGTAAAAGAGGAGTATATTGCCTTATACAGGGGCATTGGCTTTGAAAGAATGTCTGCTTTAATATTGTTAAAATCATAATCAAATAGATTTAGCTTTTCTAAAATGTCTACCATGAAATAAGATCTTCCGGGCAAAACCTCGCGTTTTGAACTCATTTGTGAAGAGACACGTTTTATGGAATCCACGATAATATCATTGGAATTTACGAATACTAAATTACTGTGCTTGCCCATTATTTCGATGATAAGTTTCTTCCTGCACAGGTCACCCATTTCATCCAGGTGCTCAATCTCAAATATGACTATTCGTTCAAGCCCGGGTTGGGTAATGCTTACGATTCGTCCGTTTTGCAGGTGCTTTCTTAACAGCATGCAGAAATTGGGAGCGTTTAGCGGACCGGGTTTGTTTTCACTGCTCAGATATATGAGCGGGAGTGTCGGATTGGCAGACAGCACCAGCCTATAGGTTGCATCACTTTGCTTTATGGTGATGAGCAGCTCATCATTTTCCGGCTGGGCGATTTTATAAAGTCTCCCGCCGATTAGCTTATCCTGTAATTCATTTACGATTTCTCTTATTGCTACGCCGTCAAATGCCATTTTAAGGTCCTCTTTTTGTTACTATTTCTAATGTATTGTAGCAAACTTTCGATAAATGTGCTACACTGATATCAGGATATACGATTTTTCATATATTTGTGGGGAATGCAATCGATGAGTGTTACGAGCTTAAACTTTCTCCTGTTTTTATTTGGAGGAATGATAATCTACTACATTTTACCAAAGAAGCTTCGCTGGGGAGTACTTCTTTGTTTGAGTGTCGTCTTTTATTGCATCGTGGCAGTTCCGTACACTATTATCTTTGTTCTGTTGTCCGTTCTATGGGCATATGTCGGCACGATTTATATCACACAGGATTCAAATGATAAAGTAAATAAGGATATTACCTACTATGCTACCTTTATAGGCATTGGCATTAATGTCTTATTGTGGTTAGTGCTTAAGGGAAATGAATTATGGCTGGTCATCCCCGGCACGGAGCCACTCAGATATGCATCGGCCATGGGCATGGGTTATTATACGGCGCAGCTTATCGGATATATGGTGGAATGCAGATGGGGACTTATTACGCCCGAGAAAAATTTCTTTAAGCTCCTTTTGTTTACAATGTTTTTCCCACAGATGATTACGGGACCTATTTCCAAATATTCTGAGTTTGAGAGCGTATTTCGACCTAATTCGTTTTCTTATGAGAATCTGACAGCCGGTGCCAAGCGTATACTGTGGGGATATTTTAAGAAACTGGTGATTGCAACGAGGCTCACCGAGATGGTGAATATAGTGTGGGGGGATACCGATAAGTATGCGGGTTTCCCGGTGGTTTTGGCGGTGCTTGTTTATCCCTGTTTGTTTTATGCGGATTTTTCGGGCGGGATGGATATCGTTTTAGGTGCGGCAAAGCTTTTCGGAGTAACGCTTCCTGAGAACTTTAAGTGTCCGTTCTTTTCTAAAAGCATATCGGAATTTTGGCGAAGATGGCACATGACATTGGGGCGTTTCGCAAGGGATATTGTGTTCTTTCCTTTCCAGAGAAGTTCCTTTATGATAAAGCTTTCTTCTAAGTGCCGTAAAAGCATGAAGAAGAGGTGGGCGCGTTTTGTACCGAATACAATTTCACTTGCGCTGCTATGGCTGGTAATGGGCATCTGGCATGGAAGCTACAAGCATATTGTGGGGGTTAGCGCCTGGTATTTTCTTGTAATTACGTTGGGTGAGCTGTTGAAACCTTTGTTTGACAGCCTTTGGAAGAAGCTTAATATAAGTAACGGTAATTCGGTATTTATGCTGTTCAGATATATCAGAACCTATTTGATTTTTACCATCGGTTCTCTGTTCTTTGCGGGAGAAGATGTGGCGGACTCTTTCTTCCGGCTTAAGCTGTTTTTTAGCTCAGTTTTCCATATGCACAATGAAATCGGACTCTCGGAATTCATTACGCAGATGGACAGGCAGTACTGGAAGATGAGCGTAGCCCTCATAGGGATAGCCATAATGCTAATTGCGGATATCATAGAAGAGAAAAAGGGCAATCTGCATACTGCAGTAAATTCCTGGCCTCTTCCCGTGCGCTATACACTTTGGATTATATTGTTTTTGGCTGTTTCGGTTTTGGGAATTTACGGCAAAACCGTGGACGTCAGCACATTTATCTACGAGGTATTTTAGGTGAAAAAAATGAACCCGAAATTGAAAAACTTCATATCGGCGTTTTGTTTCATGGCGTTATTGTATGCGGCAGTTATGCTTATGGGAGAGTTCCTGACGCCTCCGCTTTCGGATCATTATCTGAGAATTGGTAATGAAAAGGAGGACACGATTGACCTTATCTACATCGGTGCCAGCAATGTATACACTTATTATGCCCCGCTTGTTCCTTTTGAAAAATATGGGATTACCTCCTACAATTGCGGAGGAGGCGGATTGCCGATTGAATCATATCCTTTCATTATCAGGCAAACCTTAAAACAGCAAAAGGCCGAGGTTGTGGTGCTCGATGTGCGTCAGTATCTGCACAATTATCATATTGATTTCTATGGGAATATGCCGGGCTTTATGCAATACTATGGCAATCCGATTAATTCGATAGGCATGGTTTATTATGCGAATACGATAAATGACCTGTCCTTGGAAGAAAATCTGAACATGTATTTCAGACTGTACCTGTTCCGAAACGAGATATATGGAATAAAGTCACTTATCCATTCGGAAAATCTGGTCAACAGTGAGGCTGAGGAATTAAAATCGTACGTAAACAAGGGCTTTTATTCTATGGAGACCTGTAATCCCTTTGAATATCCCGACTATGCTGTTAATGACGGGCGAATAGCCATTGACAAGGGATGTGAGAAATCTCTTATGGATGTAATAAAGCTGTGCAGAAAGAAGAATGTTCAGCTCATCCTGACGGCTTCACCGTTTATATTTGAAGAGGATAACTACGGAGAAATCAATTACATAAGCGATATTGCCAAGAGGGAGGGCATTTTATTCGTCAATTGCAATCTCCCGGAGGTGGCCGAAAAGCATTTTGATTATACGACGGATTTTTATGATATGGCGCATACTAATCTGACGGGAGCAGCGCACTTCTCCGAATACATGACCGAGGTGTTCCATGAATACTGCGATTTGAAGGATCACAGGGACGAACCCGGCTATGAAGAGTGGATGGACATTTTGAACAGACAGTTGATTCCGAATGAACGATGAAACTCTTGACGAAAGTAGTTTACTAACATATAATTAAATGAAGTATGTTGTGGAAGGAAGATTTTCGTATGATTAAGAGCATGACCGGCTTCGGAAGAAGCGAGGTTACTGAAAACAACAGGAAATTTACGGTTGAGATGAAGTCAGTTAATCACAGATATCTCGACGTAAATCTTAAGATGCCTAAGAAGCTTAATTTCTTTGAATCATCTATCAGAAATGAGTTAAAGAATTATATTTCCAGAGGAAAGGTCGACGTATTTATTACTTATGAAGATTTGTCCGAATCGACCTCCAGTGTTAAATATAATAGGGAAATTGCCACTGAGTACTACAATTATTTAAAGCAGATGGCTGCTGATTTCGGCCTCGAAGAGGATATCAGAGTATCTACTCTTTCCAAATATCCCGAGGTATTTTCCATGGAAGAATCCGATGTGGATGAGGAAGAATTATGGAAGAGCCTTAAAAAAGCAGTGGACGAGGCTTGCGAAATGTTTGTTGCCACCAGAATTACCGAGGGCGAGCATCTTAGGGATGATCTGCTTGAGAAGCTGGACGGTATGTTAAAGCATGTGGACTTTATTGCAGAGCGTTCTCCACAGATTATTGCGGAATACAGACAGCGTCTTGAGGAAAAGGTAAGAGAGCTTTTGGAGAATAATACTGTAGATGAGGGCAGACTTCTCACAGAGGTTACCATTTTTGCCGACAAGGTGTGCGTGGATGAAGAGCTTGTAAGACTCAGAAGCCACATCGAGACTACGAAGAACACCCTTATCGAGGGCGGCTCCATCGGACGTAAGCTTGATTTCCTTGCACAGGAGATGAACAGAGAAGCCAACACTACTTTGTCCAAATCCAATGACCTTGAGATATCCAATTGTGGAATAGAATTAAAAACCGAAATCGAGAAAGTAAGAGAGCAGATTCAAAACATTGAATAATTTTCATAACGGAGGAATTTACCATGAGAAGAGATCCCGGTGATGAAAAGAAAGGCAGTCTTATAGTTATTTCCGGTTTTTCAGGAGCCGGCAAAGGGACTGTAGTTAAAAATCTGATATCCAGATATTCCGATTATGCATTGTCCATATCCATGACTACCCGCAAACCCCGCGAAGGAGAGACTGACGGAGTTGAGTATTTTTTCACGGACAGAGACAATTTTGAAAAGACAATCGCCGAAAACGGACTGATAGAGCATGCGCAATATTGCGGCAATTATTACGGAACGCCCCGTGCGTACGTAGAAGAACAACTTAATAAAGGTAACAATGTCATATTGGAGATAGAAATCCAAGGGGCACTTGAAATAAAGAGAAAATTTCCCGATTCCCTACTGATATACATCATGCCACCCAGTGCACAGGTACTGCTTGAGAGACTTGTTGGCAGAGGAACGGAAACCGAGGAAGTTATCATGAAACGTATGGCTCGCGCCAAGGAAGAATCCGAAGGCATAGAGGCTTATGATTACATAGTAGTAAATGATGTGCTGGATGAATGTGTGGACGAGGTCCACGAGCTTGTTACGGCTGCAAAGCGTTCGCCTGCACGAAGACTTGATTTTATACGCAAAATAAGAGAAGAACTTTTTGGATATTCGAAAGGAGCACAAAATTAATGTTACATCCATCTTATTCAGACCTTATGAAGGTAGTAAACAGCGAGGTTGAACCCGGTGAGGCACCTGTAGTTAACAGCAGATATTCAATTGTTATGGCTACATCCAAAAGAGCAAGACAGCTCATCAGCGGAGCAGAGCCCTTAGTTAAGGTTAAGGAGAAAGACAAGAAACCCTTATCTATCGCCATTGAAGAACTTAACTGCGGCGAACTTAAAATATTAAGCGACGAAGATTAAAAATAAAATGGCAGCCCTATTTATTAAGTGGCTGTCATTTTTAATACATGGAGAATTGGATGAAGATAATGTTTGTATCACTGGGCTGTGACAAGAACCTGGTGGACACGGAAAATATGATAACGCTTTTGGAAAACGAGGGCTATGAGTTTACCGAGGATGAAAATGAAGCGGAAGTAATTGTGGTAAATACCTGTTGCTTCATCGGTGATGCCAAGGAAGAAAGCGTCAATACTTTGCTGGAAATGGGGGCATACAAGGATACGGGAAAGCTAAAATGCCTGATTGCCGCAGGCTGCCTGGCTCAAAGATATAAGGATGAGCTGCTTACGGAAATCCCCGAAATCGATGCCATTATAGGAATAGCTTCTACGGATTCCATAGTATCAGCTGTAAAGGACTGTCTGGCCGGAAAAACCGGGAACAGATACCTTGCACCGCTTGACACTAAACCAACCATTATCAGGGACCGCCTGGTTACAACCGGAGGTCATTTTGCATATATCAAGATAGCCGAAGGCTGTGACAAACGCTGTACATATTGCGCTATTCCTTACATCAGGGGACCTTATCGTTCCGTTCCGATGGAGGACATAGTAGCTCAGGCAGAAGCTTTGGCAGACAAGGGCGTAAGGGAAATTATTCTTGTCGCACAGGAAACCACTATTTACGGCAAGGATTTGTATGGCAGGAAAATGCTTCCCGAATTGCTGGAAAGGCTTGAGAAAATCCCCGGAATATATTGGATTCGATTGCTGTATTGTTATCCTGAGGAGATTACGGATGAATTAATAGATAAAATTGCGCAGAGTGATAAGATATGTCATTATCTGGACATCCCGATTCAGCATTCCTCGGACAATGTGTTAAAGAAAATGGGCAGAAGAGCCACCGAAGAGGGGTTGCGTGAGCTTATTGCAAGGCTTAGACAGAGAATTCCCGATATATGCATAAGAACTACTTTAATAAGCGGATTTCCGGGTGAAACACAGGAGGATTTCGAGTCACTGTACCGTTTCGTAAATGAGATGGAGTTTGACAGGCTGGGCGTGTTTACCTATTCCTGCGAAGAAAATACTCCGGCGGCATCCTTCCCGGATCAGATAGAGGGAAAGGTCAGTGAGTTCAGAAGAAATGAGCTGATGGAACTTCAACAGGAAATTGCCTTTGAAAACGGTGAGAACAAAATCGGCTGCGAACTGCTTGTGATTATTGAGGGCAAGGTTGCCGATGAGGATACATATGTAGGGCGAACCTACATGGATGCTCCGGGAGTTGACGGATATATCTTTGTCGAAACCACTGCTAATCTGATGAGCGGTGATTTCGTAAAGGTTAAGGTGACAGATTATCATGATTATGATTTGATTGGAGAGATAGTACATGAATAAGATGAATTTACCCAATAAACTTACAATTTTGAGGACTATTTTAATAGTTCCGTTTGTTATACTTTTGCTGGGCGGAAATGCGGGATGGTTTGGAGAGGTTACGCTTATGACTGACATGATTGCACTGTTGGTATTTGTAGTGGCTTCCTTAACGGATTTGCTCGACGGTAAAATTGCGAGAAAATACAACCTGGTTACAAATTTCGGTAAATTTATGGACCCGCTTGCAGATAAGCTTTTGGTTTGCTCCGCACTTATTGCACTTATTGAGCTGGAACGTATTCCTTCATGGGTGGTAATCATCATTATCGCACGCGAGTTTATTATCAGCGGCTTCAGACTGATTGCATCTGACAACGGTGTAGTTATAGCCGCCAGCTACTGGGGAAAGTTTAAGACCACCTTTCAGATGATATTTGTCGGTATGATGATATCCGGACTCGGCGCATATTATGTATGGTTTCAAATAATTCAGACAGCGCTTATGTATGTGGCGCTTTTGCTTACCATCATTTCTTTAATTGATTATCTTTATAAGAACAGGGCAGTAATGAAAGACACAAAATAAGGGGATATATCGTATGAAGACGGAAATAATAGGAGTTGGCAATGAGATATTAATAGGAAATATCGAGAGTAACAATGCAACTTATCTGGCCAGAAAATGTGCTGCGATGGGGCTAACCTGCCTGTACCAGACAGTGGTTCCCGACAATAAGGATTGCATAGTTGATGTGCTAAAGCTCTCCTTTACACGTTCTGAGATGATATTTGTATGCGGAGGCCTGGGAGATGCCGAGGATGATTATACGAAAGCTGCCGTAAAGGAAGCTTTGGGTGTTTCAACGGATTCTGCTGATGTAAGAGTTCTTGAGAATAAAAACGGCAAAACTGCCGGATATATTTTCGAAAAAGAAGGGCGTTCCTACATACTTCTGCCGGGATATCCCATTGAAATGATATCCATGTTTGAAAATGATGTTTTAAGCTATGTAAAATCAAAGAGCGAGAATTATATAGAAACTAAAATCGTCAAGCTATGCGGTATCACAGAGGAAGAAATAAACAAAACCCTTGAAGATATTATGAAGAATAAAACCAATCCGGTTATGTCCACACTGGTAAAGACGGGAGAGATTCACATTCAGATAACCGCAAAGGGAAAAGATGAAAAGGATGCAGCCAGGATATTAAAGCCGGTGATAACCGAGATTAAGACCAGACTGAACGAATATATCTATACCACTGAAGAGGACGTGGAGCTGGAAAATGCGGTAGTGGATTTGCTGATTGCAAATGAGCTTAATATTTCCTGCGCCGAATCCTGCACGGGTGGGATGCTGTCGGCCAGACTGATAAATGTTCCGGGTGTTTCCGATACATTAAAGGCTACATATGTGACATATTCAAATAAATCAAAGAGAAAGATATTAGGGGTTAAGAAATCCACGCTTCAGACATTCGGAGCGGTAAGTGCTGAGACGGCAGAAGAGATGGTCAAAGGTCTTGCCTCAATATCCAAGGCTGATGTAAATCTGGCGGTGACGGGCTTCGCCGGCCCTGACGCGGGTGGAAACGATAAGCCTGTCGGACTCGTATATATTGCCTGCAAAGTGAAGCAGGATGTGGTGGTTAATGAGTATCATTTTAAAGGAAACAGGCAAAAAATCAGAGTGTCTGCAACCAAAGAAGCGTTAATTTTGGCACGAAAATGCCTTCTTACGTATTTTAGTAAAATGACATTCGGAAATCAGTAATTTATATACGCAAATTAAATAAAATCTTCTATGAAGAGTCGTTAAAGTCATACTTTAGCGACTCTTTTTGTTAACCTTGCTTTCAACTTTTACGCAAAAACATATAAATTTTACAAATTCGGCTATTTTTGGGGATTTTTGCGACAATTCGACTTGAAAAAACATTTCCGTATTTATATAATTATTGATGAGTAAGTACGTTAATTCTTGTTTTACCAATAATTTTTGAAGGTGAAAAGGATTATGCAGATAAGTAAGTCTTCTCCCGTTTTGGATAATACTTTTGAGATGATAATTATGTTTGACATGGAAGGAAATATATTCTATGCCAATAATTCTGCTGTGGAAAAGCTTGAGTATGAAAATGAGTTAAACCCGGCATCTATAGCTGATGTTTTCCCTTCGGTTTATAAAATGGGCGGAGACAGGCTTAATACCCTGATTAATATCACCGAATCCCCATTTCAGACAAATGCATACAGAGGAAACAGGACATGCTTTTTGGTTGAAGCAAAAATCGTGCGCGAGTTTAGTGAGGAAGGCTCTTACAACGTCTGCTACGCAACTGATATTTCCGAGAAGAATCTCCTGGAGAAAAAGGTATTTCAGACCAGGCAGGAGGCCGAGACGGCGCTTAAGGTTAAATCCGAATTTGTATCAAATATCACACACGAATTAAAGACACCTGTCAACGGAATTTTGGGTAATATCCGGGAGCTTGAGGGCTTGGAAGACAATCCGGACAAAAAGCGGCTTATAAGGCTGGTTGAGCGTGGATGCGCCGATATGCAGAGCATTATCGGCAATGTTTTGGATTTCTCAAAGCTGGAAGCCGGAAAGGTAATGTTAGAGCCCAGAGAATTTAACATTCGTGAAATGTTTGATTATATCAAATCAAATCATATTCATAAGATAACCGAAAAAGGGCTCGATTTTTTTATAAATGTTTCCCCGGATATTCCGGAGATTATTATAGGCGACGAGCTGAGGATAGCCCAGGTGGTCAATAACCTGATATCGAATGCCATTAAATTTACCCATATCGGCAAAATCATGGTACAGGTTGCCAAAACAGCTCAGTTCAAACGTCAGGTGGAGCTGTTCTTTTTCGTAATAGATACGGGAATCGGTATTGATGAAACGGATCAGCAGAAGCTTTTCAAGAGCTTTTCACAGGTCGATGCCTCCATCACCAGAAAGTATGGAGGAACGGGACTTGGATTAAATATCTGTAAACAGCTGGTGGAATTGATGGACGGCAGTATATCGGTTGAGAGCAAGAAGAACCAGGGCTCGGTTTTCTCCTTCCATATCTGGGTAGGACTGCCGGAGGATGAGGTACAGGTTGAAACCGCTAATGCAGATATCAATGCTACAATGCAGAAGATGAGAGAAGAGGTTTCCGAAACGGGCACGGCAGTGAACGTATACGGAACTGAAGAAAACAAGGCTGAGACTGAGAAGATGATGTCCAAGCTGGTATTGTGTCTGGAAATGGAGAATTGGGAGAAAGCGGAAACCTTTGCCGAGGCTCTAAAGCATCTGACACAGGAGGCTCCAAAGGAAATAAAGCTGGAAGCCTTGAAACTCAAAATGGCAGTTCAGAAAGAGGATTACGAAAAGTCCATGGCCAGCTACAAGATATTGCAGGAGGGCTTGGGACTTACGGAGGTATAGATTTATGGCAGAAGTATCCAGAATTCTAATAGTGGATGACGTGGAAGCCAACAGATTTGTCTTAAGAGATATTATCAACAGCATGGGATATCAGGCTGTTTTGGCAGAGAACGGTGCTCAGGCATTAAAGATAGTCGAAAGAGTTGACATTGCCTTAGTGATTTTGGATGTGGCAATGCCGGTGATGGATGGCTATGAGGTGTGCCAGACTATGAAGGCCGGGCCGATGACAAAGGATATTCCCATTGTATTTATATCTGCTTTTGATGAACCCGAAGATATAGTGAAGGGGTTTACATTAGGCGGTGAAGACTATATTACCAAGCCTTTTATCCCTGAGGTAGTAAAGGCGAGGGTGAGCCTACACTTAAAGCTTTTTGAGGCCAGCAAATCCATGGCGGAGATGAACAGGAAGCTACAGACATCTGTCAATGCACAGTTAAAACAGATGGAAGCGGAGAAAAAGAATGTTCTTTATGCTTTGGGACGTGTCGCCAGAGAGAATGCCTGCTATGCCGAGACCAACATGGAGAGACTTGGGATCGACTGCCAGACCCTGGCGGAAGCAATGCAATTGTCGGCAACCTTCGGAGGTGAGGTATCCGACAGCTTTATCTCCACTATTAAGTTATCGGCTCCGCTATGTGATATCGGAAATATGTCCATACCACCCGCTATTCTGCAAAAGAAAGACAGTCTTTCAAAGGAAGAAACGGAGACGGTTAAAACACATACCACGACAGGGGCGAAGCTCCTTGAGGATATCCGCTCTACCGGAGGCGACAACGACTTCCTGCAGATGGCAGTGGATATAGCCAATTTCCACCATGAAAACTATGACGGAACAGGCTATCCGACAGGAATAAAGAACAGGGATATTCCCCTTTCAGCTCAGATAGTAGCGTTGGTCGCAGCCTTTTGTGCTTTGACTGAAACGCGTTCATATCGTGAATCCTATACAAAGGATGAAGCGATTGAAATATTGGAAAAGGAAAGCGGCACTAAATATAACCCGGAAATATTTGCCATATTAAAAAAGATATACAGGCAATTACTTTAATACAAAAGGAAGTACGCACATGACTAACGAAGAATTTACGAGAATACATGTGCTGCTCAAGAAACGCTACGGAATAGACATGTCGTCCAAAAAGGAGATAGTGAATGGGCGGCTTGAAAACTTCCTCAGGCAGAAAGGTTTTTCGTCTTATACGGAATTCATGGATGCCTTAGAGGCTGATTATACCGGAAGACTTGAGAGCAGCATGGTAGACCTGCTTACAACCAATCATACATTTTTTATGCGTGAGCCGGAGCATTTCAGTTTCCTTAAGACGAAGGTTTTGCCGGAACTGAAGCAAAGAGAGGAAGGCTCTAAGGACTTATACATTTGGAGTGCCGCCTGCTCGAGCGGGGAGGAGCCTTATACGATTGCAATGACACTCATTGACTTTTTCGGACTTGAAAAGGATAAATGGGATACGAAAATATTGGCGACTGATGTTTCAAAGGACATTTTGGCCAAGGCCAAAAGAGGTGTTTATCCTGCCTCACAGATAAAGGACCTGTCGGAGCATTGGAAGAGGTATTTCTTTAAGGAATCGGAGGACGGCGAGACGGTCACCGTAAAGGATGTCCTCAAACAGGAGGTAATGTTTCGGGAATTTAATCTGATGAATCCGCTTCCCTTCAGGAAAAAAATGCATGTGGTTTTCCTTAGAAATGTAATGATTTATTTTGATATGGAGACCAAAAAGAGGCTGATTCAAAGGATATATGACGGAATGGAAAAGGGCGGTTACCTGTTCATAGGAAAGACTGAAACCATTGAACGAGAGTGGTGCCCGTTTAAAATGATTGACTCTTCAATCTACATTAAATAAAAAAGAAGGTGACGGATATGAAACCGATTCGTGTATTGGTGTGTGAAGACTCTTTGGTGTTTCAGGAACTGTTAGTTAAGAGTCTTAAGATGACACTGGATATCGAGGTGGTTGCAACGGCAACCGATCCCTTTGAGGCAAGGGATGCAATTGTACAATATAAACCGGATGTGATGACGCTTGACATCGAGCTTCCCAAGATGAACGGAATTGATTTCTTAAGAAAGCTGATGCCGCAATACCCAATGCCGGTTATAGTGATAAGTTCATTGTCTGACAGAGTTTTCGACGCGTTAAATGCGGGGGCTGTTGATTTCGTTGCGAAACCTGCAATGACGGACAGAAAGCGATTGGAACAGCTGTTAAAAAATGACCTGCCCAACAAAATCAGGGTAGCTTCGGTAGCTAAGCTTGGAATTAACAAATTAGTCAGTCTTTCACCTGTCGATGATAAGCTTCCGCACCTTGCAGCTCAAAAGACTGAACAGATAGTGGCAATCGGAGCATCAACCGGCGGAACGGAAGCCATTTCCACTGTTATCCGTCAGTTCAAGAAGGATATACCCGGTGTGGTAATAGTACAGCATATGCCGGCCGGTTTTACCGAAAGCTTCGCCAACAGACTCGATAAACAGTGCGAGGTGGAGGTTAGAGAAGCCAAAAACGGAGACCGAGTCGTTCCGGGGCTGGTGCTTATAGCTCCCGGAGGAGATGCACACATGAGTATCATCAAAGCGCAGGAAGGCTATCAGGTGCAGATAAAACAAGCACCAAAGGTAAACGGGCATTGTCCTTCGGTGGATGTTTTGTTTAATTCGGTAGCAAAGGTCGCAGGGGCAAATGCCGTGGGAGTAATACTCACCGGAATGGGAGGCGACGGCTCGAAGGGATTGCTTGCAATGAGAAAAGCAGGCGCCAGGACAATCGGGCAGGATGCCTCAACCTGTGTGGTATACGGAATGCCCTGCGTGGCTTATGAATTAGGAGCAGTAGAGTATCAGGAAAAATTGCAGGATGTAGCTAAGAGAACCTATCTATTATTAAATGGAATGTGAGGATAAGTGTATGAAGATTTTACTTGCAGAAGATGATTATGTAACACGTAAGGCTATGAAGAGTTTCCTTTCCAAGTATGGTGACTGCGATGTGACCGTCGACGGTATGGAAGCGGTGGATGCATTTATGCTGGCTCTCGAGGAAGACGAGCCGTACAATCTCGTATGTTTGGATATCATGATGCCTGTTATGGATGGATATCAGGCACTTGTCGGTATCAGAAATTTGGAGAAGGAGAGAAATATCCCCGAAGAAAAATGCGCAAAGATTATAATGACGACGGCTCTCAATGAGGAGGCAAATGTAAAGATGGCCTTTGAACTGGGCTGTACCATATATTCTGGAAAACCTATCGACCAGGATAGATTTGAGCAGGCTCTTAAGAAGTTAGGTATGATTTAGAAAGGAGTTTATATATGGCTGAAGAATTCAATACTGATGGCATGCTGGACATGTACCTGTTTGAAAACAGTCAACTCCTTGAAAAACTTCAAGAGATTGTTCTCGAGCAAAAGGATGCCGATTGCTTCGATGAGGAAGCGATTAATGAAATCTTCCGTACCATGCACACCATAAAAGGCTCCTCCGGAGTCATGATGTATGACGAGATAACGGCAGTATCTCACAAATTGGAAGATGTATTTTATTTTATCAGAGAATCACGACCTGAAAATGTTCCGCACATGGAACTCGTTGAACATGTCCTAACCGTTTCCGACTTTATAATGGGGGAAATGGAGAAGTTAAATGATGGCGGAAGTGCTGACGGCGATTCAAAGGAAATTGTTGAGGCGCTCGATGCGTTCTTGAATAAGATAAAGGGCGACAGTGATTTCGTCATTCCCGACAAGAAAACAGGCGCAGCTTCAGACACTAAGCAAAAAGAGTATATTGCACCTAAAAAACAGCAATATTACATAGCTCCTATGGCAACGGCGGCCAGCAGGTTCTATAAGATATACGTAACCTTCAGTTCCGGTATAGAACTGGCCAATGTACATGCCTATAAAATAATTTATTCCCTGAAGGATTTGGCTGAGGATATTCTGTATTATCCCGAGGATGTTGTATCCGATCCGAATGCGGAAAAAGAAATCGTAGATAACGGCTTTAAAATCTTACTTCAGGCGCAGTGCTCTGAGGAAGAAATTAAAGAGATTATAAAGCCCGGTTATGATATCGAAAAGGTTGACATCGTGGCCTGTACGGCACGTGAATTCCAGCGGGGCTTTGAGGCCTTCGGAACCGAGATAATGATAGATCTCGAATCCAGCGTGGAAGAAATAGAAGCCGTTGCGGATATCAATGAAACCGAAAAGGCTCTTGCGGCAAAGGCTAAGGAAAAGGCTATTGTTCCCGGTGATTTCGTCATTGAACAGAAAGCTCCCGGCAAATCCAAAAAGCTTGCCAAGGATGCACCCAAGAAAACTGAGAAGGCTTCCTTCTTAAGCGTAGACATCAACAAGATGGATCAGCTTATGGACCTTATCGGCGAGCTTGTTATCAGCCAGTCCGTAGTGCTTCAGAACAATGATTTGAAGGTTCCGGGGCTTAAGCTTGATAATTTTAATAAGGCAGCAGGTCAGATGGTTAAGATATCTACTGATTTGCAAAATGTCATCATGAGTATGAGAATGGTTCCTTTAACGGCTACATTCCAGAAAATGAACCGTATAGTTTTCGATGTATCCAGAAAGCTGGGTAAGGAAATAGAGTTTGAAATGATAGGTGATACCACCGAGGTGGACAAGAACATTATCGAACATATTTCAGACCCGTTAATGCATTTGGTCAGAAATTCGGTTGACCATGGTATAGAAACTCCTTCCGAGAGAATGGCAAAGGGCAAAACCGAAAAAGGAAAGGTTACTTTATCTGCCAAAACTGAATCCGGCAAGGTTTGGATAATAGTGAAGGATAACGGTACAGGACTTGACAGAAATAAGATTATCAGGAAAGCCCGTAAGCAGGGACTCCTTGATTATACGAGAACGGATGATTCATATTCTGACAAGGAAGTATATCAGTTTATCACTCTTCCGGGATTTTCAACCAACGAAACAGTTACCGAGTATTCGGGACGTGGGGTTGGAATGGATGTTGTCGTTTCAAACCTGCAGGCAATCGGCGGAAGCCTGGATATTGAATCCAGACCCGGACAGGGCAGCAGCATGATAATGAAGATACCTCTTACACTTGCCATCATCGATGGAATAGTCATGGAGGTCGGCGATTCGCCCTTCGTTATAGAGACCGGTGTAGTCAAGGAATTCATTAACTACAGGGAATGTGAATGGGTTACAAAACCCGGCGGTGAAGAATTCGTGATGATAAGAGGCGAAGGCTATCCCGTGCTGAGACTTGACAAATGGTATCACATTGCGGAAGGTAAGCATCTTGAAAATGACGGAATGCTCGTGGTTTTGGAGGTTGACAAGAAGAAAATCTGCATTTATGTGGACAGGCTCGTGGGCAAGCAGGAAATAGTTGTCAAACCGATTCCGGATTACATAAAGAAAGTAAAAGGCCTCTCCGGCTGTACACAGTTAGGGGACGGAAGTATAGCACTTATTTTGGATGCGGCAGGACTTGTTGAATAGCTTTGTTTTGCAAGGAATTAATTCAGAAAGGACAGATACGTATGGAAGAAATGGAAGTTGTTAAGAAAACCAAGTATGTGACCTTTAAATCCGGCGACGAATACTTTGGAATAGATATTCAATATGTTAGCGAGATTATCGTATTTCAGGAGATTACCAAGGTACCGGAAAGTGAAGATTACATAAAAGGTCTGATAAACCTAAGAGGTAAGATTATTCCCGTTATCGATGTGAGGATAAGATTCAAACAGGAACCCTTCGAATATGATGACAGAACCTGCATAATAGTGGTAAAGGTCAGACAGACAGTTGTAGGACTGATAGTTGAAAAGATAGCCGAGGTTGTCGAGATTGGCGAAGATAATGTTATTCCCTCTCCCACACTGGCAAAGTTAGAGACTCCGCAAAACAGATATGTTTATGGAATCGGCAAAGTTGGTAATGACGTAAAGATACTCCTTGATCCCGACAAGCTTTTAAATGATGAGGATTTAGGAAATTTGGAAAAGACGCTAAATAATGAGGAAGATGAAGCAGAGGCCGCAGTGGAAGAAAAACCCGAACCGCAACCTGCTCCTGCACCCATCAAACCCGGTGATTTTGTAATAAATCCTGCGGAAGATAAAACGGAAAACGCAGAAGACAAAAAAGAAGTCAAAGCCGGTGGCAGGAAAAAATCAACCGAGAAAAAGAATTGAGAGGGAGAATAAGCTATGAAGAAATTTTTTAATAAGATAACACTTTACGCACGTTTACTTATGACTTTACTTGGCTCTGAAATTTTGATGGTTATACTTCTTTTCAGAGGCTATAAGACCTCCAAGATGATGGCTCTTAATCAGATTGAGAATGTTACCGTTTATCTTAAGAAGATGGAGAAACAGACGGAGCTTATATTTGCAGCTATTATCATAATAATGACTCTGATAATCATATATTTCCGCCAGGTTTTCAAAAAGGAAATGAGAAAGGTTGTCAACAAGGCAAATGAGGTTGCGCTTGGAAAACCTGCCGAATTACTGCAAAGAAAGAACAAGGATGAACTCGGACGCATTTGTGACAGTATGAATGGTGTAATTAAGAATAATATAAGACAGTCCGAGCTTATGGAAGAAATTGCAAAAGGCAATCTTACGGTGGAGGTTGTTCCTGCTTCAGAGGAAGATATTCTTGGCATTTCCATCAAAAACATGGTTTATCAAAACCGCCATGCCATGATGAACATTTCCGATTCTGCCAATCAGGTACTCACTTCATCCTCAGAGGTCGCAGGCGCTTCGGAGGCCTTGGCTCAGGGCTCAACAGAGCAGGCATCGGCTATCGAGCAGATTACGGTTTCCATTAACGATATAGCAGAGAAAACCAGGAAAAATGCAGACGAGGCATCAAATGCAGCGAAATTTATGGACGAAGCAATGGGCGCCATGAAGAAGGGCGAAAATCAGATGAGCGATATGATGAGTGCAATGCAGGATATCAATGCTTCATCTGAAAGCATTTCCAAGATTATTAAGGTTATCGATGACATAGCCTTCCAGACCAATATTCTCGCATTAAATGCCGCAGTTGAGGCTGCAAGGGCAGGCGATGCAGGCAAGGGCTTTGCGGTAGTGGCTGAGGAAGTCAGAAATCTGGCAGCTCGTTCCGCTGAGGCAGCAAAAGAAACTGCAGAGCTTATCGAGAGCTCGATTGTCAAGGTAAATGCCGGAAGCGATATCGTTAATTCACTTGCCGGAGCACTTACAAAGCTTACAGAGCTTGTAAGCGGATGTGGCGGAATTGTATCGGGAATTGCTGAAGCTTCCAATTATCAGGCAACTGCAATTTCACAGGTTAACAATGCAATTGAGCAGGTATCGGAGGTCGTATCGACCAACTCCGCTACCAGCGAGCAGTGTGCTGCAGCCAGTGTTGAATTGTCAAATCAGGCAAAGAAGATGAAGGAATATCTGTCGGTTTATCGATTGGGCGGACGTGACGAGGAGCCTGAACCCAATACCGAAGAAAATGAAAATGAACAGGTTATATCCTTGGACGAAGGATTCGGCAAATATTGATTAATTAATTTAACATGCCGGTGTGTAAAAGTGCCGGCATGTTCTCTTGTGTAAAAAGTACATCTGTTAAAGGGGTTAAATAATGAGAAAGAGAAGCAAAAGGGAAAATGGAGCTGAAACTTTAATATGGTTTGTTTACAGCCTTCATTTTATATGTATGACTGTCATAGCTATGAGATTGGAATGGAATCCGTGGATTCCGGCAGTTTTTGTCGGAGCTTTTGTGCTGGGTTCATCTTCATATCTGACCAATTACGGTACTCTTTCTCAAAGGGCTTATCTTGAGACGATGCTGATTGTGAGCTGTCATGTAATTTATTCATTTAATGTTACTGATATGACACAGGTTCTCCCTATGTTTTTATCTGTAGTAGTGCTTACAGGACTCTTTGGCACCCCGGGGCTTGTTTATATTACGATGGGTTCTTCGATTGTTATATTTTTCTATCATTTTGTGCTTCAAAACGAATTTATGCTGGCGGACCATGAGAAGCAGATTTATATGGTATTTCAGCTGATAAATGTTCTTGTCATAGAGATTACGGTTTGGATTTATACTAAAAGGCTGCAGGAAAAAGAGGTGCGTATTCAGGAGATTATTGATGAAAACGCCGAGGTTCAAAAGACTAAGGATGATTTCCTTGCAAATATCAGCCATGAGATAAGGACACCCGTAAATACAATCTGTGGCATGAGTGAACTGGCCTTACAGGATTCCGATATGAAATCCATACGGGAGAAGCTGTGGGATATTCGTTCCGCAGGCCGTAATCTGACTTCGGTTGTGAGCAATGTCTTAGATTTCTCGGAATTGCAGTCCGACCTTGTGGAAATTAATGAAGAAAGCTACAGCATTACTTCTACTATTAACGATGTAATTAATGTCATCACTGCGAAGATTGAAGGCAAGAAGCTGGAGCTTATCGTCAATTTGGATCCTAATCTTCCATCACTATTGCTGGGAGATGAGAAGAAAATTCGAAGAGTAATTTTAAGCTTTGTGGACAATGCCATCAAATTTACTAAAAAGGGCGGAATCTGTCTGGCCATAACAGGACGAAGAGAGGAATATGGGGTAAATCTGTCTGTGTCTGTTCGCGATACCGGCATAGGTATGGAGGGTGAAGAAATCGACAGGCTGTTTACCGATTTCGGACAGCTTCATTCGGGACGTAACAGAATGGCTGAAGGAATGGGACTTGGACTTTCCATCGCCAGGGCGATTATAAACAAAATGGGTGGAAACATCAACGTAACCTCTGTTCCAGACAAGGGAAGTGAATTCTCTTTTGTAGTTGCTCAAAAGATATTGGATGACAAGCCCATCGTCGAGATAGAAAAGTCATATGATATTAATGCGGCACTGTATTTCAATATGGAGCAGTTTGAGACACTTGAAGTAAGAGATGAGTATATTAATCTGATTAACACGCTCAGCACTCAACTGGATATCCGGGCTCATATGTGCATGAATATTCAGGAGATGAAGCGAAGATATGACAGAGAGCATTTTACACATGTATTCATAGGTTTTTCCGAATATCAGATGGATTCGGAATTCTTTGACAGAATTTCCGATAAATGCTCTGTCAATGTGGTAATAGATAACAGCGAGGAGAAATATATTAAGACAGCCTCGATACATAAGATATATAAACCCTTCTACATTCTCCCCATTGTTTCCATTTTAAACAATGGAAAGAAGATTGAAGGAGACGAGGAGTTAAGTAACCCGAAGACAGGCAAATTCAAGGCTCCCGATGCAAGAGTTCTGATTGTGGATGACAATCAGATGAATATCAGGGTAGTTGAAGGTCTGATGGCTCAGTACGGAATGAATTTAGTCAGTGCTCTCAGCGGTAAAGAAGCCTTGAAGCTTTTGGATACCATGAATTATGATTTGGTTTTCATGGACCATATGATGCCCGAGATGGACGGCGTGGAATGCCTGCATCACATACGTGAAAAGGGAAGTGAGTATTACAAAAATCTTCCGATAGTGGCGCTTACCGCAAATGCCATAGCCGGTACCCGTGAAATGTTTTTGCATGAAGGCTTTAATGATTTTGTTGAGAAACCGGTAGAGCCGTCGGTCCTTGAGAGGGCTCTTAAACGCAATCTTCCTAAGGAAAAGCTTATATATGAGGAGCATAGCCCGATAGCACCTCAGTCCATTGTCAAAAAGGTAAGAGATTCTTCATTCTCATTAGGAGATTTGGATGTTTCCAAAGGAATATTGTATTGTGGCGGTGAAGAAAAATACATTGATATTCTTAAAATGTATCTGAAGGATTCGGACAAGCAGCGTCGTACTCTTACGGAAACCTTTGAAAAGGAAAACTGGAAGGACTACACGATTATTGTTCATGCAATTAAAAGCTCGATGTTCTCAATCGGTGCAGTGAAGCTCTCCGAGATGGCCAAGGCTTTGGAGGCAGCCGGAAAGCAGTCGGATACGGCATATATTTGCGACCATCATTATGAAATGATAAAGGAATATAACCGTGTAATGAAGCTTCTCGACGATAAATTCGGAGCTGAACTGGATGAAAAGGAGGGTGTTGATTTGGACTCCTTAAGAGATATTACTACTCCGGAGTTAAGGGAGCTGGCGGACAAATTTGAAAATGCCGCATTTGTCCTCGACAAAGCACAAATGACCTTCATACTAAATGATTTGGAAGAATGCAAGTATCAGGGAGTTGCCCTATATGATGCCATAGATGAAATAATGCACAAGGTTGAGATGTCCGATTATCTTTCTGCAGCCGAAGCACTTCATAGAATAGTGGAGGCCAGCCATGAATAAAAAACTGAAAGCCATACATGCTTATTTATTTACAAATGAATTAGAACTGGACGAGAGACTTTTCAGGGTTGTTGTTCTGTCAAGCTCGGTTCTTAGTCTGATAGCCATGGTTGAAAACATGATGATATCCGACATGTTAATTGTGTACATTTCGAGTATCGTTACCATTCTTGTGGTGTCGGTATCATTTATTGCCACCTTCGTTTATCACAGATACCAGTTCGCGGCAATCTGCTTCGCACTGTATTTAAATACGTTGCTGTTCCCGAGCACGTTTTTCTATAACGGAGGTATAGAGGGTGGCGCTTCTCTTTGGCTGGCGGCAGGTCTTATTTACTGCTTTATTACCTTTAAAGGCAAACGAATGATATTTTTTGTTACATATACTACCATCATTGATATTGCGGTATATGTTTTGATGATTATTTTCCCTGAATGGATTATTTATTTTGATGAACCGAAGGATGCCATCACTGACTCACTTTTCGGTGTGCTGGTAGTCGGAGTTATCATCGGAATGATTATTTATTACCAAAGCTATATTTTCAGGCGTGAGAGAAGTGAAAATATCAAGGTGAACGAAGAACTTGAAAAGGCCAATAATTCTCAAAATGCCTTCTTTGCAAATATGAGTCACGAGATTCGTACTCCTTTAAATTCCATTGTCGGATTAAATGAGATGATTTCCAGGATTAGCGACAATGCGGACATCACGGAGTATTCGCGCGAAATCAATATTGCCAGCAAAATGCTTATCAGTCTGATTAACGACATCCTTGACATGACTCAGATGGAGCTTAAGAAGATGGAAATAATAAATGACAGGTATCAGACTAAGGATACTTTTACTGAGCTGATTGATATCATTTCCATTCAGGCAAAAGCCAAAAAGCTCATGTTTCTGCTGGACATTGACGAAAATATTCCGGCGTCCTTAGTCGGGGATGAACGCCGAATTAAGCAGATTGTTTTAAATCTTTTGACCAATGCGATTAAATATACCCCCAGCGGTTCCGTTACCTTCTCGGTGAAGGGTGAGAAAAATGATGAGGGTAAATTTGTCCTGATTGTGAGTGTGTCAGACACGGGAATCGGAATCAAGAAGGAGGATATGGAGCATTTATATGAAACCTTTAAGCGTTTCGATTCCAATAATAACAAGAAGGTACAGGGAACGGGATTGGGCCTACCGATTACCAAGCAGCTCCTCAATCTGATGGGAGGAGATATTTCCGTTGACAGTATATATACGAAGGGGTCGACATTCACCGTTACCCTGCCTCAGGAAATTGCCGACGGTTCACCCATGGGAACACTCAGCACGTTAAAGCCCGGCAAGAAGACCGAAAAGCAGCAATACCTTCAGTCCTTTGAAGCTCCGGAGGCGCAGATACTCATAGTAGATGACAACCGCATGAATTCCATGGTTGAGTCCAAACTGTTAGCTGCAACTAAGGTTTCCATTGACGTTGCCAACAGCGGAGAAATGTGTCTTGAGATGACCAAACGTAAGAAATATCATGTGATTTTAATGGATTACATGATGAGCGGAATGGATGGAATCGAGACCTTCAAACGTGTTCGTAATCAGGAAAACGGACTGTGCAGGGAAACCCCAGTGGTTGTATTGACGGCAAATTCACTTAACGATACCAGGGAAATCTGTGAGAAGAACAATTTTGACGGTTATCTCGAGAAACCGGTTGTCGGTGAGAAAATTGAGAAATGCATTCTTGAATTCCTACCCGAGGAAATCGTGGAATACCGTTTGGACAAATCAGGCCAAAGCGAGGCTGAAGAATCCGGCCCGGTTTCCAAAATATACAACAAAAGGAAAAAGAGAATTGCCATTACGGGCGAGTGTGTCATGGATTTGCCCCGGGATATTTTGCAGAAATATGATATCGATGTAATCAACATGTACATACAGACTCCGAGCGGACGGTTCATGGATACCAAGGAAATTCACAGCGCCAGCCTTGGCCAGTATGTCAACGAGGATGGCTTCCTTAATGCTTTTCCTAAGGTTGCAAGCGTTGAGGAATATCAAAACTTTTTTGCCGATGCATTGGCAAAGGCAGAAAATGTTATTCATATTTCACTTACATCAAAGTTTGGCAAATTGTATGAGAATGCCAAATCGGCAGCCGAAAGCTTTGACCATGTAACCGTTATTGATTCCGATACTATTTCGGCCGGACTTGGTATGCTTGAAATTATTATTGCCGAGTTCGCAAGAAATGCAAAGGATGTCGGTGAGGTTTTGGAAGAAATTGAAAGGTGCAAACCCAAGATTTATTCCAGATTTCTATCATCTGATTCGTACTCTGCCGCTACGGGAAGGGTATTGAACAGACACATCGTTTCGCTTATAGCCAACACCGAATGTAAGATAGCCTTCGGCATCAAAAACGGGCATACCAATATCGCCATCAACGGCTTCGGCAGCCTTAAGAAGAACTGGAGGATTTTGATCAAGAGAGAATTCGGCGGGTATAAGCGAAAGAAGATAAATACTCAGAGACTTATTTTTACACATGCTAATCTAAGCTATGCGGAACAGAAATTTGTTCTTGATGAGATAGACCGCTACGTGGATTTCGATGAAATAATAGTAAGCCGTTCATCATTCACAACGGCAAGCGTGGTCGGGAACAAGGCCATCGGATTTTCTTATATTAAAAAATAAAGTGAAAAGGTTCCACCCGCAGGCAGATACTATGCGGAGAATATGTGAAAAAGAGTTGATAAAGAAATTTATCAACTCTTTTTATTGACAATATATATCGCAGTGTGATATATAATATATAACGAGGTGCGATATATAACAGTGCAATGTATAATCGCTGACTTATTGCAACATTCAGCAAATGTCGGGAGAGTATGGGTGAATAAATTCTTTTAAGGAGAGAAAATTATGGACGCACATATTAGAAAGGTATATGTCCCTATGACAGAAACAGGATTCTATATTTTGCTGTGTTTACAGGAAACGAATCATGGTTATGGAATTGTTCAAAGGGTAAAGGAATTAACGGAAGGCGATATTGTTCTGACTCCGGGAACAATGTACGGAACTCTGTCAAAAATGGAAAAGGACGGATTGATTCGATTTGTGAAGGAAGAGGAAAAAAGGAAAATTTATGTCATTACAGAGCTTGGGCGCGAGGTTCTGGCGATAGAAATGAAGCGAATTGAGAGACTTCATAAAAACATGGAGGCGATGAGATTATGAGACAGACAAAGACCACGATTAAATGTTTTAACATTCTGCAATATAAGAAGGAAGAAGAATATTTAAGCAATATGCATAGAAAAGGCTGGAAGCTGACAGGGGTTACATTTCCGTGCTTTTATCATTTTGAAAAGTGTGAACCTGAAAATGTAACATATTGTCTGGATTTCAATAGGGAAGGCATAGCACATAAATCAGAGTATGTTCAGATGTTTGAGGATTGCAATTGGGAATATCTGTTTGATTTTGTCGGATACAGTTATTTTCGAAAGGCTTCTGATGCTTCAAATATAAATGATGATATTTTCTGTGATGATGAATCAAGATTAGATATGATGAAGCGCGTTTTTAAAGGGAGAGTTTTTCCGTTAGTTATTCTTTTCCTTTGTATTATTCTTTCACAGCTATATATCAATATGGTTGGATATGGTACAGGCAGCCATTATATTCAACGTGATTTGGCTTATTTGTTCTTGGCCATGGGAATCGGATATGTGATTATGTTTGGCATTTTCACTTATCAGTTTTATCGATTTGAGAAAAGCGTCAGGACTGACAGAAACGTAAGAACAAAATATATCGGAATAGGTGTTGCTCTCGTTGCCATGCTCGGCTTAATGATTGGAATTACGTGGCTTGCGAATAAATCCTGCTATGAAATTACGGATAAGGAGAACGGATTTGTAATCGAGGCTGAGTTGCTCAATAAAACAGTAATAAAAGAGTATGAATTAAAATCCGGGGATACAGTATGTGTAAACCACAAGGGGGAGAGTGGCGAACTATATATCAGTATATGTAAGGACGGTGAAGAGCCTGCCTTTTACGGCAATACCTTTAGCGGATTCGGTTACTTTGAGGTTAATATAACGGATTCGGGAGACTATCAGATTAAATGTGTGGGAAGAAGGGAATGCGGAAACATTGAAATAGAAATAAAGTGACCTCCTTTTTGTGAAAACCCGCTTTGAAGAATATACCCTGGACGTACGCAGGCTGT
>JAZQNB010000036.1:0-3618 GCA_045627085.1 Lachnospiraceae bacterium | reverse complement strand
ACAGATCTCCTCAAATGATAAAGTGTGCCGAATATTTAACTAAAAAATTAGAAAAAGATTATGCGGAAATGTTGTTATTTGCCAAAAATCTGCAATAATTAGATTATAACCATTTACGATTTATGAAAGCGAGATAATCCGATTATGGAAAATAACGTTAATTATGATGATACATTAGAAATTGATTTAAAGGCTGTTTTAACAGATTATGTTCATAAGCTTTGGCTTGTTGTGTTGCTTGCCATAGTTGGCGGAGCAGCGGGATATTTAATCTGTACGTTTTTGATTAATCCGGTGTATCAGTCTACCACCAGTGTCTATGTGTTAAGTAAAACAGGAAATAACAGTATTACTTATAGTGATGTTCAGCTGGGCAGCCAGCTTACGAAGGATTATGCACAGCTTATCAAGAGCAGATATGTGATGGAAAGAGTGATTGATGAGTACGGACTTAACATAAGCTATGATAAGATGTGCGCGAAAGTTTCGGTTACTACGCCTTCCGATACCAGAATGTTAATGATATCCGTAACCGATGCAGACCCGCAATTGGCGCATGATATGGCGAATTCCATAAGGATAATTGCCTCAAAACAAATCGAGAGTGTAATGGATATCGAAGCTGTAAACGTAGTGGATGAGGCAAATATTCCGGATGCTCCAATCAGCCCCAACATCAGCCGCAATACGAAAATAGGAATATTGACAGGCTTTGTTCTTGCTTCGATTATTATTATTTTTTCATTCCTTTTTGATGATAGTATTAAGACGGCTGAAGATGTCGAGAAATATCTTGGATTATCCACGCTAGCCATTATCCCGGTAATGGGAGAGGAAAAAAGTGATTCAAAAAGCAAAAGAAAACGGAAAAAAGCCGATAATGCAAAAAACTGCAGAAATAGAATGCACTTAAAAGTATAACGGAGAATAAGAAAAATGCAGAATATAGAAATATACACGTCAAATCTTGACCACAGATCAAAAGAAGCATTTAAAACGTTAAGAACCAATATTGATTTTTCGGGCGACGATGTGAAGGTAATATGCCTTACAAGCTGTGCACCGAACGAAGGCAAGTCCAGTCTTTCTTTTGAACTTGTGACCTCCTATGCCCAAATGGGGAAAAAAGTATTACTGATAGACGCAGATTTGCGTAAATCAATGATGCGCCAGAGACATAAAAGAGGCAGAGTAAGGCTGGGACTTAGCAATTATCTTGTAGGAAAAGCAACATTTGAGGAGACTGTTTGCAGCACGGATGTGATGAATTTCTACATGATATTTTCCGGTCCGATGCCACCAAATCCGAGTGAGCTTCTGGGCAAACACAGATTCTTTGAACTGATTAATGAAGCGAGGGAACAATTTGATATGGTAATCATAGATACACCGCCACTTGGAAACGTAATTGATGCAGCAGTTATTTCCAAAGCCTGTGACGGTGCATGCATAGTGATTTCCAGCGGACAAATCAGTTACAGATTGGCCCGAAAGGTTAAAAACCAGTTGGATATTGCCGGTTGCAAGGTGTTAGGCGTTATTCTTAACCGGGTTGAACTTAAGGCAAACAGCTATTATGAGAAATATTACAGCGAGGACACTCAATAGAGATCTAAGATGTCCCAAAATGACAGGTCATCAAATAGAAGTGGAGTCGGAGGCAGATAAGATGAAAACCTGTAATATACATTCCGTAACCGAATATGTAGATATTGTATGTAAATGCAACAATGAAATGATAAAGGATACACTTCTTTTCAGAGGACAGCCGGACAAAGACAAATCACTAATTCCTTCCATTGGCAGGAAGGCCGCTAACGGTAAAGCACTGATTTGTGAAGAAAGAGCCATGGTGGAAACTGCCAAGTATAAATTGCCAACAGTATTTCGCAGAGATTTGGAGCCTATTGAATTATTGGCTTTGTTGCAACATCATGGAATACCGACAAGACTTTTGGACGTATCAGCCAATGCATTGGTAGGACTTTATTTTGCATGTCATGGAAGTGAAGAAAGTGAAGGTCGGGACGGGGAAGTAATAGTGTTTAAATCCTCCGAAAATGACGAGAGCCATTACAGAATAGTCAACAAGATTTGCAATACGTACATGAAAGAAGAGGATTTCACACAAAATGACCTGAAAAATCTCTATATTCAGGGAGACAAGCCCTTCTTTGTATATGCACCCAGTTACAGCCTGCGACAGAATATTCAAAGCGGAAGATATATTCTCTTTGCCAATAAGGTTGCCTTGGAGAGTGACGAATATAAAATGCTCGACGAGATAGCTCCTATTTCCAAGGACGGCGAAGCTATTGTGTGCAGAATAATAGTGCCTGCAGATATTAAGAATAGTATTCGAAAAGACTTAAGACTGCTTGGAATCAGCAGAGAACTTTTGTTTTTAGACAATGCGGATATGGTTTGCCGTGAAATTCGTGAAAGATACAGTGAAAGGTAATGTAATGGAAAATTTGATTATTCCTGACAAAATAAATAAAGGGGATACCGTTGCCTTTATATCTCTTTCAGGCGGGCGCGCCGGAGATGCGGATATGCTTCCCAGATACAGACTTGCAAAAGCAAGATTTGAGGAAATCTATGAGGTTCATGTGGTGGAAACTCCCAATGCGCTTAAGGGAAGTGATTATTTATATCATCATCCCGAAAAAAGATGGGAAGATTTAAAGTGGGCATTGACGAATCCTTTAATAAAGGCAATTATATGCAATCAGGGTGGGGATGATTCTTACCGTGTCCTTCCATATGTTGACGAAAATATAATACGTAATAATCCCAAAATTCTGATGGGATATTCCGACATAAATACATGGATGGCTGTATTTGCACATGCCGGTGTCAGGGCGTATTATGGCCCGAATGTGTTAACGCCAATCGGTCAGCCTGTAAAACTCGATGACTATACAAGAGAAGCTATCAGAAAGTCTTTGTTTACAAATGAGGTGATAGGTGAAATAACACCGCCCAAGGCTTATACCTCAATAGAATGGAATGATAAAATTGAGCCGGAAAACATAATATGGGAAAGAAATGACGGCTACCGGGTTATCCAGGGAAAAGGAATAGTATCCGGCCGCTTATTTGTGATGATGCCCGGACCCATGAATCAGATTATGGGAACAAAGTATTACCCTTCAAGAGACTATCTGGATGGAGCAATTTTGGCGATTGAGCACGGAAGACCATATGGAGATGCATTGGCAGGACTTCACAATCTGAGGGCCTTTGCCGCATCCGGAAGCTTTGATAAAGCCACAGCTATTATTACCGGCAGATTGGATGAACTTTCCAGGAACAATTTGTTGAAAGTAATAAATGAGGAAGTACATAGAGAAGATATGGTTATCCTTGAAAATGTTGACTTTGTTCATCACACACCGATGACTGTATTACCTATTGGCGCTATGGTTGAAATAGATTGTGGAAACAGTAAATTATCTATTCTTGAAGCATAAGGGGTTTGTCAAGTAAAGTGTGTAAGTTCTTTTTTACCTCTTATTTCGTAGCTTAGCACGATACAGTGTGCTGACTGATATTCCGGTCATGTTTGAGACCTGGTTGTAGGAGTATGATTCCAGCAATGAGAGCGCATGGCTC
>JAZQNB010000035.1:0-63759 GCA_045627085.1 Lachnospiraceae bacterium | reverse complement strand
GATCTGTACGCATCTGAATGGGCATCCGTCCCTATAAAATCGACAAATCCATGCTTTAATAATGCCCTTACATTTCTGTTTTGATGAGCAATAGAATGACAATTTACCTGTGTCAAGGCCCCGATTTTTCGCATTTTTTCTATGGTGGTAAAGTTTTTTTCCATAAGCGAGCTGTATCTTTCGACATGCGCAATAACCGGCACATATCCGTAATCCCGGACAGTACCGACAGCCCTCAGTGCATATTCTTTGTCAACTGACGGTTCAAACTCAATCAAAACCAGATTTGAAGCTCCCAGAGTGACAATCTCACCTTTATCCATCATCCTCTCAACTTCTTCCCGATATAAATATTCTGCTCCGGGGAGTATTTTGACAGGAAGCATGTTAATGTCACAATTTTCCTGTAGTAAAGCCGTCTTACGCAGGATTTCTTCCCTGGTCGGGCATCCCTTTCCCGGCATATGATGAGGTGTTGCATATATAGTCCCAATACCCTCTTTTACTGCAATTTTAAGCATCTCAAGAGACATTTCCATGCTTTCAGAACCATCATCCATCATTGGTAATATATGTGAATGTACATCAACAAATTTCATAATCAATATCAATTATCGCACGAAAGCCTGCGAATAATCGTCCTTTCTGAATATGCCAAATATTATAAAAGAGCCTTTACACCTTCGCAGTTTAAAAGATATAAAAAACAATGTCAATACATCAAAAAAAAGATTGCACACTCTCTCGAGCATGAAATCTTTAAGCTTATTATTTTCCGTAAATGCTGTTTAAGAATTTTATTCCGTACCATGGAATATTATCAAAAAGTATGACCTTTTTGCCGGGAATTGAAAGAATATATTCAACGCCTTCATATATGCTCGACAATTCCATCCGTCATAAAATCAATTTCACTTGCGGTTCCCTGGGATTTAATAATGCCATCTGACAAAGAAAATATGAGAGCCAAATGCTATTATTTTATACCGAAATGCATTTTTTGCGTCGCAAAGCCATACAAATTCCTATTATGGCAAGTATCAGGCATACTGCGCCATACGAAGCAGCCATCATATAAAACCCCAAGAAATAATAATTGCCATTTTCCGCCACAAGATGCGGCTGCTGACATGCTTTATGAAGGGTAACCGCAAAGCACATTAAAAGATACAGGCTTGTGCCCATTATTGCCGTATGAATTATAGAATGAACCCACCGTATTTTTATTCGCATAGCTTTAATTCCTTTCTGTTGTTATTTTCAAGCAAAAAAGCTCCTCCACACCGCGAGAAATCCATATCGGTTTCCGCAGTACAATATTCCCCAATCGCTTTCTGCAGTCTTTGGGGTGTATACAAAAAGACGGGTGTTTTCAATTTATTATTGTCAGCAAGTTCATTCCACAAGTCAACTGACCAGTGACTGCAGTTTGTAAAAAGCGTCCATCTGTTATTTTCATTTATATACTCTTCGATAATGGCAAGCTTAGCTTCATCTATATTCATACTCAGAGATTTTCGCCCGACATATCTTCCATACTTTTCGGCAAAAGACGGCTCCAGATTATAGACCACTCCAAATCTGCCCGACAGGGCCCAGATTGAAAAGCTTATCATCTCGCCATCCTTTATTTCATTATTATTGATATATATGGAATGACCGGTCTGATTATCAATTGAAGCCCATGCATGCCCAAGGCTTTTTACAAGCAAATCACTCTCGCTCTCTCCGTTGAATGCAGTAATTGCAAATATAATACCTTTGTTATCACAGCTAATATTCTTCGTATTGACTTCATACTTATTAAAATCGGTAACGAAAAATACCGTTGCAACCGCAATTAATATCAGCAAAATATATCCCGGACGAACTTTTTCAAAATATCTTATCTGTTTCATATATCTTTCCTCTTATTTAAGTTTATATATTCAGCCATAAAAGACAAAAAACATATTATCATATTATTCTCCAAAAGTAAATGATTTCAGGGGCAAAGCTACTTTTTCCCTGCTTCCATTGTTTGTACTATAGCAGGTATTTTTGTGTTAAAAGTTTGAGAATATCTGTATTTATAGCATTTGTAGCAGTTTCAAAGGTTAAGATAAGATTTTCTCCGGGAAAAATTCCATTCTTTTCATATAATTCAATCTTCTGCACTGCTTTTTGAGCGTATTCGGGATTATCAATCATTCCCTCATGCTCCCAATAAATCAGTTTTCGGGTTTTCCTTGATAAAAAAGTAAAATCAGGATAAATTATTCCATAAGGGTTCAAAATCAATGGACATTCATACTTGTACATTAAGCCTACCGAATCAAAGTAATCTGACATAATCTTTTCTGATTTTGATCTAACTCTGATTCCACTATTCGTAATTATCACAGGAGAAGTTTCCTTGAACCCCTTTCCTACAAACGGTTCATTTATCCAGCTTCGCAAACAATTCTCAAAGGGTTCTTCAACCGGACATATCAGTCTTTTCCTGGCTTCATGTTCTGAATTAAATATATTCTCAATCCCATTATCCTCATAAGTTTTTAATAGCCGTCTAATCTGTGCAGAAGTTTTATTTGCATAAACAAATACCTTTTCATCATATTCCTTTTGCGCCAGTCTCCTTGCCAGTTCCATGTCCTTCTTCTGAATATAACAGCCATTATGTTTTCCTTCCTCAGTACGATGATAATACTGAACACAACCATTGCTTTTTGCAACACGAAGCGTTCCCTGGGGCACATCTGACAATTTCTCTCCGACTTTCTTGGCTATATTTTCAAGCCTGTCCATTTCGTTAATTAATAGTTTCCTGATTTCCATAGTTCCATCCACACCTTTCTCATTATTTGCATATACATTTTTTGTTTTCGTAATTATATATGTAGTCACAAAAGTCATTACGGACACAGCTTGAAGATTAGCATTATTATTCGTAGAAAAACAGTAGCATTTACGGTTATAAATACCGATATGGAATTGGTATTCGTAATGCAAAGCGCCTCCTTACGTATACTGCCAGCGATTCAGCATTTTCGTCCGTAGTTTCCTCCTAAAATTTACGAATATAGCAGAATTTCATCAATTCTATAGGTAATCCGCACTTCAAAACTACATATACAATCACATATTTTCCCGGGTATTCGTAGCAACGATAAAACAGCTACGTATAAGACCTTGATAGCAAGGATATGAATCGTAAGCACCCAAACTGGGATGGCATTTACGATAAATAATATGATAGATATTATAAATAACATCAGGCTATCAGAATAATATAAAAATACCCGGCCGTCAAGGCCATGCCTGCGAGTCCCCCGAATATAATGTAAAAGAAGTACCCTCGGAATATGTATATATGTAAACTAATCCGCCTATTTAGTTAAACGTTTAACATTGTTATTTGAAAAAGGTTAAAATTAGTATATTTATTAACAAGCTTTATCTAAACCTCATTAAACGTCAATGTTTTACAAATAGTAAGTAACTTCAAGGGAATGGTAATGTGAAAATTGATGAAAAGCAAAAAAACAATTGACATAATTCATTAAGGTAAATATAATCGAATTAGGTTAAGCGCTAAACCTAAAGAACCCATAGTATAAACTAGAGGAGGATAAAATGAAAAGAAAATTATTAAGCATTCTTATGTGTGCCGCTTTTACAGCTACAATGTTAGCAGGTTGCGGTAAGGAAGCTGCTGAAGTTAAGACTGATGCAGAGACAAAGACAGAAGCAGCTGCAGACGATGCAGCAGCACCTGCTGCAGATGCAGAGGCAGAGGTAGAAGCTATTGAACTTAAGGTTTGGACTCCCGCTGATGAGCATGATGTAACAACATCATTACTTGACTCATTCCAGGCTGCTCATCCTGAATATGACATCACTTTCACATTGGAAGATGTTGAGAACGCAGATTCAATCGACAACTTAAAGAGTGATCCTGATGTTGCTGCAGATGTATTTGTATATCCTACAGGTGGTATTCCTGAGCTTATCGAAGCAGGTCTTATCTACCCTATTACCATCAACATTGATGAAGTTAAAGGAACATACGGCGCTACAGCTATTAAATCATGTAGCTCAGGCGATGAATTATATGGTATTCCTCAGACTCCCAATGCTTTCTTTATGTACTATAACAAGAGCATGTTCAATGAGGACGAAGTTAAATCAATCGAGACAATGTTAGGCAAAGATTTAGGAAGCGATGTAAAGAACTTCTCTTGCCAGATCAGCAACAGCTGGTACATTGAGTCATTCTTCTATGCAAACGGCGGTACTCTTTACGGTGCAGACGGTACAGATCCTACATCTTGCTCATGGAATGATGAAAAAGGTATGTCAGTTGGTAAATACCTCATCGATATGGTAGGAAACAGCAAGTATGTTGATAACCTTGACGGTATTGCTTCCAGCATGTTCACAGAGGGCAAATTAGGTGCTATGTGTTCAGGTACATGGGATTACGGTACATTCAAGGACGCTCTTGGTGATGACCTTGGCGCATGTGTACTTCCTACAGCTAACATTGACGGTGTTGATTGCCAGCTTAGCAACTTCGCAGATTTCAAGGCTTATGGTGTTAAGGCAGCTACAAAAGCTCCTAAGGCAGCTCAGCTTCTTGCAGAGTACCTCGGTGGTGAGGAAGCTCAGTTAGCAAGATTTGAGTCTCTTGGAATGGCTCCTACCGCTACAGCATTACTTGACAATCCTTCAGTTCAGGAGAACGTTGCTGTATGTGCACTTTCTGAGATGACAGGTAACTATTCAACAGTTCAGCCTACAACTTCTCAGATTGCTCAGTACTGGTCACCTGCAGAAGCTTTAGGTAAGGGTATCGTTAACGGTGATATCACAGAAGCTAACCTTCAGCAGAGTCTTGATTCAATGGTACTTGGTTTCACAACAACATTAGCAGAGTAAGTATCGGCACGTAACCGTACTATTTAGCGAGGGCCGCCAAAAGCGGCCCTTGTATGCTGTATAAGGAGATTTTCAATGGCGAAGTCGAAGAAAACTAAAAATACGCCTCTATATAAACAGGTTGATAAAGTTGACTGGCTTGCATACCTTTTTATGGGCTTTGCCCACATTCGCGCAGGTCAGATTGGAAAAGGTCTGATTTATTTTTTGCTGGAAATTGCCTTTATTTTCTTTATGATTCAAAAAGGTGCTTCCGGAATCGTCAATCTTATTACCTTGGGTACAAACCAACAGGGAATGGTTTATGATGAGGCGCAGGAAATGTACATTATCTCGCAAGGGGATAACTCCATGCTTATGCTGCTTTTTGGTGTAGTAACATTTTTCGTTATCCTTTTGTTTATTGCCTGCTGGTTAGTCAGTATTAATACCGGTTTTTCGGCAGCAATTAATAAAAAACATGGAAAAAAGAATCCCACTTTTATCCAGGATATCAAGTCCTTATTTAACGGTAATATTCATCTGTTTCTCTTGTTTTTACCTATGCTTGGACTTTTTATCTTTACTGTTTTGCCACTGGCATACATGATCCTGATGGCATTTACCAATTATGATGTCTATCATCAGCCACCGGGAAATCTTTTTGATTGGATTGGGTTGGACAATTTCAAAACTCTGCTTATGTCCAGAGAGAAAATTGCACAGACCTTCTGGCCTGTTCTAGGTTGGACAATGATTTGGGCTGTATTTGCTACATTTACAAATTATTTTTTGGGAATAATATTGGCAGTAATAATTAATCGTCCCGGAGTAAAGTTAAAGAAGTTTTGGAGAACAGTGTTTGTTCTTTCCATTGCTATTCCTTCATTTGTAAGCCTTTTGGTTATCCGAACAATGCTTAATCCTCAGGGAATTATTAATATTGAACTTATAAATTTAGGTTTCATTAAAGAGCCTCTGCCCTTCCTTACTGACGTAACCTGGGCACGTGTAAGCGTTATCGTAGCAAATATGTGGATTGGTATTCCTTTTACCATGTTGATTACCACCGGAATATTAACCAATATTCCTTCAGATTTATATGAGAGTGCAAGAATTGACGGTGCTAATAATTTTATGATGTTTAAGAAAATTACCATGCCCTATATTTTCTTCATTACCACTCCCTACCTGATTTCGAATTTCATTTCGAATGTAAATAACTTTAATCCTATATATTTCCTGACGCAGGGCGGACCGCTTACTCTTGAATATTTCAAGGGTGCCGGCAAAACCGACTTGCTCGTCACTTGGCTCTACAAATTAACAAAAGACAGTTTTGACTATTGCTACGCTGCCGCTATCGGTATTTTAATCTTCGTATTGTCAGTTACTTTCTCACTGATATTGTACAATAAGTCAAATGCATCAAGAAACGAGGAGGGCTTCCAGATATGACCACTCCAAAAGGTTTTAGTTCGAAAAGTTACCGTTGTCTTCCCGTAGTAATATTGCTGCCAATACTTCTCATCTTCCTTCCTTATGTAAGTGTTGACGGCAAGACCTACTCGGGCTTGTACTTAATTTCAAATTACTCAAAAATAGCTTCAGACACTTCCGCTGTCATTGCAATATTCGGTGGTATCGGCGGACTGATTGCAGGTGTTGCAACCGCTTTAAGCGTAGCTGCGCTGTTAATTATCAGAAAGAAAGCCGCAGGGTATACTGCCGTTAGTATCGCATCAATATACGGCATACTTGAAGTTGGCTCATTTTTTGAAGCAAAGGTCATGATGGACAATTCGCTCTTTGTAGGAAATGACTTCATGATTAAAGATTTGTGCTATGGCTTCTGGCTTTCACTTGCCTTCAGTATTTTTGCGCTGTGGCTTATAATGTCAGCTTCCAGAGTACACACCGAATACATTATTTTGGTTGTAATGAGTGTCATTTGGTTATTCCCGATATTCTACATCACTTTAAATGCTTTCCGTCAGGAGGGTAATTTCTATGTAGGATATTTCTGGCCAAAAGACCCGGGCTTCAAAAACTTTAAGACCATTCTTACTGATGACAACACCTTCCATTATGTAAGATGGTTTAAAAACACTTTGATAATTGCAATATGTTCTTGTATTTTAAGTACAATTATCGTGCTTCAAAGTGCTTATGTACTCTCCCGTATTCGTTTTGTGGGAAGAAAGCTCATCATGAATCTGTTACTCGTTTTGGGAATGTTCCCCGGATTCATGTCCATGATAGCTGTTTACTACATATTGAAGGGAATGGGTCTTGCTCAGTCTCATGCCGCACTTGTATTGGTTTATTCCGGCAGTGCTTCGCTCGGTTACTATGTTGCCAAGGGCTTCTTCGATACGGTATCAAAATCCCTGGATGAAGCCGCATACATTGACGGAGCTACAAAATGGGATGTGTTCACCAAGATTATAATTCCGCTTTCCAAACCTATTATCATCTACACGGTCCTTACTTCCTTCATGGGCCCTTGGGCAGATTACATCTTCGCAAGTGTTATTCTGGGTGATAAATCAGAGCTTTACACCATTGCAATGGGATTGTTTAATATGCTTTCACTCGAAAACATTAACAAGTTCTTCACGGCATTTGCCGCCGGAGCTGTACTTATCTCCATCCCTATTGCCGCTTTGTTTATATCGCTGCAAAAATACTATGTAGAAGGATTATCCGGTTCTGTCAAAGGATGATTTTCTTTAGGAGGTGCATTTTATTGTGGTCACGTTGAAGGATATAGCATTGGAAGCCGGCGTAAGTCAGGTCACTGTATCCAATGTAATTCACAAAAAATATAAAAAAGTATCTGCTGAGAAAATTGAGCAGATAAACAGGCTTATTGAAGAGCACAATTATATCCCGAATGCGAATGCAAGAAGCCTCGCTTTGAAAAAGTCCATGATCATCGGAATAATAATTCCGAATGTGGCGGATGATTTTAACTTCTTAGAGAGTTCATATAATGCAGAACTGATTGGGGGCATTGAAAAAGTCATTAGAAACAGCGGATATTTCATGATGGTCCGCGGAGTCAGAACTTCAGCTGATGCTGTTCCTTTGTTGGAAACCTGGAATGTCGATGGGGTAATATTCTTAGGTGCTTACAGCGAAGATGTCGACCGGATAAAAAGAAGTCTCAAACTGCCTGTTTTGTTTGTAGATACGTATTCAAGCGAAGATGATTTTTCAAATGTACGCGTAAACGATGAAAAGGGCGGTTATCTGGCCACAAGATATCTTATAAACTGTGGTCACAGGAATATATGCTTTGTCGGTCCGGACATAAGTGAAGAAGGCGTTGTGCTCAAAAGATACGAAGGCTATCAGAGTGCACTCAGGGAATGCGGTCTGGAAGATTGTGAAATGCGTATCTTCGCACAATTTGCAAATTTTGAGTGTGGTATCGAAATAGGTAAAAGAATTGCTTTTTCCGTTAACACTATTACGGCGGTTTTAGTTACCGCCGACATATTGGCACTGGGCATCATGGAGGGAATCCGTTTAAGCGGCAAGAAAATTCCCAACGACATATCGGTTGTGGGTTTTGACAATATTCAAAGCAGCCAATGGTGTCTTCCTAAGCTTACTACCATTACCCAGTACATTCCTCAAAAGGCGGAAATCATTGCAAAGACTTTGCTCGAGATGCTGAGTAATCCCGAGGGTTGCAAAAGCATAAGCAAGACAATCGATGTGGACCTTATTGAAAGAAATTCAGTAAAAACAATATAAAAAGCCCCTAATAAGGGTGAACTGCTAAGGATATACATCCCGAATACTTTTGAGCAATACGTCTGCTCCATGTGAGCGTCTGCGAGCAAACTCGAACAGAAAAAACATAATTAATGCCATGTTTATCTCTCCTTTCGGAGGAAGATAAATATGGCTTTTCTTTTTGTCACAAAAATATTGCATTTATACTCGTTTTTTCATACAATTAATTATGACTAAGCTTTTTTTCATACACTTTGATTATGGAGGGGATAATATGAGTGACAATAAAAATGACAATGCTTATATTAACAAAGTAAATAAGCTGGCAATGACCATGCTTTCAGTAATGGGTGTATTCACTTTGATTGGTTACATATGGGACTCAATGTCAGGCAATACCCCTTGGTATTGCACAATGATTGTTATGTCCTTAATGGTTGCCGCATTGGCTATCGATGTGGTAGCAATCATTAAAACTCCGGCCAAATTCAAAATCATATCCATTATCGGATACTCTGTTTTCTACGGAGTCGGAATGATTCTGTCTAAAAGCGATGTGCTCTATGTACTTGCATTTTTAGTCACACTTGTTTATATCCTCTACTTTGACATTAAACTTTCCAGAATAATTTCTGTTATTTTCATTTCAATAAATATTGTCGATGTTGGCTACGTTGTTCTGTGCCTTAAAACGATGCATTCAGGTGAGTCAATTATACTCACCTCAGTGTTCGTACAAATGGCAGCAATAATTCTGTTCATGTTTATATTTGTCCGAAGCAACACCATGTCGGTATCCAATAACGAAGCAAAATTAAATAACATCAAAGCAGAACAGGAAAAGAGCAGCAAGCTGCTTTCGGATGTAATGGATATCGTAAAGGTTGTCAGAACAAATTCTGCACTGGTTCGTGACAACATGAATGTTTTGGGCTGTGATATCAATGCAACGGCGATTGCCTTAAAGGAAATCTCTCAGGGAAATGAATCAACCGTCAAAAGTATTGAAGAGCAGACAAGAATGACTGCCAAAATTCAAAACATGATAGAAGAAACCAAAAACAAGTCGGAAAAAATGAGTGTCGAATCCGACGAATCTGGTAAAGCCGTTGAAGGCGGACGTCAGGCAATGGATCAGCTCATTGCCCAAACTGCCAAAACCAAGGATGCTACCGACAGGGTAATCTCTTCGGTTGAAAGCCTGATAGAAAACGCTGACAGAATTACTGCTCAAATCAGTGAAATTTCTTCTATCTCAAATCAAACTAATCTCCTCGCCCTGAATGCATCGATAGAATCTGCCCGTGCAGGAGAAGCAGGCCGTGGCTTCGCAGTTGTTGCAACCGAAATAGGTTCACTTGCTGACCAGACCCGCAGGCTTACGGAAGAAATACAGAATGTAATGCAGATTCTCACCAACGATGCTACTTTAGCTAAGCAGACCGTAGATAACGTCCAAACTGCTTCTGTTGAGCAGATGAAGCTGATTGAAAGTGCAAATGATGAATTTGCCCTAATCGGATCGCACATGTCCAGTCTTTCAGAAAATATTGCAAATGTTTCTAGCAGAATCGGCGAAGTATATGATTCAAACAATACCATCGTTGACAGTATTTCAAATGTCTCCGCCATAAGCGAGCAGGTATTGGCAAACGCCAATGAAGCATCAACACTCGGTTCTAAATGCTCCGAACGCGCAGTTGAGGTAAATACACTCGTAAATGAATTGGAGCAAAGCATTACAAGTATTGAACATTACGAAGAAGCCTAAGCTGCCCATACGTAAAAACCATTGACCAACTTCCCACTGCAATGATACAATTGTCAGTGGGTTACGTTGGTTTTGTTTTTATGAGAAGGTAAATAATGTTTTCTAATTGTAGCAAGCTGTCGGCTTTTTTGGTTAGAACCGTCTCAGCTGTATTTTTGGCAGTTCTGATTACAGTAGTATTCATAGGTGAAGCATCTGCAAAGGGGTTTAAGTTTTCTGTATTTGAATCGCTTTTTTCTTTGTGCATTTGTTTTGTTCTTATAACATGTCTATTTCTGTTTTGGAAAAAGTATCAGTCCCGGGCCGTGCAATTTGGTTTTGCATTCTTTTATTCATTCTCCAGTTGTTCATATGTTTAAATGCCTATTTTTATACCGGTTGAGATTGTGCAGCCCTATTAAGCGCATCTGAAAATGTCGCAAATGGTTGGGATTATTCTGGATGGTATGACTACTTTTCACTATACCCTAACAATCTCTTCATCATGTACATATTTTCATTTATCAAACGCATCGCTAAATTTATGGGCTTTGCCGACAAAACTCATGGTATGCTTTTGATTATATTCGTTCAATGTCTTCTAAATTCAACCGCCGCGTATCTGACCTACTCCTCCACAAGGAAGCTCAGCACAGAAAGAGCAGCCCTGTTAAGCCTGCTTCTCTATACAATATTGGTTGACATAAATCTTTGGATTCTGATTCCTTACACCGATTCCTTTGCTATTATTTTCCCGATATTGTCAGTTAATCTTTTCATACATTATTTGTCACAAACTGATTTTTTCCGCAAGGCTTTACTGGCTTTATTAATAGGTCTGATATCTGCTGTCGGTTATTGTATAAAGCCCCAGGCGGTTATCATATATATAGGTATATACCTTGTTATGGTCATAGAGAAATCCGGCAGACGCATTAACTTTCTTGCACTTATCATCAGCCTCTTATGCTTTGTGTCCGTCTTTTCAGGGATTCGAAATATCACATATTACAGCAATGGCTGCATAGACAAAGAAGGTCTCGTCGGCTTCCCCCATTATATTATGCTGGGACTTAATGAAGACACTGTCGGCGCATACAATACTGACGATGTCGAATTTGCGCAATCCTTTACGAATTCATATTTACGTAACCGCGGCGAATTAACAGAAGCCTTAAACAGATTAAAGGATAAAGCAGAAAATAATACTCTTCTATCCTTTGAAACCCGTAAATTAACTCTTAATTATGCAGATGGAACATTTTCCTGGCCCTCTTTGGACGAGGATTATTTCTTCGAAGAAATTCCCGACAACAAAATCCCCTACGTATCCGGATTTATTAAATCCGTATTGTATGGAAACGGTACGTTAAACAGATTATTCAGCCTTTGGAAGCAGGGGAACTGGCTTTTCGTTCTGCTCTTCGTCGGGCTTGGTTTTATTGCCGTCAAAAAGAATTCCGTGAGTGCTGCCCTGTACCTCGGAATACTTGGTGTACTTGCTTTTTCAATTCTTTTTGAAACCGGTGCCCGTTATCTTTTCGCAAATTCTCCGCTATTCATAATGATTGCATCTGTATCCTTTTGTTCTCTTTTTGACAAGAAACATATTTTTTCTTAATTATTTCAACAAAATACACATTTTCAAGTATTCTATTTCTCTAAATTCTGTCGAAAATATTCAACCAAGTCTTAATATCTTCCACTCACTTTTTTATACCTTTCATGTAAAATATCTATGCTGTTATTTTATATATAAGGAAAGGAAGGATTAAATGAAAGGGTTAGCAAAAAAACTTGGGGTTGCACTTCTTGCGATAGCTTTAGCTTTCACAAGTGTCGACCTGCCGGTCAAAGCTGCCGGAAATGCAGCCACAGCCGACAACTACAGGATAGAGTATAACAACTCTTCCATGTCACTTAACTGGAACGCCGTATCAGGTGCTTCCGGTTATAAGGTTTACCGTTCTCAGAGTATGTATGGAACATACACATATTTGGGAGATGTTACTACCACATCATACACTGACAGTAATCCTAACTCAAAAAAATACAGCAATTACTACAAGGTAATAGCTGTAAACGGTTCAAGAGAAATATCCACACAGTATATGTCTCTTGACAATGCTCTCTTTGGAGATAACATGATATTCTTTGCACCTACGGATAACGTGGCCTCCATTGACTCAAAGGTAGCAGACATTTATTCCGTTCAGGAAACTGCACAGTTTGGAACAGGAAGATATGCCTTAATGTTCAAGGAAGGCAACTATACTGGCTGTGACATTATGAATGTCGGCTTCTACACACAGATTGCAGGTCTCGGAAAGCTTCCTACAAATGTCAAACTTAAAAATGTAAAGACACCGGCTTTCCTTGCCGATAACAATGCGACCTGTAATTTCTGGCGTTCCATCGAGAACGTTGAAATCGCCGATACCGATAACAACGGCGATGTTTATTTCTGGTTCCAGTGGGCAGTATCACAGGCAGCTCCCGCAAGACGTCTTTACGTTGAGAGAAGTGCTTCCTTCGACTGGTGGTATGGTTGGGCTTCCGGTGGATTTGCAGCAGACTGTAAATTCATCAAAAATGCCGGAAGTTATTCTCAGCAACAGTACTATATGCGAAATTCTTCTGTAGGCCAGGATGCTTACGGTGTTAACTGGAACTTTGTATTACAGGGTGTTGAAGGTGGAAATTTAAATACCTCCTCTGCACTTTTATCCGGAAACGGAACCAGCGACTGGCCTTCAGGCGGCAAGACTACACGTGTAGCCAACTCTCCTGTCATTCGTGAGAAGCCGTTCCTCTATTTAGACAACGATGAATACAAGGTATTTGTACCTTCCATCAGAAGAAATGCTTCCGGCACCAGCTGGTCAACCACCAACATGGGCGCAGGTACAAGCCTTTCAATTGATACCTTCTATATTGCAAAGGAAGGTGATTCTGCTGCAACCATCAATGCAGCATTGGATGCCGGCAAGAACATTCTCTTTACACCCGGTATCTATTACGCAGAAGAGCCTATTCGTGTAACAAAAGCAAACACGGTTGTTTTAGGATACGGTATGGCTACCATCATTCCTAAGAACAATCAGGCTGCCATGTGGGTAGACGATGTTGACGGTGTAACTGTTGCCGGTCTTATTTTCGACGCATCTACATATTCACAGGTACTCCTCCAGGTAGGAAACGCAAATGCAAATGCAAACCACTATGCAAATCCTACTCTTCTTGCAGACCTCTTCTTCAGAGTCGGCGGAGTTTACAACGGAGTTGCTTCTACAGATATGGCTTTGGTAATCAATTCCAACAATGTTATCGGTGACCACTTCTGGATTTGGCGAGCTGATCACGGTGATGGTGTAAGCTGGAATGAAAATAAAGCCAAGAATGGTCTCGTTGTCAACGGTGACGATGCTACCATTTACGGACTCTTCAACGAGCACTTTGAGGAGTACGGAACTTTATGGCTCGGTGAAAACGGCAAGTGCTACTTCTATCAGTATGAAACTCCTTATGATTGCGTAAACCAGAATGACTGGAAGAGCCATAACGGCACAGTAAACGGTTATGCGGCATATAAGGTAGGCAACGATGTAAGAAATCATTACGTTGTAGGTCTTGACATCTACGAGGTATTTATAAACACAAACGGTGCTGAAATTCATTTGGCAAACGGTATTGAAATTCCCAATACTCCCGGAGTAATTGTAGAAAACGCAATGCTCAACACCTTCAGCTCCACTTCCGTTCGGGGTGGTATCGACCACATCGTTAACGGAACCGGTACAGGTTCTGTATGCGGTGTTATGACCACTCCCGGAATTGTAAGCGCAGTAAATGGTGTAACCACTATTCGTCCCGGTTCAAACGGCGATACATATCACACCGTAAACAGCACACAGCCTGCAAATGAAACCTTTAACGGCAAAACAGGTATTAATTACACTTACACGGCAAATCCGGGCTCAGGTTCAGGCTCAGGTTCGGGTTCAGGCTCAGGTCAGACCGGCAGTGCTAATGAATTAAGTATTGCCTCAGCTTCTGCTTCAAGTGCAATTTCTCCTGCTTCAAATGCAGTAGACAAAAACACCGGTTCCCGTTGGGAATCACAGCAGGGCGTTGATCCTTCATGGATTATGCTCGACCTCGGTGAAACCAAGAGTGTAAACGAAGTTAAGATTACATGGGAAACAGCCGCCGCTAAGGTATATGATGTTCAGCTGTCCACTAACGGAACAAGCTGGACCACTGTTAAATCCGTCAATAACGGAACAAGCGGCGCAGACGTAGATTTGACCTTTAATGCTACAGATGCAAGATATGTAAGAATTTATGGAACCCAGAGAACCACCGCATGGGGTTACTCCATTTGGGAAATGAGCGTATATGGCGGCAACGCTACAGGCTCAGGTTCAAGCTCAGGCTCAGGTTCAGGCCAGACCTACAATCCCGGCACTGTTACTCCTCCTTCAGACGACGGAAGACATCGTGACTTTGCCATTACATATCCTACCGGCAACAGACCTGTAGCTGCAGGATATATTGAAATCAAATGGAATGCTCCTTCAAAGGCAGTAGCCAATTATGAAGTATACGTTAACGGAAACCTAGCAGGTTCTACCACAGATACTTCTTATGAAATTTATTCCACCTCTGTTGATTATAAGACCGTATGGGTTAAGGCAATCTATACAGACGGGACAACAAACACATGTAAATCAGTCAAATTCGGTACTACCAAGAAAGGTCTCGGCCTTGCTACGGATATGGGCCAGAATCTGAATCTCGAGAACTTAGGTCTAGGCTGGTATTACAACTGGAGCGAGACAAAGAGTACAGGTGCTCAGTATGCAAATGTTGAATTTGTACCCATGATTTGGAAAGAGACCTCTCAGGCTAATGCAAGAAACAGACTTAATGCATTAATTAATCAGGGATACAATTATGTATTGACCTTTAATGAGCCTGATTTTACAGATCAGTGTAACATGACACCTGCTGAAGTTTACCAGGCTTATAAAGGCGTTTTGAGTGATGAAATTCATGTAAGCTCACCTGTTTCAGCTATTTGGCCTTCAGCTTCTACCGATTGGTTCCAGCCATTTATGCAGATGGTCGATGCAGACAATGATATGGATGTGGACTTCATTTCAATTCACTGTTATCCCGAAAACTACGGTGGTGAAGGAATGGCTTCCTGGTTTATGGAAAATGTAGTTGAAGCCTGCTATCAGATGTATCACAAGCCTATTTGGATTACAGAATTCTCCTGCCATGGTGAATATGTAACCGCTACCGGCGGAAACGGAACAAAGGACTTCTGGCAGGCAGTAATGCCGCTTCTCGACAACTGTGATTATGTTGAAAGATATGCAGCATTTGATTTTGATTCAGATACTTACGGACTTTGGAGATATGCTACCGGTGCTCTTACTCCTGCCGGTGAAACCTACAGAGAGCTCGGAAATCCTGTAGATAACGGACGTACCTACAATCAGCCCGCAGATATTACCGCTCCCTCCGGAAACGGTGGAAACTCCGGAAACTCAGGCAATTCAGGCAATACCGGAAACACAGGTAACACAGACTCCACATTTAAACTGGCAATAGCCTCTGCTACTGCTTCCTCGGAAATGCAGAGTGCCCAGCTTGCAATTGACAATAATGCAGGCAGCCGTTGGGAGTCCACACACGGTGTTGATCCTTCATGGATTAGTGCAGATTTAGGATCGGTCAAATCCGTTTCCAAGGTAAAACTCACCTGGGAAACAGCTGCCGGCAAGGTTTACAAGGTTCAGGTTTCTACCGACGGCACAAGCTTTACTGATGTAGCAACCGTTTCTGACGGCAAAAACGCTGAAGTAAAAGAAATAACCTTCAATCCTGTAAATGCCCGTTATGTGAGAATTTACGGCACTGAGAGAACCACAGCATACGGATATTCAATCTATGAGCTTGAAGTATACGGAAATGACGGCGGTTCAAATCAGGGTGGCTCAGCTTCAGGCAACACCGGTAATACAGGTAATACAGGCAACAGCGGAACAGTTTCCAGGTTAGCCATATCCTCTGCTTCTGCTTCATCAGAAATGCAGAGTGCTCAGCTTGCAATTGATAACAACACCGGTTCACGTTGGGAGTCTACACATGAAGTAGATCCTACCTGGATTATGGTTGACCTCGGAAGTACCAAAAATGTACAAAGAGTTAAAATCAATTGGGAAACAGCTGCAGGAAAAACCTACAAGATTCAGGCCTCCACAAACGGAACCTCCTGGAATGATGTATACAGTGTAACAAATGGTGGCAGCGGTGACTCGCTTGATGCTTCATTCGCTTCCACAAGCGCAAGGTACATCAGAATTTATGGTACAGAGAGAACAACTCAGTACGGTTACTCCATTTGGGAGCTTGAAGTATATGGCAATTAATCTTTTCCTCATATAGCTTTTGCTATGGGAGCTCGGATGAAAATCCGAGCTCTTTTAGTATGCTTTAATGTATTTAAACAGATTGAAATTAGTAATAAAAACGTTTATAATTATGTGTGGGGTACATGGAGGTATATATGAAGAAGAATATTTTAGTATTTCTTCTCGTTTGCGTTTTTTTTGCAACATTTCTTTTATCAGGTTGTGCTAACATGGGGTCGAATGCACAAATCACATTAAAGCTTTTCTCTAATCTTCCCGACCGCAATAACGGTCAGGGGCTTATCGAGCAAATGCTTATCGACCAATACGAAAATACTCATCCAAATGTAAAAATTGAAGTTGAAGCCTTGGAGGAAAAGGCCTATAAGACCAAGTTTAAAGCTTATGCGATGGACGGTATGCCGGATATTGTGAGTATCTGGGGACAGCCCTCTTTTTTGGATGACATTTTGGAGGCCGGTCTCTTGGCAGAGCTTAATATTAACGATTATTCAGATTACGACTTTTTAGAAGGTGCTCTCGACGGCTTTATGAAAGATTCTAAGCTCTATGGTCTTCCCCGCAATACCGATATGATTGGGTTTTACTACGATAAGAGTTTTTTCGAAGCGCACGGCTTTACTGTGCCTTCCACATACGAAGATTTTCTTTCGCTTTGTTCAAGGATATACGACTTGGGCGTAACTCCTGTCGCGATGGCCGGCGGAGACGGTTGGCCACTTGTGGAATATTATGATGATTTGTTATACAGAGTATTGGGCAAGGACCGAAAAGCTGTTATAAAATCAGCCATAAGCAATGCGGATTTCTCTGATGAAGGCTTTACTCAGGCTCTTTCACTGTTAAAGAATACTGTCGAAAATAACGTTTTTCAGCCGGATTTCACCATTAAGGATTATGGTTCCGCCATGAGCCTGTTTACGACCGGCGGTTCTGCCATGTATTACATGGGCTCCTGGGAAGCCAGCATGGCCATCAACGAAGATATTCCAAAAGAGCTTCGCAACAATATCGAAGTATTTATGATGCCCTCATTAGAATCCAATGATACTAACGGCTGTACCATGGCCTGGTACGGAGGCGGTTATGCCGTCAGTGCTTCCTCTCCTTACACAGATGAAGCCATCGATTTTTTGAATTTCTGTTTTTCCCCGGACCACCTTTCCGCCTTCGGGTGGGAAAACGGCGTAGGTATGTCTGCTCAGGACCAAAGCAAAATTACTGACGCCGAGGCCACGAAAGTCCAGAAGTATTGGCTGAATTATATCAACGCCGCAACAGATACATCCGGTACACCCATTAATGATTGCGGAAGCTCTGAATTTAAAAATGTAATTGAAAACGAAATCGGCAGATTTTGTACCGGTATCATATCTGCGGATGAATTCCTTAACAGCCTGGAGGAAGCCTGCCGATGATTAAAAATATAACAAATCTGAAATGGAAAATCGTGCTCTATACGTACATGATAGTAACCCCTATCCTGCTGTTCATTGCCTTTTTGCTGTTTCTTACGGACTATAGGAAAATTGAAGCAACCCAACGCGAGAACTATCTGTATGATGTGCAAAATGTTGCTCTGCTCACGACCTCCTTTAAGGATTCGTTAAAGGAATATGGTACATACATTACAATTAACGACCACATCAACAAATTGCTGACGTCCAAGGATGCTGCAGATTTAAACCAAAATGAAAATCTGTGGGATGAGAATGCCCCGATGAATATGATAGAGGATATGATTTCACTGGGCGGAGTTGTCAAAACTCTGGCCATATACCCCGAAAATGGTTTGAAACCATATTTGAAATGTCTGGATATGTCATCTCATCTTCCCTTTTCATCCATTAAAGGCACATCCTCATACGAGAAAGCCCTCAGTAGCAGCGGGCGATATTTTTGGACCAGAGCAATAAAGGAAAGCAATGATTTCTATGAATCCATACGTGAGGAGAAGATTGTGATTTTCAGAGAAATAAACAGCATTTCCCGCGACAGGCAGTTAGGATATCTGGTAATTGGAGCTAATGCCTCTTCTTTGGATGAGATTACCCAAACGGCTATCAGGAGTAATTATGAAGCGCTTGTTATCTGCAATCAGAACGGCGAGATTCTTTCAGAAAGCGGTGCCGTGGATTCACTCAATTATAGCCTGGTGGATGAGACTCTTAATCTGGCCTTTGCTAACAATTGTCGAGACGGTTATCTTAGCTACGGAAGCTTTGATCGGATAGGCTACTATTGTTATGCAGACAGCACCAATGATTTGGCGGTAATTAAATTTGTTCCTCAAACAGAACACATGTCGGTTATATACGCTTCCGCCAAAAGTCCTCTTATTTTTATGTTTGGTATTCTTTTGGGACTTTTGCCTGTTCTCGTCATTATCTCCAACATGGTAACCAAACCTCTGGGTACACTTCGTTCAGCCATGAAGCAGTTCCAAAAAGGAGATTTTACTCAGCAGGTAGAGGTGACCACCAAAGATGAAATCGGCGAGGTATCCAAAGCCTTTAACCATATGGTTACAGATATGAAAGAACTGATAGACAAAAACTATATTCTGACCATAAAAGAAAAAGAAAGTGAAATGGATGTGCTCTTAGCGCAAATCAATCCTCATTTTCTGTACAACACATTAGATTCCCTGTATTGGCGCGTTGTGGATACGGGCAATGAAGATATTGCCGATGATATTTTGGCTCTCTCCGACCTTTTCAGGCTCGCTCTTTCAAGGGGCAAAAGTATTGTGCCTGTCAGGAATGAAACAGACCTGTTGGAGAAATACCTTCAGATTCAAAACATGCGATTCGGAAAACGTCTCCACTATACCTTCGATATTGCAAAGGATATTTGGGATGCTCCGATTCCAAAGCTGATTTTGCAGCCTTTCGTGGAGAATGCGGTTGTTCACGGTTTTGAAAAAGACCAGGATATCTTTGAGCTTTCCATAAAAGGCTATCGCGACAACGGATACCTTCATTTTTCTGTCTGCGATAACGGTGCCGGAATGGATTTCAAAACACTAAATGGTCTCTTTACAGCCGATGATAAAAAGTACTCCGGTCAAAGAATTGGCCGATTTGCCATAAAAAACATCAAAGAAAGGCTCTCAATTCTTTACGGAGAGGACTATACCCTCACTATTAACAGTGAGAAAAATCAGGGATGCGAAGTAATTCTGATTATCCCGGAAAGGAATGAAGATGAGGATTTTGATTGCAGATGATGAAGACAGTATAAGAGATGGAATCGCGAAATATATCCGTCTTCATTCCGATATGTTTGAAGATGTTCTGACGGCCAAAAACGGGCTTGAAGCCTGCGACCTGATCTACAAATATAAACCCGAGATTATGCTTCTGGATATACAAATGCCGATTAAAAGCGGTCTTCAGGTAATGAAAGAGGTAAGCCGTGCCGGGATTTTGCCTGCGACGATTATACTTAGCAGTTATGATGAATTTTCCTATGCCCAAACAGCTTTGCATCTGGGTGCCAGGGAATACATATTAAAACCCTGCCGTTCCACCAGTATACTATCCGTTATAGAAGAATTGGCAGCCACCCTGAAGGGTTCAAAAAAGCCTGTCAATAAAATCAAAACAGGCAATAGTATTATTGATGAAGTTATAGAGATAATAAATGACCAATATTATTCACAGCTGACCTTGGATTCGGTTTCCGAAAAGGTAGGTGTAACGGGCGGATATCTCTCATCTCTTTTCAAATCCTGCATGGGCATCGGTTTTATCGATTATTTAAAAAGAATCAGAATTGAAAGAGCATGTGAATACCTTTCTCAAAATACCTTAAAGACCTACGAAGTAGCATATAAGGTAGGCTTTACGGATGAGAAATATTTCTCAAAGGTCTTTAGACAGATTACGGGATTATCTCCATCTGAATATAAAAAGCAATGAACAATTAATTGTCAGCCGGCTCTTTATTTTCGCCCTTAACAGCCTTACGCAAGGCTCCGCCAAAGCTTCCTCCCGGCATATCAACAAAGCCCAGTCTTCGATAGAAGCCTTCGGCTCCCACTTCACTGGTTACATAGAAGCATGAAAAATCACCGGGATTTAGAGCAGACCTTATATCAGAAACCATGGTATCAATTAAGAGTCTTCCGACGCCCAGCCTTTGATATTCAGGTCTCACTACCAAATCAACTATGGATATATATATTCCATCGCCAAGGGTTCTGCCCATGGCGATGTTTTTTTGGTTGTCTTTTATTAAATATGTGGACAAGGATAAATTCAAGGCTTTTTCGGCGCGGGCATAATCATAAGCTGCCCAGCCGACGGACTCCCTGAGTTCAAAATACTCTTCCACAGTTAAATTATCTCGGAGAATTTGAAATTCTCCGAGATTAATTTGTGCTTTTATGTCTGTATCTTTTTTTCTTTTTTTAAAGAAAATCATGCTTTGACCTCACCATCGTACTCAAAAGAAGGCATCAATTGAAGTTTGAACAGATTCATCTTATGCTTTCTGTTTATCAAGGCTTTATGCTCTTCATTTTCACAGCTTCCGGTTCTGATGTATTTATCAAGTTCAGCATAAGTAAATCCCAGATTGTCTTCATCTGTTTTGCCGCAAAGTCCGTCTGAAGGTGCCTTATATATCAGATTATCAGCAACGCCCAGATATGAGCCGATTGCTCTTACCTCTGAGACCGTAAAATGTGACAACGGGCTGACATCGCCTACGGAATCTCCGTATCTGGTAGAATAGCCTACCCAATCCTCCGACAGATTGCAGGTATTGATTACACGTCCGTTAACACTTTGAGACACGGCATAAAGTGTAGACATACGAAGTCTCGGGGGCAGGTTAGTGCGTGTCTGAACGCTTATTTCACAGTCAAGCTTTGCTTCAAGCTCGGCATATGCGGCATCAACCATATCTTTTATGTTTATCACATAATACTTTATTCCTAAATCGTTAACTACCTGAAAAGAGTCAGAAATATCGGCCTGCTCACCATTAGGCATTAATACTCCTATTACATTCTCTTTGCCCAATGCAGCGACACATACAGCAGCTGCTACCGTGGAATCCTTTCCGCCTGATATTCCGAGCACTGCCTTGCACCCTTTACCGTTTTCCATAAACCATTCTCGCAGCCATTTAATCAGGCTGTCGGTTGCATTTTTTACATCAAACATATTCGTACCCGCCTTTTCTATTGAGGTTCGTTTTCCATTCTCCAGTTAATTGATCTTTGCAGATAATCAACATATTCCGGATTCTTGCACATTCCTTTTCCGGCCACATCAGATATCTTGGCGACATCATTTCCGTTACATCTGGTCGTCTTCATTACAATATTAAGTGGCTCAACATCTGTGTCATTTGCAATAAAGGTTCCGATACCAAATGCAACCTTTGCTTTGCCGTTGAAATGCTCAAAAATTGCCGTAGCCTTTTCAAAATCAAGGCTGTCCGAGAAAAGAAGTGTCTTTGTAGTAGGGTGAATCGAAAGGCTCTTATAATATGCTATCATCTTCTCGCCCCATTCAATCGGGTCGCCCGAATCGTGACGCACACCTGAGAATAAGGTCGCATATGTCAAATCAAAATCTCTAAGGAAGCAGTCTGTCGTAATTGCATCGGTAAGTGCCGTACCGTTTAATACTCCGTATTCCCTTACCCATGCAGCAAGAGCATAGTGATTGGAATATGCAGGATTATGCTTATGATTACCCTGTCCGACACACATTATCCATTCATGAGCCATTGTTCCGACCGGCGAAAGATTAAACTTCTTAGCCAGATAAACATTTGATGTTCCCACGAACTTAGAATTGCCTATATTCGCCTTTGAAAGACGTTTTACGGCCAACTCCTGTGCTTCTGCGGAAAGTCGTCTTCTAAGGCCAAATTCTGAAAATGTTGACAGCTTATATTCACCGCTTTCAAGGCGGGCGATTTTCTCGTCCAGTCGACGTTTAAAGCTGTCAAATATTACATCATAATCGTAAGCCATCTTAAAATACACTTCGTTTACGATTGCAAGTGTAGGAATCTCATACATGGATGTATTAAGCCATGTTCCAAAGGTTTCTATGGAAAGTCCGCACTCTGCATCATCTGAAATTGTGAAATCCTCATATCTTGGTTTCCACAAACGCAGGAAATCAACATATGAACCCTTAATCCATTTAATTTTATCAAGATAAGCCAGCTCATCCTCCGTAAATCTGAGCTTGCAATACTCTTTAATCTGCTCCTTTATCTCCGCAACCATCTCAGGAGTAAAGTGAACATCCTTATTTCTGCATTTAAATGACCAGGTAGTCTTGTAATCCGAAAACTGATGGTAGATAGCCTGACCCATCGAAAACTTATACATGTCTGTCTCTAAAAGACTGGTTACTATTGGTTTCAAAATCATAATTTTTCCCTCCTATATCACATCAACCTGAAATGTTTTCATAGCGTCAATTGCCGTTTTATGCGTATCCGGTGTAACACATGCGCATGCCTTTTCAATAACGCATACCTTTGCCTCCGGGCAGGCTGCCTTAGCCAATGCCACATTTGAAATGACACATATTCCCGTGCAGACACCGACAAAATCTAATTCCAAGTCTTTGCCATCTTTATATTTGTCATGCAGCATATTGGCAAATTCCAGACTTCCGAAAGAAGGCTTGTCGATATAGCTTACAGCCTCCGGTGAAAATACCTTCTTTGCTGTTACTGTCAATTCATCTGCCACTTCCCATCCGTCACTTCCCATAAGGCAATGCTCTACCGGAAGCTTTCTGCCTTCCTGTGTGTTCAGGTAATCCTTTGAATGAGTATCTCTGGTAAAAATCACTTCATCATAGGATGAGGATTCCATGATCTCCTTTATAGAATTAATTGCCTTCACACATTCACTGTTTCCAAGTGCACCGTAGGTAAAATCTTTCTGCATGTCAACGACGACCAAAATTTTGCTCATGTTCTTCTCCTCCTATTGATTTTTTATATATTTTCCCTATTATACTACAACTTTCAAAAAATGTGTTATTTTTTTAACAAAAAAACTGAAAAAATGAAATTCCTTCAGAAATAAAAAAAAAGGCGAAGAGAAATCTCTTCGCCTCAAAAGAATTAACTGATCATTGAAAGCAGGTTCATCAATACAACGGTTCCAAGCACTGCCATGCCTATGGACGTTATAATTCCGATAATGCTGCAAATAAGTGCTGCTTTATATTTCACGAAAATTTTTATACTTTTTCATTTCCTTTAAATAACAGCCTTATCGCTTTCTTCCTGTTGCCGTTTGCATATTCGACAAAGGCATCCGCCTTACTCATATCTATTCGGCCGTCACTCATGGTAACAACATTTTTGATACACATATTGTGAATAAATTCAATCATCATAAGTGTATCGGGACTGTCCTTGGGCTTTTGGCTTATCTTTGCAGTGGTATTTTCCAAAACCCAGAGCAGTATTTTCCCCCACCAGGCTGTTTTGCACAGCTGCCTGAGAGAATTTCTTGTGGTATATTCGCCCTTCTTAATGTGGTCAAAATCCCTGTAATTTCTGCCTATAAGTGTAATGAAGTCTTCATAAGAGGGCCGAATTCCATGTGCCTTGCCGTCTGTAAAATATGAAGGAATATCGTTTTTGCCGGGCAAATCAACCTTTGCTCCGTTTAGTGTAACAGTTTCGGATAATACTATATCTTCAACGTTCTCACCAATCATTATCTCATATTCGCCTTCCGGAACAACCCATTTTCCCTTTACGGAATCATAAATGCTAAAGCTTCTCTCATCCAGGAAGAAAGTGACCTTTTTGCTTTCCTCTGCCTTTAAAAATACCTTCTTAAAGCCCTTCAATTCTCTTTTAGGGCGTAGGAAATCGGGACATTGTTTCATTCCGATATACAGCTGCGGTGTGCAGCTACCATCTCTTTTTCCCGTATTCCTGCAAACGATATCCACTCTGTATCTGCCATCCTCTAACTTCATTACTTCCGGGCTTCTGTACTCAAAGCTCGTATAGGAAAGGCCGAATCCAAACGGGAATCTGACCTTTTCACCAAACGTATTGTAATATCTGTATCCTACAAAAATGCTCTCGCGATATTCAACATTATCCGTATCCCTGCCAAAGAAATCATTTGCAGGATAGGTATGCTCATTGCCATCATTTACCGTAGTATAAGGATATGTCTCAGGCAAATGCCCGCTGGGATTTACGCTTCCGAACAAAATATCCACGCAAGCCTCCCCTGCCGCTTCACCGCCAAGATACATCATCAGCACGCCCCGTGCATAATCACACACTGAAATATCATATGCTGCGCCGCCAAATGACACGAATACTATATCGTTGCATATCTCTTTTAACTTTTTGAAAAGTCTGACCTGATTATAAGGCATTTCATATGTCCTTCTGTCATACCCTTCGCTTTCGGCATAATCAGTCAGGCCTCCACAGAATATAATCTTTTTTCCTTCCTTTTGGGCTTCCATGGCTAGCTTCAGGGCTTCTTTTTCGAGTGTCTCGTCCGACTTGTGTGCGCCGTCATTATAGCCTTTGGCGTATTTATATAATACTCCGTATGCCGACAGAGCTCTGAGTATATTAACTGCCCCGTCTGTATTAATGTGGGAGCTTCCGCCACCCTGAAAACGCAGATTTTCAGCCATAGCTCCAATTACAACATATTCTTCTTTATTGTCGAACGGTAAAATTCCGTCATTTTTCAAAAGGACAGCCGATTGTGAAGCAATCTGTCTGCCGAGCAGATGCCTTTCCTTTTTTTTGCTTTCTGTTCGTTCCGCACGTTCTTCATTGTCGAAGGCATAGCTTTCGCTGATTTGATACAGCTTCGAAACAGCACGGTCCAAATCACATTCGGATACCTGCCCGCTCATATATGCTTTCTGTAATTCGTCATAGCCGTAGCCATTGCTGTCCGGCATTTCTAAGTCCATACCGGCTTTTACGCAGGCACCGATATCCGTACAGGCACCCCAGTCGGACATTATAAGCCCCTCAAAGCCCCATTCGTCTCTAAGCACATCTGTCAGCAGCCATTTGTTTTCACAGGCTTGTACGTCGTTTAAATAGTTGTAGGAAGCCATTATGGAAGCAGGCTTTGCCTCTTTTACGCATTTTTCAAAAGCAGCCAGGTAAATCTCCCTTAAAGCTCTTTCATCCACTATGGAATTGGAAGAGTTTCTGTGAGTTTCCTGACTGTTAGCTGCAAAATGTTTTATGCATGTTCCTGTTCCGGCATTTTGCATTCCTTTCACATAGGCCGAAGCCATAACGCCGGTAAGATAAGGATCTTCGCTGAAATACTCAAAATTTCTGCCGCAAAGCGGGGAACGCTTTATATTCATCCCCGGGCCAAGAACAACTGAAATCTTTTTTTCTTTTGCTTCATCCGCAATGGCTGCTGCCATTTTGGATATCAGATTTTCATCAAAGGATGCGCATACACAGCTCGCCGTTGGATAACAGGTCGCAAGATATGTTTCACCCATAGGAGCCTCGCCCTCTTTTTGATTTCTCAAGCCGTGAGGCCCGTCAGAGACCTGAATCGAACGGATTTTGCCCTCAATTCCAACAGTATGCCACAAGCCCTTTCCTGTTACGAGCCTTAATTTTTCATTGGTATCAAAAGTCATTTATCTGCCTCCGATGCAAAAGACTTAAGCGTATTAATAAGCTGAGCTATATTTATCGGTTTAGTTAAATGAGTATTCATACCGGCTTCCAAGGATTTAGCCTTATCGGTATCAAATGCATTTGCAGTCATGGCAATTATTGGTATATTAGCCAGTTCCTTGTTTTCTAAGTTTCTGATAGTCGCAGTGGCTTTATAACCGTCCATATACGGCATCTGAATATCCATAAGTATGAAATCATAGTATCCGGGCTGTGACTTATAGACCATTTCCGCAGCTACTGCGCCGTCATCCGCTTCCTCTACAATCAGCCCTTCATCTATCAGGATGTCTCTTGCTATTTCTCTGTTAAGCTCATTATCCTCAACAAGCAGCACTCTTCTTCCGAACAGTACTACATTGTCAAGTCTGTGGTCGATTACTTCCGTCGGTTTCTTCTTACCGTTATTTAATCTGAATTCAAACAGCATAGTAACCTTTGTTCCATAACCGAGCTCTGAATCTATTTCAATTTTGCCGCCCATCAGATCAATCAGGTTTTTGGTAATGGACATTCCCAGTCCGGTTCCGGTTACTCCGCTGACTGTTGAACTCTTTTCACGCGAAAAGGCTTCAAATATATGGTCCACAAAGTCTCTTGCCATTCCGATTCCGGTATCTGTCACTATAAATTCATACGCTCCGTATCCGTCCTTTACGGTATGACGCTCCAACACGGATAAGGTTACCTTTCCACCAGGCTTTGTATATTTAATGGCATTTGACAAAACATTGATTATAATCTGTTCTATATGCAGAATATCCGCATATACGGCAGGGTGCAGAATCTTGCCCATTTCCATCGTCAGATTTATATTGCTTTCCGTTGCGGTCCCACGGGCAATTGTCATTACTCTGTAAACTATGTCCTTTATATCGCAGGCGTTTTCCTCTATGATTACATTTCCTGCTTCTATCCTTGACATATCAAGGACATCATTAATAAGCTTCAGCAAATGATTGCTTGAAACTTCTATTTTCTTCAGACAGTCTGTCACTCTTTCTTTATCATCTATGTACTTCTCAGCCATTGATGTGAAACCGGTAATGGCATTCATGGGAGTCCTTATGTCGTGGCTCATATTGAAAAGGAATTTACTCTTGGCATCATTAGCTGCCTGAGCCTGATCTCTGGCCTCTTTCAGCAGTCTGACATTCTCCATTTCCTTTCGCATCAAAGAATCCACATTCTGATGTCCGAATAGGAATTTCATTCCTTCCGCATTCTTCTCCATGAGTATAAACTTAGCCCGATAATAAACCTTTTCGTTTCCTTTCAGGGTTCTGAAGGTGAAAGAAAACTCTCCGTTTTTCTCAAGCTCCGCCTTAATATTTTCTTTTGCCATCATCTCGGCAAAATGCTCTTTATCCTCTTCATAAATATGAAGCCTGTCCATGTCCTGGACCTGAGCATAGAAATTAAGTTTTGAAAACTTTGATTTATTCTCGTCAATGGCCTTATTATCGCGCCTTATAGGGTCAAATTTTCCGGATTCGACATCTACTATATAAATTGTCTCGTAGTCATCCGACAAAGTGTTGATGACGGAAAAATACCTGTATCTTTCGGCTTCCTTTTTGGCTGTTTCAGTTATGTCATGAACAACCGTCAAAGCTATAATCTCATTCGTTTCCGCACGTTTTGACAAAAAGAACATTTGTCTGTAGCAGTGTTTTTCCTTGGCTGTAGTGTTGGACCAATACGTAAACTCTTTTGTGAGCTCACCTTTCATATAAGACTCAATAAGCTTCTCTCTTTTAAACAGCTGCTCAAACTCCGCTTTTTTGTCCGTAATCATATTGTTTGCCCACCAGCTGATAAAATCAGAATATAAATACGGCTTTTTCAGCTCGGGAATATCGAGAATACTCGGTGGCATATCTTTTCCGTGATTATATTCAAAAATATCCCCCATAATTTCATCCCGGGTCAGATTTACCTCATAATATCCCGCCGAATCGGCATTAAAGGCCGTTCTGTATATTTCCTCCTTTTCCTTATGCCTTTCCTGAATTTCATCCTGAACCTCAGGTAAAACATTAAAGGTGAAAACCATGCTCACTGCAGCCAAAAAGCCTCCGACCGTAAATGGAATGTCAACATAATAGAAATCAAGGGTCTGGCAGATAATCGGAAGTATGGAAATAAATATCAGGAATACATTGCGTCCTCTTTTGCCCGATTCACGATTTTTAACCGTTTCAGCACCTATATCAATAATTGAAATAATTAATGGTAATATGAGCAGCAATAATAAAACTGCACAGCTGTTACCTGTCCGATAATTACCTGCTTCATCTACATAAAAGAACTTTAATGAAACAAAATTAACAATCAGAACCGTTAGCTGTGCGCACAAAATTAAACCGACATTTATGCCGGCAAAAAACTTATTCTTATTTCTTTGACCGAGATAATTCATGATATATGTCAGCCACGCTATTCCAACTATGCCCGCCAACATATACAAAGCTGCAGACACAATAATAATCAGACTGTGCTTTACACTTTTACTGTTCACCAGCAAAATGCCCCAGATTCCGTTTACTATTGCATAAAAAATTACAGTATCAAAAAGACAGTAAAATCTCTTTTCATAAGTTCTTTTTTCCTTTAAAAAGAACTTACCGCCAATTCTCATTACCAATAAAATCGTAGCGCAAAGAAAAACACCTGCAATGTATGATGATGCTACCATTTTCCTTCTCCTAAAAAAAACAGCCCCACTATTATCATCTATATACGCAAATTCCCCAATGTGCGTATATAAATGTATAATAGCATGAACTGTGAAAAAATGTCTACTCAATTTATATATTTAAGTGTTCTTTTTTTATATATTTACGTATTAATACCGATTAATCCAAATAATCTTTCAGCTTTCTGCTTCTTGAAGGATGACGAAGCTTGCGAAGTGCCTTTGCTTCTATCTGACGGATACGTTCACGGGTAACATTGAATTCCTTACCAACCTCTTCCAAAGTGCGTGCACGGCCATCGTCAAGTCCGAAACGGAGACGTAAAACCTTCTGTTCTCTCTCTGTAAGTGTTTCGAGTACCTCGCTAAGCTGTTCCTTTAAGAGAGTAAACGCAGCCGCATCTGCGGGCACCGGAACATTATCATCCTGAATGAAGTCTCCAAGGTGTGAATCTTCTTCTTCACCTATAGGGGTTTCAAGGGATACGGGTTCCTGTGAAATCTTAAGGATTTCTCTTACACGGTCTACACTCATTCCCATTTCAGCTGCGATTTCTTCAGGGGATGGCTCTCTTCCAAGCTCCTGCAAGAGTTGACGACTGACACGAATTAATTTGTTAATGGTTTCAACCATATGTACAGGAATACGGATTGTTCTGGCCTGGTCTGCAATAGCTCTGGTAATAGCCTGACGAATCCACCAGGTTGCATATGTAGAGAATTTGTATCCTTTTCTGTAATCAAATTTTTCAACAGCTTTGATAAGACCTAAATTTCCTTCCTGAATCAAATCAAGGAAAAGCATGCCTCTTCCGACGTATCTCTTTGCAATGCTGACAACCAGTCGGAGATTTGCCTCTGCAAGTCTCTTCTTGGCACTTTCATCGCCCACCTCCATACGTTTGGCCAGGTCGATTTCCTCATCAGCCGAAAGGAGCGGAACCTTACCGATTTCCTTAAGGTACATACGAACCGGGTCCTCAATGCTGACACCTTCGGGAACTGACAGGTCAATATTCTCTACATCAATTTCATCTTCTTCGGATAATACAATGTCATCGTCATCAACGAGTGCATCGATATCGAGGTCAATCATTTCGATTTCTTCTGCCTCGGTGATTTTTAAGACATCAACATTATTCTGTTCAAGGACGTCCAAAACCTTGTCGAACTGGTCTTCCTCCAGGGAAAACTCGGCAAAGAAATCACTGATTTCCTGATATTCCAAAACATTATTCTTCTTTTTGGCCAGATCCAAAAGCTCCTTCATTTTCTCTTCAAATCTGGCCATCATAGCTTCATCCATATTTGTGTCTCCTTTAGTAAATTTATTCAAAAGTTAAATGTATGTTATTAAGTGCTTCCAGCGCTTTTTTCCCTTCCAATGCTTTGCTTAATGCACTCACATCACTGCCAAGCTTTGAGGAGAAATATTCATAGCTATTTTTCTTTACGGCAATAATTATTTCTTTCAATGCCTTTTCCCTGTCGCTTTGGCTCTCAAATTCCGGCAGATTGGTGTTAAAAAGACTTGCCGCCTTAGCCTGTTCTTCCATATCCTCAAATAGTGAAATAATAGCGGATGCGTTACATTTGCCCGCATCCAAATCCGCGAACAGTCTCTCAACCACGGTTTTATAAAATTCATCCGTAAAGTCATCAACCGTAATATATTTCTTTATCTGCGGGTAAATCATCGGATTATCTACCAGCTGGGTTATCAAAATTCTCTGCGTTTTCTCTGCCGGATTTTCGCTTTGGGTTCCCTGCCTTATTCCGCTTTTGGGTCTCTCAATCGGAGCATGCGTGCTTCCCTGCGCTGCGACAGACATAACCAGTTTTTTCATATTTTCAACGGATATGGAATATTTTTTGCAAAAAGCTTCCATATAGTTGTCACGCTCGATATCTTCGGTTATAAGACAAAGCTTCCGTGCAATCTCTCTTAAGAAGCCTGTCTTTTCGTCGGGATCGTTCAGATTATATCCCTTCTCTGCAATCCGCGCCTCGAAAAAGAAGCTGTTTTCTGCGTTTAGTATCCTCTCTCTAAAGGCATCTGCCCCCATATTCTTAATGAACTCATCGGGGTCCTTATAGGGCTGCATATTGATAATTCTGCCTGTCAGGCCCACTTCCCTGAGTATCCCAATGTTTCTAAGTGCAGCCTGTGTTCCGGCGCCGTCGGAATCATACGCAAGGTATACGTTCTGAGAATACTTTTTAATCAAAGCGGCCTGTTCAACGGTAAATGCCGTTCCAAGTGATGCAACCGCCTGGTCAAAGCCCGCCTGGTGCATGGAAATTACATCCATATAGCCTTCACATATTATAATGTTATCGGCTTTTGATTTTCTGGCAAAGGACAATCCGTAAAGATTCCGCCTTTTATCAAAGACCTCTGTCTCGGGAGAGTTTAAATATTTAGGCTCTCCATCTCCCATTACACGTCCGCCAAAGCCTATTACTTTTCCTGATTTATCAAAAATAGGAAACATTACGCGGTTCCAGAACTGACTTCTAAGTCCGGATTTCTCACTGTATGTGGCAAGTCCGGCGCTCTTTATAATTTCGTCCTCAAAGCCCTTCTGTTTCAAATATGTGACCAGTTCAGTCCCACTTTTGCCTGCAAAACCTAATCCGAATTTCTTTATGGTTTCGTCAGAAAGCTGTCTTTTCTTCAGATAATTCATACCGATTTCGCCATGAGGCTGTCGCAAATTATAATAGAAAAACGTAGCTGCTTCTTTATTACATTCCATAAGTCTCTCACGTCTTGATGCACGTGCCTTCATCTGCGGAGACATTTCGGTTTCCGGGAGTGAAACACCCGCCCTCTCAGCCAGAGCCTTTATTGCTTCAGGAAATGTATAATTTTCATATTTCATCAAGAAGGTAAATACGTTCCCGCTTTCATGACAGCCAAAGCAATGATACATCTGTTTGGCGTCATTTACCGAAAACGAACCTGTCTTTTCATTGTGGAAAGGACACAATCCCCAATAATTTGAACCTTTTTTCTGAAGTCGCACATAGGACCCTACTACATCCACTATATCGTTTTTGCTTCGTATCTCTTCTATTAATTCGTCCGGGTAATACATTTTTTCTCCCCTGTCAATATAACTGCCATGATTTAGGAATATACATTTCCTCGTATTTAGCCATTGCGAAACGGTCCGTCATGGCGCCAATGTAATCGCACACAACCTTTTCCCTGGGTTCACCGTCCGCTATGAGATTCAAGAATTCCTCAGGTAGTTCATCCGGATGCTTAACATAATGCTCATACAGGGTTTTAACAAGAGACTCTGCCTTGCCCTCCTCGCTTTTGGCTTTGGGATTTGTATATACGTTATCAAACATGAACTGCCTGATATCCCGCATTGCATTTGCCACGGTTTCTGACATGATAATGTCATTCATGCCCATGCTGTTTGTTACTATGTCATGAATAAAGCAATCCATTCTGTCTCTGGGATTGTTTCCGATAATGCTGCTGATGCTCTTTGGTACATCTAATTCAGACAGGATTCCGCCTCTGATGGCATCGTCCATATCATGATGAATATATGCTATCTTGTCAGAAAGTCTGACGACCTTACCTTCCATGGTATGGGGCTTTCCAACCGTCTGATGATTCAATATACCGTCGCGTACCTCAAAGGTAAGATTAAGTCCCTGACCATCCTTTTCAAGTCTGTCTACTACTCTGACGCTCTGTTCACTGTGTTCAAAGCCATACGGACACATTTCCTTCAAAGCCCTTTCACCGGCATGGCCGAAAGGAGTATGACCGAGGTCATGTCCAAGTGCAATTGCCTCTGCCAGGTCCTCGTTCAGCTTCAGTGCCTTTGCAATTGTCCTTGCCGTCTGAGAGACTTCAAGCGTATGCGTAAGTCTGGTTCTGTAATGATCCCCTTCGGGAGAAAGGAATACCTGGGTTTTATCCTTTAACCTTCTAAAAGCCTTGCAGTGTATGATTCTGTCCCTGTCTCTTTGGAAAACAGGTCTGATGTCACATTGTTCTTCGGGCTTTACTCTGCCCTTTGAATTCATGCTCAGGGTTGCATAAGGACTTAAATATTCTTTTTCCCATTGCTCTAAGTTTTCACGAATTGTCATATTCTCTCCTATAAGCCAAAAAATAAACAAAAAAGACAGTCTCAATTGTATTATTACGTTCAGACGGTCCTTTTCCTTTTTTAAATTTTTAATTCGATTAAATATTCAATTTAGTTTTTCTTAGCTTGCATTACCGTTTATCTGATCCTTATCAATTTCTTAAGGTGCTTAACAATTTCTTCGTAGGAAAGCTTCATTGCTTTTTCTTCATAATAATTCTTTCCTTCAAAGGTAATGTTAGAAAGAATGCCTTTATCCTTGAACAGATCGGTAAACTCCACTCTGAGATATTTATATTTCAATGCAAGTTCACTGTTTATCTGCTCCCGTGTTTTGTTATTGTCTGATTCTGATTTTACGTCATTAATCCAGTTTTCCAAATTAGCGATAATTGTATTAAGCTTTTCTTTTACGGGGTCTGATAATTCATCCTCAGCCATGCACAACACACTATAAATCCGCTTAACTTCAGTAAGAATATCTTTGAATTCGTTCATATGACCTCCTAAAATATTCATATACTCAAAAAGGAGTCCCGACGGAACTCCTTTTACTGTCAATATTAATGCAGGAAAAGGGACTTGAACCCTCATGATATTGCTATCACACGGACCTGAACCGTGCGCGTCTGCCAATTCCGCCATTCCTGCGAGCAAATGTATTTTATCTTGTTTTGTGCCAAAAGTCAACACAATTCAGACATTTTCGGGTTTTTATTTCGCAGGAGCAATCACAGCTTTAGAAAAATGAATTGTATATACTGCCATTGGAATAATCGGCATATGTGCCACCCTTTGAGTTATACAGACCTGCTGAAGCTTTGGCATTTTCTGCTGCAAAATCGACAAGTGATGCCTGTGCCGAAACCGAATATCCGTACGAGCCTGCTTTGCCGAACATATCCTGTACATCCGATACCTTTGCTTTTTTAAAGGTATCCTCATTTAATTCCAGAGAGTAATCGTTCTTAACGGTTATTCCTATCTTGGAAAGTGCATTGGAATTAACTGCCGTATAATCCAAAAGCTTTGAGGCTCTTCCAAGTACATTATTATTTGTAACCTGATCTGCAGCCTCTATTGTGGAATTATATTTTTTGACATAATCCTTGACATCATTTATAAGATAAGTCGTATCCTTTCCGGAATAATCTGTTTTGAGAAGCTTGTCTGCAGATTCCTTCAGCTCATCGGCGCTGTTTGAGACTGCAGTAAGACGTTTGGAAGCTGCGGTCTCCGTCTTTTTGGTAAGCTTGGCTGTGGATTCGGCAGTTTTTTTATCTTCGCCTTTATAATAAGCCTTCATCAGCTTTCCATAGCTGCCACTCTTTATCTGCTTATAGTCAGACAAAATATTGGTAAGTGATGAAACACTGCTATAACCCTGTCTCGATGAATTCATATTCTGAAACATAAATGAATAATCCGGTTTTGATTTAATGGAAATGCTCATATACCCACCCTTCCTTTCGTGGTTTCTCACATCCTTGTGAATTATATGCTTTCATTACATATATCGTCATCATTTCACTAACAGTTTACACTTTGTTCTGTCACACAAGCGACACATATTCTTATTATATTATACCACTATTCTTCGCATTCGCGAAGCATGAAATCCTTATCTTCATCAATAATTTTGACCATTATATCCGCCAATACGGGATCGTACTGCGTTCCTGAGCCGTTAAGGATTTCGCTTCTGACCTTAGCCTGATTGAAGGCTTTACGATATCCTCTGTTGGACGTCATCGCATCATAGGAATCGGCTACTGATATGATTCTTGCCGCAAGCGGAATATTATCGCCTTTTAATCCGTCCGGATATCCTCTTCCGTCATAACGTTCATGGTGCCATCTCGCACCTGCATACAAATCGGGCATTGCGGTAATATTCTTGAGCACATCTGCTCCGATTAATGTGTGCTTCTTAATCAGCTCATATTCTTCTCCGGTAAGTCTGTCCGGTTTATTAATAATTTCATCCGGCACACCGATTTTACCGACATCGTGCAGAGCTGCCAAATATTGAATATGTTTCTGTTCAGCGTCACTCATTCCCAGCTTCTTTGCGATCATAACCGAATATTCAGCCACACGCCCGGAGTGACCGTTTGTGTATTTATCCTTTGCATCAATGGTATTGGCAAGCGTAGACACAAGCTCCGCAGACAGCTTCTTTACCGTTTCTTCATGGTCCCTTCTGGCTTCCAGACCAAGCTCTCTCCTGATAGCTATATCTATGTTGTGGATTCCCAAGATAACAACGGAAGGATCATATTCCAGATTCATAAATTTTGACTGAAAATAATATTCTTTTCCGTTTAACAGTACCCTGTAGTCCACAAAGCAGGCTGAACTTTTCTCCAGAGCATCCATGACGTAATCCGCTGAGGTTTCCAACAGGAATTTGTTTCTGTCTTCGTCGACCACCAAAGAATCTGCAAAAAGCTCGGTCCTTTCGGTATATGTCATGGCTCTGTCCCAATCGGTAATATATTTTGTAAACAGGTCGGATTGACGATACTGAACTATTTCATCAGTATTAAAATCCACCAAGTCAACACATTCGAAATCTTCGGTAAGCCCTTTGATTATGTAATTCTGTCTGGCTTCGCGCTCTCTTGCTTCCTTTCTTTGATTTTCTTCTTTTACTTCTTCATCAATATATCTGAAGCCGATAACGGCATCTGCTTTGCCAATGGGTCTGTCAACCCTGATTACTATGGCGCGAAGATAACGGATTTTGTCATTTGGCCCGGTACGAAATTCCAAGGAATAGAATGGATTATTCTCCAATTCCTGACGGATTTTCATAATGTTCAGATTGTCCATCACATACATTCGATCCAACTCATATATAAATTTATCATTGATTTCGCACAAAGCAGCATTGACAGATGTGTTTCCGCCCTTAAACATTTCCATCTTTTCTATTTCTTTACTAAGTCTGCACGGAATCACAGTGTCCGTCTCCAGATTAATGTAAACGGCACTTACAAAAGGTTCTGACAAGCCCGAAAGCATTTCCTGCAAAACCGAACTCTTCTCTACCAGGAATTCTATAAATACAAAGATTAAGCCTATTGTTATTCCAAGGTTATTAAATCCAAAGAATCCGGTAAAATCCTGTATCAGGCCTAAAGCCAACACCGGAACACTGTAAAAAGCAAGTCTGTAATTATACTTTTTTTCAAATTCACTGTTAGAATCCTTGGAATTAATCAAAACCAGTATAGTTGCCATCAGAACATATGCATAGTAAATTATGCGATATACAAAATAAAGTTCGCCTCTTTCATACGACAAATCATTATATGCCTTAAATATCCAGTTGGTAAAAGGATTTAACAGAATCAAAAGAGCACTGGCAAATGCAGGTGCAGTCAGTAAAGCAATTCTCTTTCGTGACCTTATGATGGAAAGGTTTAACTCCAGTTCGCAAAATATTAGCCAAAACATTGCAGCAAACGTATACGACAGGAATTTAACACTCATCAAAAGATGCATTACGAATCGGTTTAAAGGCCCCGCATGGGCACAAACCGACCAGAGTGTATCTGCTATGAAGCCCAACGCACTCAAGGTATAAATATGGAGTAGTACAATTCTGCGGGTTCTGTTTTCCACCGTTTTTCTGGTTGCTATATAGTAACATATAGACAGAAGAATTGCTGCACAGAAAAGCTCCATCTCTGAAAATATTACAATTATCAGATTAGAAATTTCCATCAATTTTCTCCTTATGAGGCCACCAAAAACACCATAATTCTGCTTGGTGCACTCATTTTATATAAGTTTTCCATAAAGCACAATACAATGCGTAAAATTGCGACTCTTTTGCGTCAAAACCTCTGTTTGAAGGCTTTCCGACTTATACTGATTTGGGGAATGTAAATCAGATTCCAAGAACCGATTAACTCACATGATTTTATAACACACGAGGGGCGCATATAAGCCTGATATGCGCCCCTCGTTCTAAATTCACTTATGCTCTTTTAGCGAAAATTCTTTTAGGTAAAAGTCCCAGCAAAGCAAGTCCTGACATTATCATTACAATGCTCCAGGCATTACCGTTTTCACCGGTTTTGGGTGACTTGTCTGATTCCGCAAATACAAAGGTCGAGAAATGTGTTACCGAGAACATCATCTTTCCGTCCGATGTAAATGTAGGTCTTATAAGCTCATATTTTCCGGATTTATCGAAATGCAGAATGACCAGCTTGTTGCGGTTAAGACCTGTAGGTGCATCCATGATAATTGTAACAGGAACGCTTAGGTCTTCCATTTCCGTATCACCATTATTAAGCTTAATATCAATCTGAATTGCATTTTTGTAGACTGCGGAATTAATTCTTTCCTGTTTTGCCGGCGTCTTAAACTCCAATGTCAATGCAGAGTTAGCAGCAGCATTCAGGCCCGCACCCGTAACGGAAATGCTTGAAGATTTAATAATTTTGGAAAGCTTTGACTCAACATTCCATGAAACAGTAATATTATTCTGTCTCATGTACTGGTTTTCCATGTTCCTTATTTCTTCGACAAGAGCAATATTTTTCTTTATCTCTTCTCTAATGTCATCAATTTTCTTTTGCTTTAAATCTGAAATCTTTTCAGCTATTGATTTGACAATATTAGTGTTATTTGCAGCTTCGTTATTTGATTCAACAATCTCGGTCAAAGTAAATTTGCCCGGTATCAGGTTGTTTACCTTTTTGTTTGAAAAGCTACCGGTAATGTTTGCGTAAGAAGCTGCACCTGTCTTAGTACCGTTTTCATCTCCGCGAATCATTATTCCGTCAGTAACATTTCCGTTTATCCTGATATTTTTAATTGTAAGTCCTGAAATATCATTGTAGCAGTCAATTAATACCGCCTCATAGGAGGTATCATATAAATCATTATTCTCAACAACAAATTCTGCCTGCATTTTTGCATTTGTTGCCCAAATCCATAAAGCACCGACAGGGTAATTGTAGTCTGTGTGATATGAACCGCATCTGTATAACTTATTTCCAGATACCGTTGTCTTTCCGGTGAATCCGTTCTCTGTTACATAATCTGTTCCAAGACATATTCCTGAGCCGTTATTGATTGTGTCGCATACTGTGTTTCCAATTGCTTTATTTCCGTTTCCACCGTAGATTGCTATGCCGTTTGCGAGCATGGGTAATTCCACAAGGTTGTTTTCAATAGTGTTGTTGCAGCAATCTCCAAGCCATGGCCAGATGGCAATTCCGTCATCGCCGGTATTTCTGACTGAGTTGTTACGTACAATAGTGTTGTTGGTATATGAGCAAAGGTTAATACCGTCCGCATAAGTATTTCTGATTCTGCAGCCCTGAATTACCATCTGATTGGTATTGTAGCTCCATACACCTACCTTGACATGTTCTATCCATATATTCTCAATAGCAACATTGGTGGCAATTGTTTTGCCTTCAAAAGCTGCCAAATCATCAGAATCATTTCTGCAGGTTGCAACGCCGGTCATGGCAAAATCACTGAATTTACAGGTCCCGCCATAATTAAAGGATACTCCTTCACCCACAAGGTTTGTGTACCACATACCTGCACCGTTTATCGTCACATGGTTTACATTCAATGCACGTTTATCAGTTAAGTTGAAGGTTCCCATGGGAATCCAGACGCTTTTGCCAGCCGCCTTAGCTGCTTCAATACAGCTGACAAAGGCAGAATAATCATCATTTCCATCATTGGCTACTGCGCCGTAATCGACAACAGACAAAGAGTTTTCCGGTTGAGTCAATGGTGCCGGAACATTTTCACATTCAATAAAATCTACTGTCACAGGGAATGCCGTAGCTTCTGTATTTTCCAGACGAATAACAGTACCTGCCGGATAAATACCATCCAAAAGCATACGTGTTTCGTCAAAGAATCTGTGAGCGCGTCCGCCTGATACGTCGTTATTATAAGGGTAGCTACCGTATACCCATGAATATTTAGAGGTCAGATCAATATTACCCTTAGCAGTACCATTGACAGACATAGCCAATGTAGTATCATTACCCACACCGTCTGCACTGTCGGGAATGGAATATCTAAGGACCAGTGCATTTGCGGATTGCGAAAGAGTAAATTCCACATACTCACCTGTTGCATCCAATACAACTGCGCTTCTTGCACCTGCCTCAGAAGCAATATCCGTTACATAGGTTCTCGAATTTGCTAATACCGTACCGTTAGTATGAGCATTTTCCGCCTCATATCTGGTAAAGTTTAATGTCGTTTTATTTACGAAAACCGAAGCATTTGCTCCACTTTCGCATCCATCGTCAAACTGTTCGCTGCCGGCCGCACTGATAACCTCCTCGGAAGTAGCAAAAAGCTCGGCTGTTGCGCAGACATAACATCTTTCGTTTGAGTTTACAAAAATAGAGTCAAGCTGGGTTGAGCCATCATTAAATATAATATTAAATGTGCTGTCAGCCGCAGCCAAACGCGGCACGGTAATCTTATACCAGCCTGCACCTATTTCCGATGCAGCGCTAAGTCTGGTTCCCGGCCAACCCTTTCCGAAGGTTTTATCATTAACATATACATAACCGTTTACGGTATTCCAATTTCTGTTGTTATAATAATATAACGTTGTAGTCTGCGTTTGGTCTCCACGTCCGACACTTTTAAGTGCACTGTCCGAATCGGGATACATTCCTCCGTCACCTGTCATGTAGCATTCTCCCGTCACTGAAGCTTCAACTCTGCTGTCCGAATTGTCATTAATTATAATATTGAAATTAGATGCTGCGATTTCAATGTTTCTCCAATCGTTTGATTGTACATCAGGTTCAGAAACAGTTGTGCAACCCGGCCAATCTTCTCCTATCTGAGAACCACCTGAATAAGCATATGCATATACATTGCTCCAATTACCGGAGTTGAGGAAATGCACGCTTGTAGGTGAAGGTGTGGGCGTAGGTATTGGAGTTGCACTGCTTCCGCCAAAGCCTGCCTTTGCTGAAATTGCTGTTTCAGCAGCCGAAGCTGTAGAATACATGGTACCGTTACATGCAAATACATCGGTTGAGGATGTTGCCCAGAAATTATACTGGGTAGAGCCGTTGTTAAATATAATATTGATTCCGGTATTATCAAAATCAGCACCATCCGGGAAAGCAACCTTATACCAGTTGTTTCCCATTTCGGGCGCCTGCGTTGCCTCGGTACCCGGCCAGCCTCCGTAGCAATCGCCATAATTACCCCAGGCATAAAGATATACGTCTTCCCAGGCATCTTTATTATAGTAATAGAAAGTATCTGAAGCTTTGACTGTAGCTCTGTAGGTTTCTACAGCTTCAGTAGCTGTAGCATAGAAATTTCCGTTATATCCGAACAGCTTAGCGGCATCGGTAAAATAATAATCCGTCGAACCGCCGGAATGATTAAATATCAGATTTGTACCATCGGCATATGTAGAAACTGCCTCCGGTAAAGAAATTTTGTAGAATCCTGCCCCGATATCATCTGCATTGGAGCATTCTGTTCCGGGCCAATCACCCAGGAAACTGTCGTGGGCTCCCCATGCATATAAGTTAGCCGTTTCAGGACACGTTGTGTCCAAAAAATATACATGGTTAACCGTTTCACCATTTTCTGCTTTTGCGCTTATTGGGCACATTTCAAATATGCCTGAAAGCGAGAAAAGCGCAGAAAACAAAAGTGCAAGGGTTTTTCTTGCATTTTCATGTCTTTTCATATTTTTTCTTCTCCTTTTTTATACTACAATTTACCCAATTAAAGAAAGGTTAACCGCATAACCTTTCCTGTAAAATAATATAATTTAAGGAGCCGATAGTCAACGTTAACAAACAGGTTAAATAATTTTCGGAAGTTTTGCACAAATTAACCTGACCTGTTTTGACAATAATAACCAAAACATCAAGAATTCCTAAGAAGTGGACCAATACGCTTGAAGACTCTCGCAACAAAATAAAGCTGCCGGGATGTGTGACACGAAATTTTCGTGCACACCCCGGCAGTTTATATAAAAGTTATTTACATTGCTCTTCTGCCCCACCTTCAGGCGGTAAATATTACCATAAGGTAATTATTGCCGCAGATAATTGTGGAGACTCTATATCACAAATAAAGATTACTGAACCTGCGAACCATTTGTTTTATAAATCTTGAAGGTTTCCCATCCGCCTGCAGAATCTCTGTCGGCATAAAGAACTGAAGATTTATTCTGATCTGCACATACATATTTGCCGTTTGCAACAGCCTTTAATGCGAAGGAACCTGATGCGGTTCTCTCGAGATAGAATTTCTCCCATGTTCCGATAGAAGCACTTCTTGCAAGCATCTGATTCTGCTCATCAATTACTGCACATACATATTTGTTGTTTGCGCCACTCTTTAATGAAACAGTTCCGTCAGAGTTATTTACGATACTGATTGTTTCCCATGCTCCGCCGTAGGATGAACGGTTAGCAACAAGAGGATCTGCACCTGTGTTTTCAGCACATACAACCTTGTTCTGGCTGTCTACGAAGTAATAGTCGCCATTAGCTACAACAGTACCGGAATTAGTGGAACCGCTGTTAGTGCTGCCTGCTGAGCCGGAATTTCCTGAAGAACCGGAATTGCTGCCGGAGCCTGTAGGATTAACCTGACTTCCGCTTGTGGTGTAGAAGCTAAATACTTCCCATCCACTTACTGATGAGCTTGTTGCGCGAAGCTGGTTAGAATTATTGTGATCATCCTTTACATACATTCCGTTTGCAACAGCCTGAATAGCGAACTGAGTATCTGTTACCTTGTAAAGTCTGAATTTCTCCCAATCCTGAATGGATGAGCTTCTTGCAAGGAGCTGACTGTTTTCATCGATAACAGCACATAAGTACTTGCTGTTAGCACCGCTCTTGAAGGAAACTGTTCCATCTGAGTTATTTACTACCGTAAATTCCTCCCAACCGCCGCCATGTGATGTACGGGATGCAGTAACAGGATCATTACCATAGTTTTCAGCACAAAGAACCTTGTTGCTGTCAACTGCCTTAATATAATATGTTCCGTTTGCAATGCTTGCGGAAGCGAAATTGCTTGAGCCTGATGAGCCTGAGCTTGAACCACCGCTGACCGTTCCTGCGAAATAGGATCTTATTGCATTGCAAAGTGATGTGTTCTGGTATGAATTACCTACATTTGACCAATTGTTCAAAATTGTATTGTAGGAATCGCTTTCTACATTTGTTGAAGCCACGTTCTGGTTGTAAAGCCCCCAGTTGCCATAGTTTGATGTAACCTTGTAGGTCCATGTTGTCCAGTTGATACCATAATCGTTAAGGAGCTGTAAGCCCTGCTGCCATGCTGACGTATTGTTAAAGTAACAGAACTCGCCCATGTAGCTGGGCACATTATAGTTTGCAGAAGAAATAGCGTTTAATTTGTTACGCATATTCTGAATCTGCTGACCTGCTGCATTGTCATAATCATCGTAAAGATAGTTATGATATTCATACATTACGTTTGACCAACCATACTGTGAAGGGTTAGGTAAGTCTACGGGATCCCATGTTGCTTCCATGATGATTACATGGTCAGGGTCAGCTGAACGAATTACATCATAAGCGATATCATATATGCTCCAAAGCATTGAATGAAGCTGATCAGCTGAGTAGCTTGAATTATATCTGTATGTACAGTAAGGCTCATTTAAAAGGTCATAACCTGCAATAGTAGGGTTGCCTGCATAATGCTGAGCAATCTTGTACCAGATATCATAATAAAGCTGCTGGTTGTTATAAGCGTTGTTTCCAAAGAAGAACTGTGAAGCGCCCTGCTTATTATTTCCGCCATCAATACCTGAATGATCAGATCCGTTCTGTGAACCGGGAGCGCCATGGAAATCAAGAATTACGTACATTCCACGCTGACCTGCCTGCTCAACGAACCAGTCCATACGGCTGAAGCAGTCATTTAAGTAGTTACCGTTGAAATCAACAAGATTCATATACCAGAACGGAAGTCTGATACAGTTAATTCCAAGATTCTTACAGTTATCGAAGTCGCTTGTCTTCCAATAGTTATCCTGATAGGTATTAACCAATGTTCTCATTGAGCTCTCGCCAAAACGATTCTTAAGAACATTGTAGATGTCCATCTCGCAATTAACATTACTTGAATTGTTGGTTGGTGTCATCCAGAATTCCTGGAGGAGATAACCACCGGCATTTGTACCCCTGAGTGTAACAACATTACCGGAGCCATAATTATTTCGAAGAACTTTCCCATTAGCCTTCAAAAAATCAGAAGAAGAAATAGCAGCCTTAGCTTTGATAGATGTACCCTCAATAGGTCCAAACACTACTGAAAGAACCATAACAAGTGTAAGTGCAAATGATACAAAAAACCTTGTTCCTTTTCTCTTCATTTTATTTTTCCTTTCCATAATAGTAATTTCCCAATATGTGATAAAAACGTTTTTACAAGTTAACTGTAACATGTGTTCAAAATATCTTCAATACCTTTTATTTTTTTCGTTAGGGTTGCATAAAAAACGTTTTAGTTTTCGAAAATATTACACCTTTTTTTGTAAAATATTGCTATGTTTTGCTTTAAATTGTTAACAAATTAAAGTGTTTAATCAAAAAAGTACCCCGAAAACGCTAATTTTCGGGGTAAAAATAAATACTCGTTATTTTATTAATAATCCAATTGTAATAAAAAGTTCTCCCAGAACATATGTCAACATAACGGTAAAATGTCGCTTAAATACCACATTTTTCCTGTAATACCTGACGAGAAATATCAGGCAGTCCGAAATGAAGAACAATACTGCTCCGATATAAGCCACTTTAGTCCCGAGGCTTCTGTTGCTCATAAGCTGCATCAGTGCGAACACATTCATCGTGGCATTTGCTATCAGATACACATACATTGGTGCAATCATCTTCTTGGGAGTAGTAGGCGCCACATTGTATATAATCACTCCGGCAATGCCGTAATACAGAATTGCAACCGGTATTGCTATAAAGAAATTCACCAGGTGGAAATCAATATTTCCGGTGTAAACGCAGATAAAAAAGACGTGGCTGAACATAAAACTGATTCCGCCAAAGGTAAACCAGTTATGTCCTTTCGGAATTAACAATACGTCGCCCAGCCAGCTGGTAAATAGCGCCAGCAACAGGAATACTGAATACTCTCCCTTGCCGCACCACAGATAAAAGCCAATCAGTAAAAGAAGTATCCAGGGCTTAGTCGCCGCTCTTCCCTTTGGCTCATCCTTCCATGAAAAATACAAATGAATTCCGGAAACTATCACATACAGAGCAAATAAAATGCCATCCATATAAACCTCCCGAACTATGTAGTTTATTCATGTAACTGCCTTAATTATACCGCTTCAAAGTGTGAATTGTAAAGTTTGGCATAGAATCCGCCCTGCCTTAGCAGTTCATTGTGACTGCCCTGCTCTACTATGTGCCCATCATTCATTACCAGTATTACGTCGGCATCTTTTATGGTGGACAAACGGTGCGCAACTATAAAGGATGTACGCCCCTTCATCATATTTGAAAAGGCTTCCTGAATTTTCATTTCGGTCGAAGTGTCTATGCTGCTGGTAGCTTCATCCAAAATAAGCATTTCCGGCAGATTAAGCATTACCCTTGCTATACACAAAAGCTGCTTCTGACCCTGCGAAAGATTACCGCCATCCTCTGACAGTACAGTATCATATCCCTTGGGAAGCTTCTTAATAAAATTGTGCGCATGGGCTGCTTTAGCCGCCGCCACCGCTTCCTCCAAAGAGGCATCTTCCTTTCCCAAAATCAGATTTTCATAAACCGTAGCGCCCTTTATCCAGGTTTCCTGCAATACCATGCCGAATTTTCTTCGTACATTCTGCCTTTGCATATCCATAATATTTTCGCAGTCAATCATAATTTTTCCTGCATCAACATCGTAAAATCTCATCAGCAGATTGATTATGGTAGTTTTACCACATCCCGTGGGTCCGACTATAGCCACCTTCATTCCCGGTTTAATTGACAAATTAAAATCCTCTATCAGCTTTTTATTGCTGTCATATGAGAAACAAACGTCCTTCACATCCACTTTTCCTTCAACATTGTCCGAGAATACCTTTTTATCCGATTCATCGGTTTCTTCCTCTTCATCCAGGAAATCAAAAACCCGCCCTGCGCAGGCTATTGAATTTTGCAATTCCGTGATAACCTCGCTGATTTCATTAAACGGTTTGGTATATTTATTGGCATAACTTAAGAAGCATGACAGCCTTCCGACACTTATCCCGCCCTTAATGGCCATCAATGCACCGAATATGCCCACTCCCGCATAGACAACCGAATTGACAAATCTTGTGGAGGGATTGGTTATGGAAGAAAAGAATACTGCTTTTCCCGCCGCCAAGGTCAGATTTTGGTTCTTATCTTCGAATTTTTCTACAAAGCTGTCATTGACATTCATTGAATTAACAAGCTTTAAATTGGTTATACTCTCCTCAGCCACTCCTGTCAGTTCTGCCTTTTTTGCAGCCTGTTCTTCAAAATAAGAGTACGTTTTCCGAGCTATAAATGAGGCTGCAAAAACAGATAACGGAGTTACACACATTACTATAAGTGCAATATATACATTCGTTACGAACATAAATATCAAAGTACCAAGGATAGTCAGTATACCGCTAAAGAACTGTGTAAATCCGAGCAACAGCCCTTCTGCAAAGGTATCAACGTCCATAATTACGCGACTGACTAATTCCCCTTTGTTTTTGCCGTCGATTGATTTTAACGGCAAACGGGTAAACTTATTAAATGCATCGCATCTTATATCTCTTATAACCCGATATGTCACGGAATTATTCACATTCTGCATAAGCCATGAGCACACTGCATTAAGCAGCGCAGCGGCAAGAATTTTCACGCAAAGAGTAAGTATTGTTTTAAGCAAAAATTCTTCTTTATTAACAATTGCATCTACGGCATTTCCTATATACACTGGAATAAGCAGGGATAAGAATACGCACGCAGCCGCCATCAAAACAGACAAAGCAACTCTCAATCTGTAAGTCTTTATGTAATTGAGTATTCGACGTAAAACCCTTCTTTTCATCTAATCCTCCGAATATTGCGAATCATATATGTATCTGTATTCAGGACAGCTACACAGCAAATTTTCATGTGTATCTATGCCTATTGCTTCGCCGTCATCCAGCACTATTATTTTGTCTGAACGAATAATGGAAGAAACACGTTGTGATATAATAAACACCGTCTTATCTTTTGCATATTGCTTCAGATTTTCCATAAGTCTTTTTTCCGTAAGGAAATCAAGTGCCGCGCATACATCATCCAGGATCAGCACTCCGGATGGTTTTATCAGTGCCACAGCCAAAGCCAGTCGTGCTCTCTGTCCGCCGGAGAAATTTTTGCCTCCCTGTTGCACTGTGGTATCAAGCCCGTTTTTCTCGAGTAAAAAGTCATTTGCACAGGCAGTCGAAAGCGCCTCAGTCATTTCTTCCTGTGTCGCTCTCGGATTAGCCAAAAGCATATTCTCGCGAACGGTTCCGGCAAACAACGCCGGTTTTTGATGAGCAATCGAGAAAGGCTTACGCAATTCCTCTTTGGAAATCGTGCGAATGTTCCGGCCTCCAATGAAGACTGTTCCTTCAGTTGCGGGGTAAAAGCCTGCCAAAAGGCATCCCAAAGTAGATTTGCCGGATCCTGTTCCGCCGATAATTCCTACAATATCACCTTCATTTACAGTAAAAGAAATATTCGATAAGGATTTGTCGGCCGCATCATCATATTGAAAAGACACACCTTTAAATTCAATATAAAACGAGGATTTCTCAGCATCATCAATAATCCAGTCGGAGGGTTTTGTGTCAATCACTTCATAAATTCGGTCAGATGCCGCTGTCGCCTTTGTCAACAGCACAATAAAATTGGCCATTTTGACCAGTTCAACCATTATTTCCGACATATAATTCACCAAAGCAATAACCTGTCCTCCGGAAAGTAATCCATAAGATACTTCAATTCCTCCATAATACAGAATCGCCACAACTCCCAAATTAACAATTACAAGTGTAATCGGATTCATAAATGAGCTTATTCCTGATACCTTCATTTGAGAATTATACAAGCGGTCAGATGCTTCATGATAGTCTTTCGTTTCGACTCCGTCACGGTCAAAGGCGCGAATTACTCTTACGCCGTTTAAATACTCTCTGGTCTTTTTGATAATGACATCCGCGTTTGCGGATACTGCCTTGTGCATCGGCTTTGTATATCTCATAAAGCCAAAGACCAGGATGGCCAAAACAGGTATAATAATTGCGAACAATGCACCGCCTTTAACATCAATCGTAAATGCCATTATCATTGAGCCGATAACCACAATAGGTGAACGAAGCAACAGGCGCAGTGTCATGTTTATCCCGTTTTGAACCTGATTAATGTCACCGGTCATTCTGTTTATCAGCCCTGAAACTCCTATTTTGTCAATTGATGCATAATCCAGCTTTTGAATATGACGGTACAAAGTATCCCTCAAGTCCGAAACAGCATTTACCGATGCCTTTGCGGCCAGATACTGTGCAGTTATGGAAAATAAAAGTCCCAGTACTCCCAGCATTATCAGACAGCCACCCATTTTTAGCACATATTCTCTGTCGGACGCAGCTATACCGTTGTCGATTATCATCGCCATAACAACAGGCACCAACAGGTCCAGTCCCGCCTCAATCAGCTTAAATAACGGAGCCAACACGGCTGCAACCGGATATTTACTTAATAATTTAATAAGCCTCTTCATTTATTCTATAATTCCTTTTCATAGCACCACCAGTCTTCTTCAAAGAGACGGCATTCTCCAACCTTATCAAAATTCAATTTTTTATATGAATTTATTGCTTTTAAATTAGACTTTGCGACCAGGAAATGTACGCCCTTCATTCCGCGTCTTTTCAGTTCCTCCATGGCATATTTTAGGAGCAGTCTTGCAATTCCTTTGTTCTGCATATCAGGATGAACGCCCAGTCTAGACAGCTCCGCTGCAGGCACAAGTGTCCTGCTCCACAAGTCTAAGCCTTCCACGGCCTCATCCTTATCAATTGAAATAGTGCCTATAATTCTGCCCTCATCCTTTAAGACGAAAAGAGAAGCCCTGGAAAAGTCATAATCAATCTCTTCCTTTCCGGGGTATCCGTTGTGCCATGCACACATATCGCTTTTCCGGACCAAATCATAAAATGCCAAAATATCATCCAGTTCATTTGCTTTTGCAGTTTCAAAAATCATTTGTTTTCCTACCTTTACATACTTATCAAATTATAACAGTAAAAAAACCCCGTGCCAACTTTATTGTTAAAGATGGTACAGGATTTAAATTAAATATTCATATCCGGCAATTCCTTTTGTGTATCGAGTTCCTTAAAAAGAGGACATTCTACTCTGCCTCGATAAAAGGTTGAGTAAAATGTCCTTATGTTTATATGGTAATACACATTATTTTATGCTTTATGAGAACTGATTTACTATTCCGTTAATGGAAAGAGCGTTGTCCTTGTTCTCCTTAACCATCTGTGTCATGGTCTCAGCTATTTCCTCAGTCTGTTTAGCTTTATCAATAATGGTTTCACTGTCAACGGATTCACTGCCGGGTGTAAGTGAAACATCCGCTATCTGGTTCTGAATATTCTGTACTGAATCTACGAATACTCCCGAAGAATCAGATATTTCTGTAATAATATTCTTAATCTCCTGAATCGACTCGTGATAGTCTGTTGTAGCCTGTGCGAAATCCGTAAACTGTGCTTTAACGTCTGTCTGAAGGAACTCGATAATCTGGTTGAAGCACTCTTCAATATTTGAAATATTGTCTCTGGTTTCATTACAGATATTCTGAATCTGTACTGCAGTCTCGGAAGAATCTGCCGCGAGCTTTCCGATTTCACTTGCAACTACCGAGAAACCGCGTCCTGCCTCTCCGGCACGGGCTGCCTCGATGGAAGCATTTAGTGAAAGCAGATTGGTCTGGCTTGTAATATCCAAAATCTGAGCGGCCATCTCATCAATTTTCATAAGAGACTGAAGCTTTGAAAGAGCTACTTCGATAGTCTTTCTGTTCTCTTCTATCTGAATATTGGTACTGCTTAAGTTCTCATTTGAAGTCTTCTGCATCTCACCAATCTTATCCAGCAATTCATTACTCTGGTCATTACCTCTTTTAATCTTACTTTCCACTTCGGTAACAACTGCAGCGATTTCTGCAACCTCTTCACGAACCCTCATTACCGTGTCATCAACATCCTTGGTATGCTCGGCAAATTCGGTTGTGGCTTGTGAGTTTTCAGAAACACATGAAACCAATACCTTTGAAGAATCAGTCATCGCATCTGCCGAATCATTAAGTGAAAGTGAACAGTCGGTCAATGTCTTAACTATCTGAGCTAAGGCATCCTCCAGGGTATTAAGTGCGGTTGCTATCATACCTATTTCACTCTTTGTTCCTACCCATTTCTGAAGTTTGGCGTTCTTTTCAATCTTAAGATTGCCAAGGGAGATAATAGATGCCTCAACGTCAAGGAGGGGAGACATATTCGTCATGATTAATATCCATGCAATTACGCTGACAAGTATTACGAAAATAACACATATGGGACTTAACGCCCTCACATTGTCCTTTGTTGCCGAATAAATATTGCTTTCAAGGTCAGTTGATACAACTGCCCAACCATAGTCCGGCAGGTACCTGTAGCTGGCAACTGCTGCTTTTCCGTCAGCTGAATAATTAATACTTCCGGTGATTACGGAATCATCAGCCATAATCCTGTCTATTACTCCAAGGAGCATTTCATCCTGAATTTCGGTAGCCATGAGAGTTTCATCGTCATCGAAAATATACATACCGGTCTTTACATTAATCATAGTGTACTTAACCGTTGAATCTTCATCTTCCATGGAAGCGAGCAAGTCCTTTAAGCCTTCTGCGAAGGGTCCGCCGCCTACATAACCGATAATCTTATCGTTTGTATCAAAAACGGGGCAATACATGGAAAGTAAAAGCTTTCCTGAAGCTGGGGAAACAATAATACCTGTATTATACAGACCATTTAACGAAGTGATTGAATTCTGAAGGGCTGTCCTGCTGTCTCCCTCAGGTCTTGTGGTTATGCCGACAGAACCGGGGTTGGAATGTGCAATAATATGAGTATTCCACTCGGAAATATATATACCCTCCCAGTTATCAAGTGCTGCATAGTAGTATTCTGTATAAGCCTGCGCTTCTTTGAACTTCTTGGCATTCTCGGGATCCTTTATAAAATCCCTTGCAATGGAAGCCTTGCTAAAGCAGGTCAGAATATCTTCCTGATGAGCAACATATTCCTCTATCAGAGTAGTCTGCGCCTGAAGATTTTCCTCCATTTTGCTAATCTCTGACTTCTTAGTCATGTTATTCATTGACCTTGTTGCCATTCCATACAAAGCGATGGTTCCGATGACAACAAGCAATGTGATAAATATAGTAATCTTAACTCTCAGCTTCATGTTTTTCAGCATGTCGATTCCCCCTTGAATCTTATCGTATTTTCAGTCATAAAGACCTATATTCATATATGGAAAATGTTATCACAGCACTTCTTTTTTTTCATCTGCTTGCGTAATTTTTGAACAGTTTTGCGTATAAATTTTATGGTACAAAAAACTGCCTGTGCATGATACACAGGCAGAACCTTTTTTGATGATTAAAACTTTAATTCTTCTTTATAGAATTCCTTAAATTCACTGTAGCCTTCTTTTTCAAGTTGTTCCTTCTGGAACTTCCTGTTCTTGTTCATCTTGGTTACAAGAACCTGTTTTCCTTCGGCACGAAGTGCTTCAGCTTCCTTCATTATCGAACACAGTCTGTCTGAAGCAATGCCCTTTTCAACAAGGAAGCAGACTGTCTTGGGCTTAGTGGGAACCTTAAAGCCTCTCTCCATGAGAAGCATAACAATACGCTCAAAGCCGATGGAAAATCCGCACGCAGGAACATCATTTCCCGTAAACTTACCTACCATCTTGTCATATCTTCCGCCACCGCCACAGCTTCCGCCGTATTCAGGCATACTCACCTCGAAAATTGTACCCGTATAATAGCTCATTCCTCTGACAAGTGTAGGGTCAAATACTAATTTGAAGGAATCCGCTTTGCAGGCTTCAACACAGGCAATAATTTCTTTAAACGAATCCATCATTTCTTTGTCCAAAAAGCTTTCCAGCTTGTCCGCAATATAATTTACACCGTTTTGAGCTTCATTTATTGCCGTAAAGAGGGCAAGATACTTATCACACATTTCGCTTGCATAACCGTTTGCCATAAGTTCTTCCTTAACGCCTTCGATACCGATTTTGTCCATTTTATCAAGTGTAATGAATACAGAATCGAAATCCTCCTCATTAAATCCCGCATAGGAAGCCATAGCCTTTAAAATTCGACGGTCATTTATTCTTATCTCAAAATTTCTGAACTCAAGTTTGGTAAGAGTAGTCGTTGTAGCCAATATAAGTTCGATTTCTGCAAGGTTTGATGCCTCACCAAGTATGTCGATATCACATTGCATAAACTGTCTGTAACGACCTCTCTGAGGACGGTCGGCACGCCATACATTTCCCATCTGTAATGCCTTAAAGGGAGATGGCAATACCGCAGAATTATTGGAGTAAAATCTTACAAGCGGTACGGTTAAATCATATCTGAGTCCGCCGTCAACCACTTCGTCTTCGCTTACTGCATCTGCCACATTCAGCTTCTCGCCTCTTTTAAGAATCTTAAATATAAGCTTTTCGTTGTCTCCGCCGGCCTTGCAGTTTAAATTCCCAATATTCTCAACTGCAGGGGTTTCTATTGATGTAAATCCGAATTTACCGTATGTATCTTTAATTATGCCTATGACATAATCTCTTATCTGCATTTCCTCCGGAAGAATATCCTTCATTCCTGTTGTCGGTTTCTTATTAAGTGCCATTTTTCTTTCGCCTTTCCTTAATTTCAACATCTAAAATATATAGGTTTTTAATATATGTGTCAAGAAAACAATTTTCTCTTTCTGTCGGTCATCTCATCAATCTTTTCGATATATAAAGGTACCTCCTTTACATTGTCGCATCTGGTAATCCCGTTATCCGAAACGCGTTTTGAAACCACTCCGGCTCCGCAGGCAACAATACTCTGCAGCTCCTCCATGATTAGTATATTGTAAATGCCAAGCTTGCCGGGCTTTGCATAGCCCACATTTTCAAAGTTGCCGGACATATTCTTCTGTCTGTAAAGATAGTATGGAATCATTTGAAGCTGCTTAGCACCTTGTGCGGCAATATGCATGGTTTCATCGGTATTGTTCAGAGTTGAAACGCCATTATCCTTTATCCATTCGTATAATCTGCTGCCCCTCTTAATTGCTAATGAATGAACCGTAAGTGAATCCGGATTAAGCTGAACAACCCGGTCTATCGTATTCTGAACTATTTCCGCATTCTCCCCGGGCAAGCCCAATATGATATCCATATTGATGTTGTCAAAGCCCATCTTTCTTGCCAGTTCAAAGGCTTCCGTAACCTGCGTGACACTTGCCTTTCTGCCGATTACATCCAATGTCTTCTGACAAAAGGTCTGCGGATTAACCGATATTCTGGTTACACCCATATCCTTTAGTACCGCAAGCTTTGAAGCTGTTATGGAATCCGCACGGCCGGCTTCAACGGTAAACTCTTTGACAGTGCCAAAATCAAAAAGCTCCCTAAGCCGTCCTATAAGTGTCTTGAGCTGATAAGGCTCTAAGGTAGTCGGAGTTCCTCCGCCTATGTATACAGTATCCAGTATCTGTCCTTTAAAAGCATCAGCCGTATATTCCAGTTCTTTGATGACTGCCTCAATATAATCGTCCACCATATTTCTGTAGCCTGCAATGGGATATGATGTAAATGAGCAATACAGGCATGTGGTCGGACAGAAAGGTATCCCTATGTACAGGCTGTAGCCATCCCTGCAATGAATTTGTGAAAGCAATTCTTTTTCGGTTTTGGCGATATCTAAGCTAAGTGCGGCTTTCTCATCACTTACAAGATGCTTCTCTTTGTAATACGCAAATATTTCTTCATCACTTTTACCCTCATTCAAAAGACCATATGCTATTTTGGTAGGTCTTATGCCCGTAAGATTTCCCCACGGAAGGGATTTACCGGTAACCTCTGAAAGAAATTTATAATAAAACTTTTTAAACTCATTTTTAAACTGTTTTTTGTCATTTTGTGTTCCGCTAAATTCCCTCATATCTGTCTGACTGTTTTCAAACCAAACTGAGGCAGCGTTATCAATGAATTTAACAAACAATTTAAGTCCCGTATCATTTGACACGAGACTTAGCTTTTTATCTTCCTTGGTTTCATCCGTTATAACATGTAGCTCTTCGTCCGGATAGAAAGCCTTGGTTATGGAATTTAAATCATATTCAAAATCACTTCTGTTAGTAAAAATTATCATTAAATATTCTCTCCGCAAAAGGGATTATACATTTTCTCATGGCCGATAGATGTGGCTTCCCCATGGCCGGGATAACATTTCGTATCATCAGGCAAAACAAAAAGCTTTTCCCGTACACTTCTTACTAAGGTACTCATGCTGCCTGTCTCGAAATCGGTACGTCCCACCGACTCCAAAAACAATGTGTCCCCACATAAAAGGAACCCGGCCTCCAAAACATAATACGAGCAGCCGCCGACAGTGTGTCCCGGTGTCTCAATCATTTTAAATTTTATGCCGGCGATTTCTAATTCATCGCCATCCTTAATATATTCATCTGCAGTAAAAGAAAAGCTCTCAGCCCAATGCACAGACAGATTCAATGACGGGTCGGCCATCAGCTCCTTTTCTTTTAAGGGAGCATAAACCTTTATGCCCGGGTTCATCTTCTGAACATCCCTGCACCCCATCATATGATCAAAATGCCCATGCGTAAGGATTATTCCCGCCACTGTAAAGCCATTGTCCTTAAGAGACTTGTCCAGGTAATAACCTCTGTCAGCAGGGTCAACCAACACAGCCTCTTTTCTGTCCTCTCTGTAGAGAAAATATGTATTGGTACTGCAGCTGCCAAGCACCATTCTGCCAATTTTAATATCACTCATCAGCCGGAAGTCCTTTCTATATCGATTACGCTCTCAATTCCTCTAATCTTATCCACCACTCTGATAAGCTCTTCACGTCCCGAAATCTCTATCGTTGTCTGCAGGGTTGCAAGTCCCTGCCTGTTAGTCTTTGTGTTCATTGCAACGATATTTATGTCTTTTTCGGTAAGGGCTCTGGAAATATCAGCTAACAATCCGTTACGATTGTTGGCATATATGGTAATCTCAGCGGTATATTTATCCGGAAGCTTATCGCCATCCATTTCCCATTCCGCATCAATCAGTCTGACTCTGTCCTCTTCCGGCAGGTTTACCATATTAATGCAGTCCGTTCTATGAACCGATATTCCTCTTCCTCTTGTAACAAAGCCGACAATCTCATCTCCCGGAACAGGGGAGCAACATTTTGAGAATCTTACGGACAAATCCGATATTCCCTTTACCACTATGCCACTCTTGCTCTTAGAGAGAGACGGACGGTTTCCGGCCATATTTCCGGTTTCGGCAATGGCCTTCAGCACATCCTCATTTGATATCGTCTTCTTATGATCATGGTCATATAACTCTAAAAGTTTATTGACAACCTGGCCTTCCTTTAAAGCTCCGTGACCGATAGCCGCCAAAACAGACTCCCAGTCTCTAAAGCCGTATTTATGCATAATCACTTCCAGGTATTCGGGTTTGGCAAGCTCGGACTGGTTGATGGATTTGGCCTTGCAATACGAGAGCAGCAAATCTCTTCCTTTTGCAATATTGTCATCCTTAACCTCCGCCTTAAACCATTGATTTATTTTATTCTTGGCCTGAGTACTTTTTACAACATTCAGCCAATCACGGCTGGGACCTTTTGAATTTTGAGATGTGATAATCTCTATGCGGTCGCCGTTTTTGATTTGATAATCTATGGAAACAAGTTTGCCGTTTACTCTGGCACCAATCATCTTGTTACCGACAGCGGAATGAATACTGTAAGCGAAATCTATCGGTGTTGAACCTGAAGGTAAGTTTTTAACCTCACCCGTAGGGGTAAAGCAATATACATTATCCGAGAACAAATCCAAATCATTCTTGAGCAGGCTCATGAACTCGGTATTGTCGGACATGTCTCTTTGCCACTCAAGTATCTGTCTAAGCCATGCCAGCTTTTCCTCCTCCTGTGCCTCAACCTTCTTGCCGTCCGAAGCTTCCTTATATTTCCAGTGGGCTGCGATTCCGTATTCAGCGGCCTTATGCATTTCAAAGGTCCTGATCTGAACTTCAAAGGGCTGTCCGTTTCCGCCTATAAGGGTGGTATGCAATGACTGATACATATTGGCCTTGGGCATTGCAATATAATCCTTGAATCTGCCCGGAATCGGTTTGTACAGTTCATGTATTACTCCAAGGGCCGCATAACAGTCCTTGACATTGTCTACTATGATTCGTACTGCAAACAAATCATATATCTGATCCAGAGTCTTGTTCTGGTTCTTCATTTTCTTATATATGCTGAAAAAGTGCTTAATTCTTCCGTCAACCTGAGCCTGTATTCCCGCATTCTTAATATGCTCCGCCACTTCCAATACTATGGAATTGATGTAGGATTCACGTTCTTCCTTGCGGGCGGATATTTTATCTGCCAAATCATAATAGATGTCGGGCTCAAGATATTTAAGTGACAAATCATCCAGTTCAATTTTAATCTTGCTGATACCGAGTCTCTGTGCAATGGGGCAGTATATTTCCAATGTTTCCCTGGCAATTCTCTGCTGACTTTCAGGCGATTTGTACTTAAGTGTACGCATATTGTGAAGTCTGTCGGCCAGCTTTATCATAATTACACGGATATCCTTAGCCATTGCAAGGAACATCTTTCGAAGATTTTCCGCCTGAAGCTCCAGCTTTTCTGCCGACTGGTCAAGTGTATCATGTGTAAGCGGAATATTCTCAAGCTTTGTCACACCATCCACAAGCAGTGCGACATCTTCTCCGAACTCTCTTCGTATATCCTCATCCGTCATAATGGTGTCTTCCACTACGTCATGCAAAAGGCCGGCCACAATTGTCTCCTTATCAAGCTCCAAATCAGCCAGTATAATAGCGACATTAAGCGGATGAATGATATAAGGCTCACCGGATTTTCTGACCTGATTCTTGTGGGCTTCGCTCGCAGTAGCATAAGCCTTTTCAATCAGAGTAAAGTCATCTGAAGGATGGTATTTTTTGACACGCAAAATAAGATCCCTGAATAAATCATCGGGATTAACAAATTCGAGTTCTCTCTCAATTATTCCGTTGTTTTCTGTCAAAGTGTCTCTACCGTCCGGCATAAGCTTCTCCAATGGTACCTTTATATTTTCATTAATTTCCGGGATATGTTATTGCCGAAAATACAGGATAATCTTTAAGTCTATCTCTTCCCTTAAGTCCTGCCAGCTCTATCATGAATACAACTCCGACAACCTTTGCGCCCATTCCCTCTACCAGTTTAATAATAGCCTCTGTAGTTCCTCCTGTGGCGATTAAGTCATCGACAATTACAACCTTCTGGCCGGGCTTTAATGAATCCTTATGCATTTCTATTGTTGCGGTGCCGTACTCAAGTTCATAATCAATCGATACGGTCTCGCGGGGAAGTTTGCCCTTTTTACGTACAAGCACCATAGGCTTGTTCAGATTGTAAGCTATAGGTGTTCCGAATACAAAGCCTCTGGATTCGGGACCTACTACGGCATCAAAATCCAAATCTTTTATAAAATCCTGCATGGTATCAATAGCCAAATGCAAACCGTCCGCATCCTGAATTACGGTTGTTATGTCTCTGAAAATAATACCTTTCTCAGGAAAATCCGGTATGCTTGTCACATAATCTTCTAATTTCTTCATGGTGATAACCCTATCCTTTCTACACCTATATACATTTTTAAAGTAACAAGAGAATCTCTCCGTAAAGAAAGATTCTCTGTAATAGTATTTCAATTGATGATTAATTTTTACCACAGCATTTTTTGTATTTTTTGCCGCTTCCGCAAGGGCAGGGATCGTTAGGATATATCTTCTTATCCTTAACAACTGTGGTAGAGGACTTCTGCTCTTTATAAAGAGCTTTTCTTGTTTCCTCATCAAAAATTGCTTCCCATTCAGGCAGATTGTAAAGCCAGTCAGCTTCTGCAGCTACCATGTTCTTGTAAAGGAGTGCCTTGTCAAAGTCAAGATTAACCTCGGTATCCTCCTCCATCTCCTCGATAGGATTGGGATTAATAAGAGAGTCATTGATTCCGTCAAGGAAGCCTGTCATTGTATTAACCGTCACATCGTATTTCTTTGCAAGTTCTTTGACTGTGCCCTTCACTACGGTGTCGGGTGTTTTTAAAAGCTCTGCATAGATAGCTTTTTCCTGTTCGAAATAAACATTCCAAAGTCTTTGAAGTTCGTTTCTGTCCATATCCTCATTATATGCAGAATTTCTCCATATCTCTAATAACGCCATCGTTTTACCATCCTTAAAAAAATATTCTTAAAACAGTATATAACAACTCATTTCGTTATTCAACAAAAATCATTTAAATAATCCGCCCCATTCTACAGCGCTGAAGCCCTTTCGGTCAAAGCCTTCGGGTTTAGCCCAAACGAATGAAGTATCTGCATTTGCCTTTTCAAATACAAACCAGATTCTGAATATACTGTCGGGACGATTTCCATTCTCATCGACAATGTCAACCGGCATCGCACCGTCAACTGCCTCTGTCAATTGAGGATACATTATATAATCCGTATCCTCAGCAAGGAATTGAGTCCAAAACTCCACGAAATCGGCAATTTCCTTTTCATTCAAGCCATATGCAGACAGAATTTCCTTAAATTCCGTGCTTCTGCCGTCTTCGGAAATATAATATCCTTCCTCGGTCTGGAAATATTGCAGATAAGTCTCTGCTTCATAGAAAAGGAAATCATAATCCGCACCCTCATAGCTCAGTTTGCCTTCGGGAGTTGCCAAAACACTCCAACTTCCCGGATAGTCGGGAATCACCCTGGTTAACAGTCCGGGGTAGTCAAAGGTAACAGTAACTTCCTTAGTTTCTAAAGGATACAGATAAATGTTGGGTTTATATACGCCTGCACCTTTGATAGGTCTTTGCGACTGCTTTCCGTCTATGATAGCCTGACGCTTCGCCAGCTGGTCAGCATAATACTGGCCGCCGTCCCCTCCAAACATGTTGATACATGCACCATTGAAGCATCTGTTAAACTCGTCCAGATTCTTTACGAAATCATTGTCAAGAAATCCCGGCGAATTACATGCCTTTTGAAATTCACTGTTATCAAGCAGATCCTTAATCGGGCCTGTAATTTCCTTTCCGACCGCGCCTATTCCTTTTACTACAGGATTCTTAACATAGGATGAGCCGACAAAGAAGTTATGCAGACCGGCTGTTCCGTTTTGGACATTTACCATAGTCTCCGAAACATAGTCGTCTTTTCCGCTGGTAAGTCGTCTTATATCCTGTACGGCACCGTAAATATCTGCGGCAGCACCGGCCAACTCAGCACCTTTCATCACGCCATTCCCGATTTTTTCCATCTTGCCTGCTTTTTCGGCCATTTCATTGGCGCCTCTTACCAAATCCTCCTGGGCAGCCTTTCGGGCCGCATCGGTATAGTTTTGTTTGCGTATTTCACTTGCTATATTCTCGTAATATTCCCTCATGTGCTTGGAATGATCTACCTGATGCTGTCCGGCGGCCTTGACTGGATCGCCTAATATATGTCCGCCGGCCCAATGGTCAATGCCAATGTCTCCAAATACATATTCTCTGCCTGCCTTCCAATAATTGATAGGTTCAGACTTTACCTCCACCACGTCGGAAAATGGTGTGGGATTCACCTTTGCTTCTGATGAAAAGCCTGCATGGAAAGCGCTTCCTAAAACGATAATCGCAAGTGTTAAAGAGACAATATACAGCTTCTTATTCTTCATATTCTGACGCCTCCTTTACTTCAACATACCATTTCATAAGAATATCATTGTAGTAATCCGTATCCTCGTTAATTCCGTGATTATATGCATAATCTGTCAGTTTGTAAGCTGTTTCCCCATCTCCCTTTATATAGTAAATACTTGCCAATGACAGATTGGCCATCGGCTCGGAGGGTTCAAGCTTATATGCCATTTGAAGGAAATACTCTGCCGAGTTATATTCTCCTTTTTTAGCTGCGAGATTTCCTGCCACATAGTTTAACAAAAAGCTGTCGGAATTCTTCTCTGCTCCTTCCTTTGCTGATGAATAGGCTTTATCAATATCCGTCAAAAGATAATAGGAAGAAAGCAAATCCGTATAATATCTCGCATCACGAGTATCAGTTACAAGCTTCAATGCATTCAGCGCTTCCTCAGGAAGTATACTGTTGATATAGCACTCACTTCTAAGGAGGTTCACTTCGTCAGTATTTTGGTAAATACTGTTCATTTCCTCAAGCGCATCAAGTGCCTTATCATATTTTCCGTCCGTAAAATAATCCGCCGCCTTTATCAAATCCTCCTGATATGCAATATAGCCGTTCTCTGATACATTTACATTTGAAAATACTGCAGCCACGGCAAATCCTAAAACTGCTGCCGCTTCAATTACAACCAACATGTATTTTTTCTTAAAAAGTCTGCCAAAAAGACTTACTGCAAATGCCCCGGCCGATATTACAAGTAACACCACTCCCGCAAGTGCCTTGCCGGAGAACAGCAGAAGATTAAAAAGTGAAATAACGGTAAGTAATCCAAAAATTATTGTCATCATCCTCTCTCCCCCCTTCTCAATTCATTCCCAGCTCTTGTTTAAGGCTTTCCCGCAGTCGGGTTGTATGAAGGCTTACCCCGTAGGGATCGTTCAGATGACTGATTGCAGGCTGAAGCTCCAATACTTTTTCGCAGGCATACAATGATTTCTCATATTGCTCATATTTATCATAGACAACTGCCAGCGAATACCATACAAATGGTTGATCGTCCATGAGCTCCAGGCTCGTTGTCAAATCGCTGACTGCCCCCTCATAATCACCTAAATAGAATTTGTAACAGCCCTCCAGATAATACAGACACGGAATCCGGTTATTGATGCCTTCTAGTCCGTCAAGCACAATCAGTGCTTCCTTTACCTCATCCTCAGAGAGTGTTACAAAGGTATAATATCTGTAGGTTGCGTCCAATAATGACCTCAAGAAATAATAATTATCCAAAACCTTAAACTGATTCTCTGTGATTTTTCCATATGTTCCCGAAGTGTTTCCCATCTCAACATCGCCACATACTATCATGGTTACGAAGGAATAAAGGAATACGGAATCCTCCGGTGTGTTTTCGCTTTCAAGCACCAGCTTGGAAAGCTCACCGGCATACTCAAAGGCTTCTTCAACCTTGCCTTCACGGTAGAGGTTCATTGCAATGGAATACATAAGCTCCGCACTGTCAGGTGATTTTTCCAAAGCCGTTTTGGCATAATTGATGGAAGTTTCAGACTCACCCATGTTCTCATAAGCCATCGCTATCAGTTTATAGAAATTAACATTGTCCGTAACCTTGGTCGCATCTCTTAACAGTACAATGCAATCCTCATACGAAGACATTGATATATATATGGATGCTATTTCCAGTTTTTCATTAATATACTCAGTATCTCCCACAGGCTCTTTGGTGCTGGCCTGCTCCTTTACATAGGCTTCAAACAGTTCGTCAAATCTCTTTGCACAGGTTATAGTATCGCTTACTATATCCGCAGTTCCATCCTCCGTGTATGCGCTTCCGATAAGATAGCCCCAACGCTGAAGCAGCATGCTCTCAGGATGAGCTTTTGCAATAGCTAATACTTCCCTTGCAGAATCCGCCGTTATTCCATTATGAGATGCCAGTGATGCACCAATGCACCCCTCCATAAGATTAACTGCCGCTTTTTCGTAGCTGTCTAAGGAATCTGCTATCTTCTTTATCTCGTTTTTCTTAAGTGCTCCGAGGATAACCATGTCTGTTGAATACGTATCCTCAGTTATCAGTATCAATTTGAGTTCATTTCTGAGTGCTTTCTGCTTTTCATTTAAAACATTTCCCTGCTTTTCATAATCTTTGTAATAGTAAAGCACCGAAAACATCCATTCACTTTCATACGGATACAGTCTGCACCCCTTTTCCAAAAGTGAAAAATCATTGTTTTGTGCCTTATAGCAGGCTTCAATATATTCTGTCATCTGATCAGAGGGACAAAGTCTCCTTGCATCGTTTATATCGGTAGGGTTATTTTCTATGTATCCCTGCCATGCCAAGGTTCTCGCTAAGAGTGCATTAACCTGATTTCTGGCGCCCATGTAATCACCTAAAGCCACATTGACCTGGGCGTAATTTACGAGTGTTGAAAGATTGGACATAACCGCGTCCGGATTGGACGTGCCCGCGGAAAACAGACTGCATACAATGTAGGAAGCAGCAAACACCGCGAAAGAAGCAATTATTCCTGCCACCTTCATTGAAGAAGTTTTGACGGGAGTCGAATTGTCAGTCTTTACGGTTTCATCAACCGTTTTATCAAAAGTATTATCTGCAGCTTCATCAGTTGTTTCAGCTAAAGCTTCCTCTGTAATTTCATCGTTAACTTCCTCTGTAGGAGTTCCTGCGTTTTCTTCTGAAGTCTCCTCGGGCTTCTTCTTATTCTTTCCAAGCGATTTGTCATATAATAAAACGATAAACGGTGTCAGGATAATATAGTAAACAACCGTCTGCAATATATATGTCATCATATAATATGCATACGAGGTCTGTGCTCTCATCTGAAAGCTTCTCCACAGCTGAATAACTCCGCCTGCGACAAAAAACGCAGCTACAAAGGCGAGCATAAATAGGAGTCCGAATACATACAGCTTTGCCGTCTTCTTAATTCTCTTTGTTCCATCATCTGACAAAATGACAAAAAACAATGCCACCACAAAGCTACTGACTAGGAAAACTAAAAGATATAATCCGCCATATATAAAATAGGTCAAAACAGGATTTGTGAAGAGCTTGCTAAACACAATCTTCTCGCAGAAAATATAGACCACAGAAAACAGACCATATACCGCAAGTGCAAAGCATCCTGCCTCAATAAGTGTTTGCAGCATCTTCCTGCCATTCTTTCCGGATAATCCCTTAAGGCCAATCATCATCAATATTAACGAAACAGCTGCTACGACAACATTCACCAGAGTGATAACAGCACCCGGAACAGCCTTCTGACCATACTGCAATATAAGTGAAGATATCAGTTTAGGAAGGATTCCATAACATAAAAAAGCGCACAGTATCATCACTGAACGCTTCCCACTAAAAATCCCTTTAAGATACGATTTATTATTATCCATAACCCCTCGTCCTTTCTTGAATTTATATGGGCATTATACAATATTTTGTTACAATTGTCACTTGTTATAGAATGATATTTGTCGTAAAATGGGAAAAACACTATTTTCGGAGACTTTTATGATTAAAAATATAATCTTTGACCTTGGAAATGTACTGGTAAAATTTCGTTGGCAGGAATTTCTTCATGAAAAAGGATTTGATGGTGAAATCTATGACAGACTGGTACTTGCGGCAATAAAATCAGAAACCTGGAAGGAATTTGACCGTGGAATATGGAGTGATGCGGAAGTAATCGATTCCTTTGTCAGAAACGACCCTGAAATCGAGAAAGAAATTCACGAGGCTTTCGACAATACAAGCGGAATCTGCGAAATGTATGACTATGCTCCAAAGTGGATTTCTACCTTGCAATCTAAAGGTTACAAGGTATATTTCCTATCAAATTATTCTGAAAAAGTAAGAACCGAATGTCCCGACGCAACCGCCTTTACCTCCATGATGGATGGTGGCATTTGGTCCGACCTCGTCAGGATGATTAAACCCGGTGAAGACATATTCCAAAAAATCCTTGACACCTATAATCTAAATGCCGAGGAATGCCTCTTCCTAGATGACACACTGCCCAACATTGAGACCGCCAAAAGATTAGGCTTTAACACCATCCACTTTACGGACAGGGATGTGGCAAATGAGGAAATCAGGAAATACCTTTCATTTTCTTTGTAATGCCATCAGTTTCTTGTGCATTGCATCAATCGTAAATCTTTCCGCAATCAGGATGAACTACGCCTTTGCTGCTTCGAGTACATAAACCGTTATAACTCTAAACGTCCTCACTCATCGCTTGGAGATTACACACCTGATGAAATAGAGGCGTTCTACATGGAA
>JAZQNB010000034.1:0-12928 GCA_045627085.1 Lachnospiraceae bacterium | reverse complement strand
GTCCGCGGCTAACCTTAGTTTCACCTACTGAATAAGCAGGGAAGTTATAGTGATGCATATAACGCTTTGAAACTTCATTGTCATCAAGAAGTCGGAGGCCAAGCGGTCTTAGGAAGACAACTGCTGGTAACAACTCCTTGGCTCACAGAACGACATGGCTACGATCCGACTTGTCCGCGGCTAACCTTAGTTTCACCTACTGAATAAGCAGGGAAGTTATAGTGATGCATATAACGCTTTGAAACTTCATTGTCATCAAGTCCGTCAAGTTTCTGCTGCTCTGACAAAGGAGCAAGTGTACAAACATCGCAAATCTGAGTTTGTCCACGTGTAAACATTGATGAACCGTGAACTCTGGGAATAAGATCAACCTCAGCTGAAAGAGGACGAATCTGAGTAATCTCTCTTCCGTCAGGACGCTTGTGATCCTTTAATATCATCTTACGAACTGTCTTTTTCTCATACTGATAAATAGCATCGGGAAGTATGGCAAGCCACTCTTCATTCTCAGCGAAAGCCTCTTCAAGCTTAGCTGTAATATTGCGGATATTCTCTTCTCTAACCTGCTTCTCGTCAGTAAATACTGCAACTTCCATCTCAGCGGGAGGAACAATTTTCTTAATCTCCTCAAAAAGCTCTTCAGGAACTGCACAGCTTGTATACTCATGCTTTGTCTTACCAACCTCTGCTACAATTCTGTCGATGAAAGCAATAATTGACTGGTTAACCTCATGAGCCTTGTAAATAGCCTCGATCATCTTAGCTTCGGGAATCTCATTTGCACCGGCTTCAATCATGATTACTTTCTCTTTTGTTGAAGCAACGGTAAGATTTAAATCACCGATTTTCCACTGCTCCTGATTAGGGTTGATAATGAACTCTCCGTCAATCATACCAACCTGTGTGGTAGCACAAGGACCGTCAAACGGAATATCTGAAATTGATGTGGCAATGGCAGAACCAAGCATGGCAACAAGTTCAGGTCTGCATTCAGGGTCAACACTCATAACCATGTTGTTAAGTGTAACGTCGTTTCTGTAATCCTTAGGGAACAAAGGACGCATAGGTCTGGCGATAACACGGCTGGTAAGAATAGCATTCTCAGAAGCCTTACCCTCACGCTTATTAAAGCCTCCGGGAATTTTTCCTACTGCGTACATTTTCTCTTCATACTCTACTGAAAGAGGGAAGAAATCCACACCGTCTCTGGGTTTTTCTGATGCTGTTGCGGTTGAAAGCACTGTTGTATCACCATAGTGCATAAAGGCACAACCGTTTGCCTGTTTGCCGACACGATTAATGTCAACTACAAGTTTGCGACCTGCAAGGTCCATTTCGTAACTTTTGTACATTTTTCCTCCATTCTGCCCTCATGGGCTAAAAAGTCTTTCGGGCGAAAGACTCCGAAACTACTGAAAAAAGAACGAATTTCGAACTCTTTTCAGCGGTCTCGGGAGAAAAATCTTTCGCCACATAAAACACTTAAAGCGGAGCACACTTTTTGGCACACTCCGCTTTTGACAACAAATTATTTTCTAAGTCCGAGCTTATCGATAAGAGCACGATATCTTTCAATATCTGTTCTCTTAAGGTACTCAAGAAGGCCACGTCTCTGACCTACCATCTTGAACATACCACGACGTGAGTGATTGTCCTTAGGATTTGCTTTAAGATGATCTGTAAGCTCCTGGATTCTTGCTGTAAGAACTGCTACCTGAACTTCAGGTGAACCGGTATCGCCGGGTGTTCTTGCATACTCATTCATAATTGCTGCTTTCTTCTCTTTAGAAATCATTTCTTTTCTCCTTTTCTACTAAAATCGCCGGACACTAAGGATTCGGTCGGAGTGTCCAAAACCCGAGTGACGGCTAACATACTAAAGTATTGTAGCATAACGCCTTTCAATTGTAAACCATTAATTTGCCTGCTATAGCGCAAAAATGTATATTACCGTGATAATAACGCCGATACCAAATAAGAAAAAGCCATATGACACACTTCTTCTCACAATGTCTATATCTTCTTTTGCCCTGATTGCCTTTAGATTGGACAGCTTATTATGTACAGGCAGCGGGCTGTCTTTATATATGGTATTTCTAAGCAGTAGCACCAGATTGTCAATGAAGCTGTCAAAGAATCGGCATATTACACCGAATACCCACGGAAACATTTTAAACAGAATCGGCTTATATATTACCTCCTCCGTATCCCACCATTGGGGCCATGCATCGATATATTTTCTTTCCCGAAGCAATAGCTTTCTGACAACAAGCAGATACAAAGCCGTTCCTATGGTCAGAGAAATTCCGGCACCCTTTAAATTTTCCAAATTATAATATGACATATTCTCAAATTGAACAGGAAGCTTATAAAAATCTGCTCCCAAAAATGCAACGGCATTCATCAGTCTTCCCGGGAATATACCCCATATTAAGAGCACTGCCGCACTTGCGGTAAGGGCAAAGCCCGATATGGGATTCATATACTTTTTCTTTTCATCGTAATGAGCCTGAAGAATTTCATCTTCATTTTTCTCAACAAATACGGCTATAAAGAACTTCAGCATATAACATAAAGTCATTCCGCCAGAAATTAGGAATATCCACTCAACAAACGTTCCGAGCTTTCCCAAATTACTAAGTAATATGGCCTCATGAAGTAAGGATTTGCTCACAAAGCCTGAAAATCCCGGAACTCCGGCGATGGAAAGTGCCCCTGTCAAAAAGATTATCATAAGAAGCGGTTTCTTTCTTCCAAAGCCCCTGACTTTATTGATGTCAAGCTCATGTGAGTTCATGAATATTGCACCGGCCACCATAAACAGAACAAGCTTTATAAGCGAGTGATTTATCATATGCAAGAAGCTGCCATATACCGCGGGAACTCCGTTCTCACCCGCAAGCCCGACTGCTCCCACGCCTATCATTATGAATCCTATCTGAGACATGGAGGAACAGGCCAGTATCCTCTTAATATTAATTGAAAAGATTCCCAAAAGTGCTCCGCCAAACATTGTTAACACTCCAAGCAGCATAAATACAACGCCTGCTTTATCAATGTCACCGAATATCCTGCACCTGACGATAATTATGCCAAGTACTCCTGCTTTCGTCAAAATTCCTGACAATAATGCCGATGCAGGGGCCGGAGCAACGGGATGAGCCTTGGGAAGCCATATATGCAGAGGAAAAGCACCCGCCTTTGCAGCAAAGCCAATGGTAATCAGTGTACCTGCAAGCGTTCTGTCCAAGCTTCCAAGTGAATTTACTTCTTCCCTCAAGCAGTCCAAATTTACGCCAGACCATCCCAGCCTTGCAACCAGGATAAATATTCCAAGCAGCATACACATTCCACCGATTACGGCTACTGCAAGGTATGTATCCGCTGCCTTTAAGCTTTCCTTGGTTTCCTCTTGTGCTACCCACACGTATGAAGTAAAGCTCATTATCTCAAAGAATACAAATATTGTTATAAGGTCAGCGCCCATAAATACACCCATGGTTGCGCCAAGTGTAAATAATACAAAGAGATAATATCTGCCGTATTTATCATGGCCATCCATATACTCTCTTGTAAATAACGTAGTCATCATCCACATAAATGCAGCTATTGTAATATAAACAGCCCTGAACCCGTCAAGGGAAAAATGCAGGCCAAAGCCACATATACCGGGAAGTGAAATTGCAATATAAGATTTTGTAAGTAACAGCGCCAGCGCTGAAGCAAAATCAATTATAACAGTGGCATCCGCTATATAGGCAGCACACTTTATATTGTTTCTGCCAAACATATAGCAGGCAATCCCTGTCAGAAACGGAAGAAATATTAAGATTAAAGGTAAAGCATTATAAAAACCGTTCATTCATATCCCTCCCTAAAACACTGAAGCTACGGCCCAGTTTATTATATTTTCCAACAAAGCAGGCCTTAATCCGAATATAAATATCACAACAACAAATATCGAAAGCGGTAAGACCATTTTCCAGCCCGGATCGGTTGCTCCCGTATTGGATGAATAACCGAAATCTTTACCCGGGAAAAAGGCTCTGATTGATACCGTCAGCATATAAATTGCCGTAAGTATTGCAGATATCAATATGGCCGCTACGCCGCAGATTCCAATCCAGGTTCCGTCCGCCACGGCACCTTTTGCCAGATTCCACTTGCTGACAAAGCCTGCAAGTCCCGGCACTCCCATAAGTGCAAAAGCAGCTATTGTAAACACCACAAAGGTAAAAGGCATATTTCTGCCCATGCCATCCAATTCATGTATATAATTTTTTCCACTCTTTTCAATTACGGCACCTGCACAGAAAAAAGACGTAATTTTCATAAAACCATGTGCAACCATGTGCATAAGCGCTCCTGCCAGTCCAAGCGGACTCATCAGAAGTACTCCAAACAAAATATAAGACAGATTACTTACGGTAGACCAGGCAAGTCTTCTTTTAAAATGTGTTTCCTTAACCGCTCTGCTACAGCCGTACACTATCGTAGATATCGCTAATACGCTCAAAAATCCCTGTGCCCAGGTCCCTTTGAGCAGTTCTGTTCCGAAGGTAAAATATGTGATACGAAGAGTTGCAAAGGCACCGGCCTTAACAACTGCAACGGCATGCAATAACGCAGTGACCGGTGTAGGTGCAACACCGGCTTTCGGCAGCCACCCCGACATCGGAAACATTGCAGCCTTTACGGAAAATCCCATAAAGCAAAGCACATATACAACCAGCAAAGTATTTATGGTCTGACCGGGCATATTCTTTAAGTCAAATACGCCACCGGGCGTAAAATCGGCTGTTGAACCATAAATAATTGAAAATATCATTCCAATGAAAGCAAATGCAGCACCGCCGATGGAATACACCATATACGTCCTCGTAGCACGTATAGCTTCCTTTGTAAAAGTATGTCCCACAAGAGGAATAGTCACCATGGTCAACATTTCATAGAAAAAGTACATGGTCAGAATATTCTGAGCAAATGAAATTCCTAGCGTTACTCCATAAGTCATGGTGTAAAGACCAAAGAAGATTCTTCTTCTTTCTTCGCCCTCCATATATTCATATGAATATAGAGTGGCAAGGGGCCACAAAAATGCAACCATTCCCGAGAATATGCTTCCCACTCTGTCAAGTCTCAGTGTAATGCTCAAATCGGAAGTAAAACGAAACAGAGTAATTCCTTCCTCAGGTCTGTTAAAAATAAGCAGGAACACCAAAACAGAGGTTGTTATCACTATTGCCTCTGTACATATATTTCTTAATTTGTCTTTTCTGAATGGTTTTAACATCATTACTGCTCCGCCAAAGAGCGGAAGTAAAACCGTAATCATAAGCCATAACGAATTCATAACAATCTCTATGCCTTTCTTTTCGTGCAGTTTACAAGCCGCAGCTTACAATCTGTGATATTATCTGATTGGGCAAAACGCCAATCACAACAGTTACTATAGCCATTATCAAAAGGACAACCGACATTGAATCAAGCTTGTCCTTTTCAACCTCTTCACCTTCCTCACCGGGCAGAAAACCTTTAAGTGTTATCGGCAATAAATATCCTGCCGTAAGCAATGCACTTACAATCAACACTATCGGTCCCAAATAAGAAAAGATTCCGATATCCTCACTTTTCAAAGCACCCACAGCCAAATAATACTTGCTGATAAAGCCTCCGGTAAGCGGAATACCTATCAGTCCCATCGAGCAAATCGTGTAACACCATAATGTAAGCGGCATCCTTTTGCCGATTCCTTTAAATTCATCCACCCTGGTTTTGCCTGTTCTGTAGATAAATATACCGGCCGTAAGAAACAGTCCGCATTTGATGAAGGCATGCGCCACAAAGTGAAAGAGAGAACCCATAATCGCCTGATCATTCAAAGTTGAAAGACCGAACAGGATATATGAAACCTGACTCACGGTTGAATACGCAAGTCTTTTCTTAAATACTTTTTCCCGGTAAGCCAACATTGAGCCCATAAACACAGTTAATAATGTAAGACTCATCCATACCTTCTGAACCCATGTACCCTTGATGACATCGGTTCCGGTTATAAAGAATAAAACTCGTATAACAGCTAAGACACCGCTTTTTACAATAAGTGAAGACAGTGCCGCCGAAGCCGGAGAAGGAGCTACCGGATGCGCAGCCGTAAGCCATGCATGTAAAGGCAGCATTCCGGCTTTTGTTCCAAATCCCAGCAATATCAGGAATACAGCCACAAGCACAATTGGTTTGTCCGCTGCTCCGCTAATCAGGCTACCTCCTGCCACGAAATCCATGCTTCCCGTATTCTGATACAGCACATATATTCCAAACAAAGCCATATAAGCGCCTGTGAGTGAATAAAACAGATACTTATAGGCTGCCATTATGGACTCCTTAGTACCGGAATGAAAAACAAGTGGCATGGTGCACAGGCTCATAAGCTCGTAAAACATATAAAAAGTAATCAGATTGGCGGAGAAATCCAAGCCCACCAATACGCCATAGGCCAGCACATAGAATGCATAAAACCTTTTCTCATTAACTTCCTCACTCATGTATTTGAACGAGTATATACCAATCAATATCCAAATAATGCCTGTAACAACGGCAAATAATACACTGATTCTGTCAACCCTAAAGCTTATGGGAACATTGTCAACCAACGCAAAAAGTTGCAGTTCCTTACCTTCTTTTATAGCCATTGCCACGCTAAGTCCGCCAAGAAGCAGCAATGTTGCAACCGCAATATGAAGTTTCCCCCTCGACTTCGCATCCTCTGTTTTACCGGTGAAATCAAAAGTATTCTTATGCTCGGCATACGCTTTTGACATGCACACCACAAAAAATATGAGCCCTATTATGAAGGGTAGAATTATAAATATATTCATCCTCTTCATCCTTTCTGATAGTATTAGGCAAACATTGCCAATCCTTTTTCAATAAGTCTTATTATCACATCCGATGAAAGTCCAAGCACGATATTAATAATGATAAACAATATCATTGCCACGCTCTTTTTAGGATTCTCTTTCATGGAAATACGTTTAAAATCCCTATCCTTCAATCCCGCCTTCTCAGCAGGTGTATAAATTCTGATAACCGTCCTCATAAAGTAAACCGCATTAAGAATGGTTGAAATTGCCAATGCTAACAGTGTAATAAGCATCTTATGAGGGCTCTGAACTGCGGCCTGTGCAAACAAAAGCTTTGAAATAAAGCCGGCGAACATAGGGAATCCTATCATGGAAAGTGCACCAACCGTAAAAGTAATACCGGCAAGCTTGTTTCTGTAACCACTTCCCGAAAGAGATTTATAATCCCTCTTTCCTTCAGACACATCCGTAAGTCCGCTTGCGGCAACAAACAATAACGATTTGGTAGAGGCATGGCATACTATATGATAAATGCTGGCTACAATGCCGGCCTCGAGTCCGATTCCGAATCCCATATAAATGTAGCCGATTTGTGCGACAGATGAAAACGCAATCATTCGCTTAATATCCTCACTCATAATCGCATCAACAGAACCGAAAATCATTCCCGCCACACCGAATACAAATAATACATTTAATACCTTGGTATCGCGCATCACGTCAAAGCCGATTACACGATAAAATATTTTGATTAACAGGAATATATATCCCTTTGAAACGAGTGAAGACAAAACCGCCGCACTCGAAAGAGTGGAATATCCGTAAGCATCCGGCAGCCAGGTATGGAACGGATATAATGCACTTTTAATGGCCAATCCTATACATATCAGACATATGGATACCAAAAGCGGCATATGATACTGTCCGGAAGCCGCCAAAACCGCAACCGATTCCTTGATATTGCTCATCAAAAGATGACCGGTAAGTGAATACAGATAACATACTCCAAGCAACAAAAGACCTGAACCAAGCAAACTCATTATCATATATCGTGTAGCTGCTTCAAAGTTTCTGCCCATCTGTCTGGACATAATTAATCCGCAGGCAGAAATAGTATTAATTTCCACGAAAACATATGCCGTAAAAAAGTCATTTGTATAAACTAAAGCCATCAAAGAACACAAGAGCATATTAATCATTACATAATAGAGATTCTGTCTGTGCCCTTCAATTTCATTTTCTCTTTCGCGTTCCCCGGCTATCATGGACAAAAACATTATTATACAGAAAAACAATGCCATTGCCGCTTCCAAGACGCCGCATCTTATTTCATTTCCCCAGGGAGCTGAAAAATGGCCCATTCTGTAGACATAAGCTTCCCCTGTTCTCAAAACAAAGGATAAAACACATGCCTGCATAGCCATTAACACTGTAATGACAAACATATTTACTCTCTTGGCCCACTTGGATGAAAGGACACTGGATATGGGTCCGGAAACCAAAGAAATAATTATGGACATGAAGGGAAAATTTTGAACAAATTCCATTATTTACCCTCCTTGTTAATCAGTGCTGATATCTCATCGAGATTAAGTGTTTTGTATCTGTTATAAAGTCTGATCGTCAAGGATAACATAACAGCTGTTACTGAAACCGATACAACAATTCCGGTAAGGACAAGGCCACTCGGAATCGGATTAATGAATGTCTCCACCTTAGGAGACGCATCAGTTGCAATCGGGGCAACTCTACCCGCAATATATCCTTTCAATGCAAGGAAAAGATATACGGAAGAATCCATAATATTCAATCCGATTATTTTTTTTATCAGGTTTTTCTGAAGAAGCAGGTTGCAAAACCCTATTACGAACAGGAGCATTGATACTGCTTCTTCATAATTGGTAAGAAGTCCGTTTAAATTCATATCAATAATCCCCTTTCCTAAACATACAGTAGAATGTGTACATAGTTCCCGCAACAACTACGCCTACGCATATATTCAATATAAAAATCAGGCCGCTTGATAAAATATTGCCCGGTGTTCCAAGCGGAATAATGCTTTCAATCTCATTTGCTCCGGTATAGAACGAATAGCTCTTACAAAGAGCATATGTTCCCAAGGCACAAATACTCATAATCCTATAGGTCTTAGCGGTAAAGAATCTTTCAGTCTTTGCAAAGCCAAAGGCGTTAAGATACAATATCAGCCCCGCACCTACTATTGCTCCACCTGAGAAGCCGCCTCCGGGTCCCAAATGACCGCACAAAATTACATATATACCAAATATCATAATCGGAGGTACTAAAATCTTTGCCACCGTTTGAAGTATTACATCGTTTTTGGGTTCGTAAACGCGATCGCTTATATCCCGTTCCGCTTCTTCTTTGCTCTTTCTTAAAAGCAATAGGACTGCACATGTAGCGACAAATAATACATGCGATTCTCCCAAGGTATCAAATGCACGATAATCCAAAATCATACCCGTTACTATATTAACCGCGCCTGTTTCTTCAAGTCCCTTTTCAATATATCTTTCAGCAACTTCATTATTAACAGGATTGTCAGCGTCGGAAAATTGGGGCAAATTTGAAACGGCCATAAGCAACATTACAGCCAATACCACACAAAAGCCTATCGAGAAAATATTGTATACCTTCTCCAGCCAATTAAGTTCCTTATTATTCTTAATATCATAAACCTTCTCGTGAAGTTCATGCTTCGCCAGTTCTTTTACCTGCAATTCTTCATAGCTTAGCTTCTTAACCTCCTGTGGTTTCATCTCCACTTTGCCCGCAAAGGTATCGTTTCTGCCTGAAAGCCATAAATTGAATTTATAGGAAAAGGTCTTACTGTATTCTTTATTGCTCAGTTTTCTACTCATCAGCCTTTTCCTCCTTTGAATCCGTACTTACAATCTCACGAATTTTCTTTAAAGTAATAAAGAAAAGAATGCTTGTAACACCCGCGCCAACAGCTGCTTCCGTAATGGCAAGATCAGGAGACTCCAAAATAATCCAGATGATACTCATAACCAATGAAAATACCATAAATATCAATATGGAATTGAGAAGCTTTTTTGAAAAGCTTGATGCCAAAGCACAAACGAAAAGGAAAACCAGCAGGATATCAGTAAATATACTCATTATTCAGCATCCTCCCATTCTTTTTTCTCAATCTGTTTGTTACTGATAAGTTCTCCCGTAGTAACATCATAGACATCATAATGCTCCATCGGTTCTTCGTCGGTTGTAGTTTCCAGCCTTGCAATAAGATGTGATGACACAGGCGAAGAGAACCATAAAAAAACAACTGTTATTAAAAGTTTTAACGATGTAAAGTTAAATCCTGATATAACAATTAATCCAAGGATAGAGCAACCAATTCCCATAGTGTCTCCTATGGCAGCCGCATGCATTCTGTTCATAACATATTTAAATTTAAACACTCCGATTATTTCTATCACAAAAGAAATAAGTCCTAAAAGGAGCAATGAAAACCCTATTACAAGTCTGATTATCTCAATCGCGCTCATTGTTTTCTTCCTCCTTCTTCTCTTTATAAACTCCCATATAAACCTTGGTTAGTACTACCACTGCCAAAAAGCTTAGCAAAGCGTAAATAATGCAAATATCTACCAGATATCCTTCGCCCTTCATAACCGCAAGAATTGCTATAATTGTAGTAACCAATGTTCCCATCATGTTAGTGGATACTATTCTGTCGGTTACTCTGGGACCGATAATGGCGCGTATCAAACACAGTACTACCAGGATGGCAAGAATTGACAGTATAATAATTAAAAAGATTTCAGGTATATTACTAATCATTCTTTTCATCTCCTTCTATTGCCAACAATCTTCTCTCAAATTCCTGGTCATCAATACCCTCTGCCAATGTACTGTCAAGGCAATGAACTACATACTCATTCTGTTCTAACGTAACAGTAATTGTGCCGGGAGTCATAGTAATTGCATTAGCCAAAAAAGCTCTGCCCACATCAGTTTTCAATTTTCCCTTAAAAGAAACCAACATAGGTTCTATTTCTTCCTTCTGAGTCAAAATCATTTTCATCACAAAAAGATTGGCTTTAACTACCTCGACAACCAAAAGAAACGCATATCCTATTCCTCTGAATATATTTTTATAAAACTTAAGCTCCTTTTTAAGACTGTAATCCATAAATGCACAGACAAAGGCAAATATGGCTATGGCTATGGCTATTCCAAACAAAGCACTCTCAAGCGTTAAATTTCCTACGAATATTATCCACAATATAAAGTAGAGAATAATCATTTTTCTGCATCCTTCCTACAACATATACTTTTCCACCATTATAGCACAAAAAAAATTTATTACAAGAAACGTACATATAATAATAAAGGTGCACGCAAATGATCGCGCGCACCTTTCTACCATCCCAAAGCTGTCATTATTAACAAGGACCGGTCAGTCAAGCAAATCTATCTTTTTTAAGATATATCTCAATACATTTTCTTCGTCGGTTACAATTTTGGCCTGACATGCCATTCCGTTAATAAGAGAGACTTCTTCGTTGTCTTTATCCTTCAGTGTCAGATCCTCACAGCTTACCTTTACCAAATAATAAGCATATCCCGTGCTTTGCTCAACAGATATATCCTTTGCTATATTTTCTACGGTACCTGAAAAATAGCCATATTCATTGGACGGGTAGGCTGCAATTTCATATTTCACTTCCTGTCCTTCCTTTATTTTAGCAATATCGGAATTCTCAACATATATTTCAGCAAAATATTTTGACTCGGATTCTGGATAGATACTGCCAATTGTGGTTCCTTCCTGTACGTAACTACCCTTCTTTAATTCTTTCGAAGTATTAAAATATCCTGACATATTTGCTTTAACTATACAATTGTCGTTTTGAATATCATAGCTTTTCAGATAATTCTCGCATTCCTTCACTTTATCCTGATATGCTAATATTTCAGCTGCTACATTTCCTTTTTCGGTAAGAACGGCCACCCTTTCCTTTGACTCATTATCCGTGTCAGTAACTGTGGCTAATTGCAATTTTGCATTTGTCAGATTGGACTTAAGCGACAAAATTGTATCGTTATAGCCGGAAATTTGTTGTTCAATGGAATTTATCTGTTGAAGCTCCATATTAATGTAAAGAGTAGAATAAAACCAGCAGTTTTCGGCAGTTAAAAACCAGCACTTTAGGAACAGAAACCAGCAATCATATAAATAACTCCGAAGGATGTTTATAATGACATCTGGAGGTGATGAAAGGATGATTGATTGGATTATGTATGCTGATATCCAACGACTAAAACGAATAGGCTTCTCAAAAAAGCATGTAGCTGACCTGATCGGCAAGCACAGAGAAACCGTAACCAAGTACTGGGACATGACTCCTACCGAGTACGAGGCCCTATCGACTAAACATCGGGCAAGAAAACCTGATGTTTACAAGGAGTTGATTATTGAATGGCTTTCTGAATTCCCAGACATAACTGCAGCGCAGCTTTATGACTGGTGTAAGGAACGAAGTCCATTGGAAACACTGGACTTTCAGAAACGCTCATTCCAGGATTACGTGAATAGTATTCGAGAAGAATACGACATCAAGAAACCTGATGACACCAGGCAGTACGAAGCCTCTGATGAGCGTGCTCCCGGTGAACAGGGACAGGTTGATATGGGTGAAATATCAGTGCCCACTGCAACAGGCAGACATAAAAAGATTTACTGCTTTGCAATGGTTCTGTCTCACTCAAGGTATAAGTATGTGCTGTGGCAGGAAAGACCATTTACAACGGATACTTTTGTCAGAGCACATATCAAGGCATTTGAATATTTCGGAGGGCGACCGCGTGAAATCGTCTATGACCAGGATAAGGTTCTTGCTGTAAGCGAGAACAACGGGGATATCATTTATACATCCGGGTTTGTCAAGTAAAGTGTGTAAGTTCTTTTTTACCTCTTATTTCGTAGCTTAGCACGATACAGTGTGCTGACTGATATTCCGGTCATGTTTGAGACCTGGTTGTAGGAGTATGATTCCAGCAATGAGAGCGCATGG